>DIET01000026.1 GCA_002418765.1 Peptococcaceae bacterium UBA5767 | reverse complement strand
CACCCGTAACCATCCCGAACACGGTAGTTAAGCTTTTCAGCGCTGATGGTACTTGGGCAAAGGCCCTGGGAGAGTAGGACGTTGCCAGAATTAATGTAAGGACGAGTCTTTGGACTCGTCCTTTTTTTGTATGCAAGACGGATACCTGGTAGGATGCTCGAATAAAATTTTAAGAAGCTTTCATTTTTAGCAGGATAATAGGTCTGAATGTAGAATAGTAAGACATCAGACAATAGGATAAGATGAGGTTTCATTCTATTGGAAAATTTTGGAGGTTGTTATGAAGAGAAACATGATGGTATGGATGGCTTTAATGCTGAGTTTGATGATGGTGTTTTCGCTGCTTGGATGCAGTAGTCCTGCAGAAGAAGGAGAGGCAGAGCCGGTTGAAGAGCCTGCGGCAGAAGATGGAACGGATGCCTTGAAGGTGGCTCTTTTGGTCAACGGACCTATTAGTGATGCTGGTTGGAATGCTTCTGCTTATGATGGTTTGATGGCTGTAGAAGAAGAATTTGGGGCAGAGACGAGCTATCTTCAGGTGAAGTCGCTGTCAGATTGTGAACAGGAACTTCGTGCATATGCAGATGCAGGTTATGACATTATTTTTGCGCATGGATTCGAGTATCAAGATCCAGCAGAAAAGCTTCATGAAGAATATCCTGACACGTATTTTATCATCACATCTGGAAGCAAGGCAGTAGGAAACAATGTGAGCCCCATTATTTTCCTTGAGGAAGAGGGATATTACGTCATGGGTATGGCTGCTGCGGAACTGACCCAGAGTGGTAAAATTGGTCTAATCGGTGGTATGGAGATCCCTTCTTTGGTATATCCCTGGATGGGATTTGAACTGGGTGTAGCAGAAACCAATCCCGATGCCAGCGTTACCACAAACTGGGTAGGCAGCTGGGAAGATATCGGGAAGGCCAAGGAAGCGGCAATGGCCCAAATTGAGTCAGGGTTCGATGTGGTGTTCTGTTCTGCAAATGCGGCCAGCCTTGGGGGCATTGA
Source organism: Peptococcaceae bacterium UBA5767 (assembly GCA_002418765.1). Lineage (GTDB taxonomy): Bacteria > Bacillota > TC1 > TC1 > UBA5767 > UBA5767. The sequence goes on along the minus strand of DIET01000026.1, from coordinate 33,029 downwards.
AGCGTGTGCGGAAAACGGTGTTTGGACCTTCGGTGCTTATGGTGAGCAGTTGCATCTGGCTCCTGATGTTATGGTGGGGGAACTGCTTTTGGAGATCCCAGTGGCTTTTACAGATGTGACCAGACAGATTGTGGAAGGAACCTTTGAAGGAGGAGTCTATTCCCCAGGGGTAGCCGAAGGAGCCGTAATTTTCCACTGGAATGACGAGCTCATTGATGGCAATCCAGAATTGGAAGCCATCCGGGATAAGGGTGAGCAAATTATGGCAGAAATACGATCAGGAGAAAGACAGATACGATCCTTCTCTCTGGAAATCGAATAGAGAATTGCTGATTGATTCATGGGTACACCCTCAGTGATGAGGGTGTACTGATTATGAGGAGGAACGCTATGAAGAAAGAGGTCGTAGTATCCATGAGAAATATCAGCAAAGAGTATCCAGGGGTACTGGCCAATGATCGGGTCAATTTTGATTTGGCGGAGGGAGAAATTCACGGACTGCTGGGTGAGAATGGAGCTGGGAAGTCAACATTGATGAAGATTCTCTACGGAATGGAACAACCTACAGAGGGCGATATTTATATTCGTGGGATCAAGACAGCGATTGATACACCCAAATCAGCATTGGAACAGGGGATCGGTATGGTGCATCAGCATTTTATGCTGATCAAGAATTTTTCTGTGGCAATCAATGTCACGTTGGGCATGACCGACCGGCTTGGCTATCGTTTGGATGAACGAAGAGCAATCCATTTGTTGCAAGAGTTCTACAGTGAAATGACCTATTTCAAAGTGGATCCAAAAGGCATCATTGAAGAACTGCCCGTAGGCATCCAACAGCGCGTGGAGATTTTGAAAATCTTGTTTCGAGGTGCAAAAATTCTTATTTTGGATGAACCAACGGCCGTGCTGACACCCAATGAAACACAGGAGCTTTTTGATATTTTGAAACGATTTACCAAAGACGGCTATTCCATCATTTTTATTTCCCATAAGCTTGATGAAATTATGGAACTGACGGACCGCGTTACCGTCATGCGTGATGGCAGGGTCATTGGAGAAGTAAATACCAAGGAAACCAGTAAAGAAGAATTGGCCAGAATGATGGTGGGAAGAGAAGTGATATTTAGACTTCCCAAAACCAAACAACAACAAGGGGCACCCGTCTTATCGGTAGATAAGCTTACGGTCGACACAGATTGGGGCAGAGCAGTCAATAAACTGTCATTCAGCGTGCACAAAGGGGAGATTCTGGGCATTGCAGGCGTCGATGGCAACGGTCAAAAAGAATTGGTTGAAGCCATCGTAGGGCTTAGAGCCAAGACAAGTGGCGTCGTGATGTTGCAGGAACAAGATATCACCAACACCCATCCACATCAATTTAATAGAGAATGCTCTTATATTCCGGAAGATAGACAAGAAGAAGGGCTGATCATGGAGTACTCGATTGCGGATAATTTAATTTTAAAGAATCACAATCAGGAACCTTTTTCCAAGCATTACTTATTGGATAAAGAAATCATTCTCAATCATGCCAATCAACTGATTGAAGACTATCGTATCAAGACCCCCAATGCCCAGGTGATGGTCAAGGCGCTTTCAGGGGGAAACCAGCAGAAGGTGGTGGTCAGTCGTGAGATGTCCAAAGATCCAGATTTGCTGATTGCGGTTAATCCTACAAGAGGCATCGATGTTGGATCTATTGAAGAAATCCAGGTGAAATTGTTAAAACATAGAGATGAAGGCAAAGCCATTTTACTTGTAAGTACAGAGTTAGAGGAAATCTTATCACTCAGTGACCGCATAGCCGTTCTCTATGAAGGAGAATTCATGGGCATTGTGTCACCGGATACACCTGTGGAGAGTATTGGATTGATGATGGCGGGAACAAGACATCGAGGTGAAGGTGAACAGGATGATCAATAAATTTATCGTAGAAAATTTTCTCAAACCCATAGCATTTATAGTTTTGGCTATGTTTATCGGTGGCGTACTGATATTTTTGACGGGTAAAGATCCCGTACTGGCCATTGGATCTCTTCTGACAGGAGCGTTGGGGGGGAAAACACAAATTGCAGAAACATTGGTCAAAACAGTGCCGCTGCTTATTTGCGGTTTGGCTGTGGCCATGGCTTATAGAAGTTCATTTTTCAACATTGGTGCGGAAGGTCAGTTTTTGGTAGGAGCGCTGGCTTCTACTTGGTTTGCAGTGAGCGTACAATGGCCCAGTATTTTTATGATACCGGCAACCTTTTTGGTTGGTGCCATAGCAGGAGGACTTTTGTGTGGCGTGGTTGGTCTTCTCAAAATTAAAACAGGTGCTTCCGAAGTAATCAATACCCTGATGTTCAATTATATTGCATTTCGACTGGTAGGCTATGCCGTCAATGGTCCTTTGAAAGAAGGCTATCTTCCCCAGACTGCTTCCATTGCCAATACAGCCTTGTTGCCTATCATCTGGCCAGGTACTCGACTGCACATTGGGATTGTGCTCGCGGTCATTTTGGCCATTGTTCTGCAATTTATTCTTTTTCGAACGGTGTTTGGCTATCAGATTCGGGCTGTAGGACTGAGTGCCCGTGCGGCCACCTACGGGGGCATCAATGCTTCCAAACGTATACTGCAAACCACCTTGCTCAGTGGCGCGCTGGCTGGTTTGGCCGGATCCATAGAACTGATGGGTGTGACAGGAAGACTGTATGAGGTATTCTCACCAGGTTACGGATTCGATGCCATTGCCATATCGTTGCTGGCCAGAAATAATCCAGCTGGTGTTATTGTATCAGCACTGCTGTTTGGAATATTGCGTGGTGGTGCCGGGCAGATGCAAAGGGTTGCCGATGTATCCATGGTCATCATTTATGTTATTCAAGCTTTGATCATTGTTTTTGTGGTGCTCTCTATGGACGGGAAAAAAGGCCAGAAAAGCATAGGCAATAAGATCAAAGGGTTATGGGGCAAGAAATGGACCCCTTTGAAAGGAGGAGCTGTTGATGAATAGTGTCTTACTTATTGGGTTCATCCAGGCCACCATTCGTATGTCGGCACCATTGTTGATCACGGCTCTGGGATGCTTGTTGGCAGAGAGGGCTGGGCTGTTGAATATCGGTTTGGAAGGTCAAATGCTTACGGGTGCTTTCTTTGCCTACTTGGTGGTTTACCAAGGGGGCAGTTTGTGGATGGGGTTTGTGGCAGCGATTTTGGTTGGTGCTTTGATGGGGCTGATGTTTGCTTATTTGACAGTGACCAGGCTGACCAATCAATTGATCGTGGGAGCAGCATTCAATATGTTTGCCACTGGGCTTACAGGATTTATCTTTCGTGCTGCCGTAGGCGTGACAGGTACGACCAACGTGATTGATCAGTTCCCTGTGCTCAAAGTTCCTTTTTTGTCGCATATTCCCTTTTTGGGCGTGGTGTTGTTTCAACAAAATATTTTGGTCTATGGTTTCTTTTTGACGGTGCCATTGGTTTGGTATTTTCTGAATCGCACATCCTATGGATTTCAGCTTCGAGCCATTGGCGAACATCCCAGGGCAGTAGACAGTTTGGGCATCGACGTAATTAAATATAAATATATGGCCGTATTGGTGCAAGGTGCGTTTGCGGGCATGGGTGGCGCCTATTTGACACTCGCTTATGCTAGAAGCTTCGTTGAGAATTTATCTGCTGGACGAGGGTTTATTGCGCTGACTTCCGTTATTTTTGGAGGATGGACCCCATGGGGGACTCTGGCTGGATGCATGGTGTTTGGTGCGGCAGATGCCTTTCAGCTGCGGATGCAATCTCTTGGTGTAAATATTCCCTATCATTTGATGTTGATGCTTCCCTATGTTTTGACAGTGGTTATTCTAGCAGGCGCACTCAAGAAAGCCAAGCCCCCGGCCATGGAATGCGTCCCTTATGAACGATGATCCCCTGAAGACCTGCTAGCATGAATCAAAAATCTACCCTGCCAAGAGGGGCAGGGTAGATTTTTTATGGTTATCTTATTGATAATCATCGAGATGGGGGTAGACCTCGCAGTCTACACCACCATTGATTTCATCTGGTTCGAAGCTGTTTCGCAACATCGTGGGCTTAAAGATTCTAGGATTGAAATAAATGCGGTTATGGCAGACTTTTTCGTCTTTGATGCTATAGAAGACTTCCTTCCAAGACAGAATGGGTGCTCCCTCAGAGATACCAAAGCGCGTTGCCAGAAGCGCATCGGCGAGAGAAGCCTCAAAAAAAACAATGGAATGGGCAATGATCTCGTTGGTGTAATCAAAGATGAATTCAAAGAAATTGCTTTTGGCCAGATTTTCTTCAGGTTCCATGGTCAAAGCATCTTTGGCAATATGAATTTTAAATATAGCGGCAATATCTCCATCGGCCATGAGGAGTTCATCATAGACCAGATAATCCTTCTGTACTCCTTCAAAAAGCATGGATTCATAACGGGAATACGATTGTATGAACTTGGTTTGGTGACCGGCTTCTTTGAGCATGAAGGCAAAATCGAGTTTTAGATCAATGCGGTATTTGGTGGAAAGAGCGCTGTCCATAACGATGTTGCCGACACCTTGGCGTTTGGTGATGATACCTTGGGACGTCAGTTCGGCCATGGCTTCCCGGATGGTGCTCCTGCTGACGCCAAGCATTTTAGATAGTGCTTCTTCAGAAGGAAGGACATTCTCTTCCCATTGGCCGTTGTGAATCAGTTCGAGTATTTTGGTGCTGGCTTTGCGATATAGGGGAACATTTTTTACGAATAACATGAGCGCCTCGCTTTAATGTTTTTGGTATGCTCATCTGATGAGAATACGACTAAATTATAATATGCTTTGCCTTTCTTGACAACCCATATGCGCTAGATCTTTGACAGATTTCCCTAGACAAAGAAAAAAAGAAAATAATTAAAAAAAAAGCAGGAATAATCATATGAACGTAGAACTATCTAATCATCAGACGACCTGTTGTCTGAAATATCAATTTCTTTTGGAGGATCAGTATGGAGAAGAAACAACTCTGGGTGGCCTGGGGCCGCCTCATTGCTCTGATGTTCAGTAGTGTAATTTTTTCTATTCCCTACATTTTATGGACTCTTTACAATCCTATGTTTGATGCTTTTGGTGTAGACCACGGAACATTGGCCTTCCTGATGACCATGTACGGTGCCGTTGCGATACCTTCATATTTGTTTGGAGGTTTTATTGCAGATCGTTTTAATCCAACCAAGCTGATTTTTGTGGCCTTGTTGGGCGTAGGCGTTTTGGGAATTCCCTATTCAACGCTGCCATCGTTCAATACCGTTTTGATCATCCAGTTTTTTATGGCTATTTTCTCTATCGGGTTGTACTTCCCCGCTCTGATCAAGGTGACACGGTTTATATCTGACAATATGGGTCAAGGTTTGGGTTATGGCGCATTGGAAGGTGGCAGAAAGTTATCCTATTTTGTATTCAATGCCATGTTTATAGCTGGTTTTCAGGCAGCAGGAGAAGGTGTTGCTGGGCTGCAAAGAGCACTTCTAATCATTTCGATTCAAAACATTGTCATGGCTTTTGTCATTCTGTTTGTTTTCAAAGGTGTCAACTACAACGAAATGGCATCTTGCGAAGGCGATAAAGTGAATTTAAGCAAAGTGATTCCCTTGCTTAAAAAGCCAGTCATTTGGCTGATTGCCATGATTATTCTGCTGATCTACGTCTCCAGTGCCATTCAAGGTTACGTCACCAATTATTTGGTTAGTGTTTTTGGCATGGGTGAAGCTGCTGCCGCCTGGTTCTTAACATTCACTCAATTTGCTGCACCGCTTATCGTGGTCGTTGGCGGGGTCTTGACGGATAAGTTGGGCATTGCCAAGGGAATGCTGATTACCCAAGCCTTGCTGGCTGTGACCATTGCCGCTTTGCAATTTGTACCTGCTGTGCCCAGTTCACTTACTATTGCCATGGCTTCCTTGCTGGTATTCTTGATTGCACTTTACATTGTTCGTGGTATCTATTGGACGTTGGTATCTTATGCCAAAATCCCCAAGATGGTCACGGGTACCGCACTTGGTGTCATGATGATGATTTGTTATACACCTGACTTTTTCATGTACAATCTGGCGGGATCTATTTTGGATGCCAATGGACCTGCTCGAGGTTACGATATCATCTTTACCATTATGTTGGCTTGTGCAGTGGCATCGATTGGTCTGATGCTTATTCTCATCAAGTATCTCAAAGGCAAGAAAACAGAAGAGGTTTATGGTGACGTTTGCACCATCGAAAACAATGAATTGATTGCTTAAGGTCCCTGTTCACTCGCCATCAAACCAAATATAAAACGAATGAGAATGATCTTCAGTGATGGTGGGTGGATTATTTTTTGATTGGCCCTGATAGGTCAATCTTGCTTATCTGTGCGCCCTAGGGCGCTGACTGCCAGGTCTCTGGCCTGGCAGTTGTTTTCTAGGAGAAACATCATGATACTCGTCGTTAATAATTATATTGAAAATGTACACCTGGGAGACTTGGACATGAAAGGTGTAGGAGAACTGGTCCAGACACTCAGCGGTCAGGATTTTATGGTCAAACGCTATTATGAAGTGAGTAGCGCATTTCTAAGTGATCATCCTGAAATCACTGGTGTGATCCTGGGTGGCTGCAATAGCAACTGGGATTATCTGTACTTTGATGTTTATGACGGAGTCATAGACCTGGTTCAAAATACTGAGATACCCGTTTTGGGGATCTGCGCAGGACATCATTTGATGGCCATCGCCTATGATGGCGTGGTCAGACGATGTGATTTTGGCAAAGAGGAGAGATTCTTTACCGAAATCGAAGTGATCCAGCAATCGCCTCTTACCGAAGGTCTGGATGAGCATGTTTACGCTTTTGAATATCATTACTGCGCAGTACTGGAATTGCCTGAGAATTGTGAAAGATTGATGAAAAGCAAAAAGACACAGACACAAGCGTTTCGCGTAAAGGGGAAACATCAGTATGGTGTGCAGTTCCATCCTGAGTTGGACAAAGAAGCAAAAGACCCTTTGTTTCGCGCTGAGACGGGAAGAGAGCCCAATGGTCAGATCATTTTAAAAAATTTTTTGAACTTGTGTGAAGGCTAGAAAAGACGCGCATAGGAAGGCAGGAGCAGAGATGTATGAAGAGTAAAAAGTTGCTGGCTATTTCTGGAAGTCCCAGAAAAGCGGCGACATACCGGGCATTGGAAATTGCTGTAGAAGAAATTCGAAAAAAAGGAATCCAGGTGGATATCTGGGATTTTGTGAACAAGAAATTCAATCTGTGCATCGATTGCGGACGTTGTTTAAAGGAAGAAAGTCTTGAGTGTGTTCTTCATGATGATGCCATAACAGGGTGGGCCAGTCGTTTTGTCGACTACGATGGATACTTGATTGCCTCTCCGGTCTATGACGTCAACATCACAGCCCAGCTTCAAGGATTTTTTAATCGGATGCGCTCCAATTGGCTATTGCTGGAAAAAAATCCGTATGCGTACAGTAGCAAAATGGGTGCTGCCATTGCGGTAGGCGGTTCGCGGTATGGTGGGCAGGAGCTGGTGCTCAATGCCATCAATAACTATTATTTGTCTTTGGGAATAAAAGTGGTCAGCGGCGGTCCCTTCGCCTATGTGGGAGCCGGTGTCTGGTCCAAAGACCAAAAAGCAGAAGGTGTTGATCTTGACACAGAAGGCGTTCAAAGCTTGCGGGCTTTGGGTGCTTCCGTGGCCAAGGCTATGCAGGAATAAATTATAGAAAGGCACTAAAAAAATGACAAAAACAGAGATTATCGCCAAAAGTAATCAGTATATGATGGCGCAAGCGCGACATCAATTGTATGAGGAACCTTTGATATTTACCAAAGGCGATATGGACATGCTCTATGATATTGAGGGCAAAGAATACATTGATTGTTTTAGTGGCATCATGGTGGTTAGTTTTGGCCATTGTAACCGGGAAATCAACGAGGTGATTCACAAACAGCTCGATACCCTACAACATATATCGACATTTTATCTTTCTGAGCAAATGGTGGAGCTGGCAGAGAAGTTGGCTCATATTACACCGGAAGGTTTGCAGCGCAGCTTTTTCGTCAATTCAGGAAGTGAAGCAGTGGAAGGGGCAATGCTGCTGGCGAGAGCGTATACGGGAAATCAGCTCATTGTCCCTGTGAATCACGCTTATCATGGACGCACGTTGCTGACGGCGGTGAGTACCAACGTAAGTCCTACAGGGGACATCGATCCCAGGGCCAAAGATTTGGACATAGAGTTTGCACCCAATGGCTATTGCTATCGTTGCCCATATCAGAAAACCTATCCATCTTGCGGCATACAATGTGCTCATGAAGTGAGAAAACAACTTCAGCAGGAGAATCACCAGAATATTGCAGCGTTGTTGGTAGAGCCTATTCAAGGGGTAGGCGGTGTGATCAATCCCCCATGGGAATATCTTCGTGAAATGCAAACCATTGCCCATGAATTTGGCGGTCTTCTGATTGTGGATGAAGTGCAATGTGGGTTTGCCAGAACAGGACATGATTTTTACAGCAATGCTATTGCCGGATTCAGACCAGATATACTGTGCATGGCCAAAGCGATGGGCAATGGTTTGGCTGTAGGGGCCTATATTGCCAGAGATGAGATTGGAGAAGCATTGAAGGTGCCTACCTTTGCTACTTTTGGAGGAAGTCCCATTGCTTCTGCTGCCGCATTGGCTACCATAGATTATATGCAACGACATGACATGCCGGGGCAGGCCAAAAAATCAGGAGCTCGCTTTACAGAAGGTTTACAGCGCATGGAAGAAGAATTTCCCTTGATTGGCAATATACGAGGATCGGGACTCTTTATTGGGGTGGAGTTGGTTAGAGACAGAATCACCAAAGAACCAGCCAAGGAGGAGACCTTGGCTATGCTGGAAGAATGTAAAAAGCGAGGTCTAGTGATTGGAAAATCCGGGCAGAAGACCAATGTCCTTCGTATCGGACCTCCTCTGGTTATTACAGATGAACATATAGACAAAGCACTGGATATTTTACATGAAGCTTTTTTGGTGGTCAGTAAAGACTTTGGTCTGGAACGCTAACCATAGAGGAGTGAAGTCAACCCAAGAGATATGGTGATTTTTTACCATATCTCTATCTTTGACAGGTATGGCTGTGTTACATTGAAATCAGATATTTTGAAGGAGAAAAAAAATGAACTTTCCCATGATGAAATTCCCGCCGGAGCAGGTGAGCAGTATCAATCTGTATAAGGATGAAGAGCTGTTGATGCGCATTCATGCCCAAGGAGATGCGAACGCTTATCTACCCAAAGTAGAGAAAACATATGGCAAAATTATTTTGCCCAAGGGCAAGGACTACCCGTATCTGTTTGCATCTATTGCACTTTCCATGGACGGGAAAATGGCTTATCCGGACAATCTTGATGGAGATATGCTGGTGCATTCCAATACGCAGAATCCAGATGGCGCTTTGGCGGATTTTTATATTCTGAATGTCTTGAGAGCTTACAGTGATGCCGTATTGATCGGCACCAAATCCATGATCAATGAGGCCAATGAATGGATCACCATTTATGATGAGGATTTGATCAGAGATCGAAAAGAGCATATGAAAAACAAAGAAGAGCAACCGTTTACCATTGTAGCATCGAAGGATGGCACGGATATTCCCTTTGATCATTTGCTGTTTCAGCAAACAGAAATTCCAGTGTTGGTATTCACCTCTCCTGCGGGGTATTTGCACATCAGTAAAGAAGCCGGAGACAAATTCTATCTACTGGGAAAGATCAGCAAGGAAGCCATCTATACGTTAGATGGCCGCATCCCCGTAGTAGTGACCGGGCAGGATGACCAAACATCCTTCAAGCCTTTCATGCGGAGCATGAAGAAGGCAGGGTTTGACCACATCATGGTTGAATCACCGATGATCAATTGGCTGCTGATGAAAGAAGGATTGCTGAATGAATACTTTATCACCTATAGCAGCATTTTTGTGGGGGGCACGTTCTCACCGGGGTCGTTTTCTCCGTTTACATTTGAGGATCACGCTCAAAGTCAGGTGGCTTATCTGAACCGTCACGGCAATAGTTTCTTTTTTACACGGCAAATCCTGCAGGAAGAAAAGTAGGCGCGAATATGATTGATAGCATATGGATTCATGGTACGGTAGTCACCATGAATGAGAACAGGGATATTCTGCATGATGCAGGTGTAGCCATCCACCAAGGACGCATCCTGGAGGTTGGCCCTAGTGAAGCTTTGATGAAGGCGTATCCGCAAGTGAATAATATTGTCGATGCCAGGGACAAGGTCATTTTTCCCGGACTAATCAATACGCATGCCCATTCTTTTCAAACGCTACTGAAGGGACTTGGTGCTGACACCTCGCTGGATGCCTGGCTAGCCCACGTGATTACGCCATCAGTGACCAGACTGGATGCGGAAGATTTGTATGCCGGAGCGATGCTCTCAGCGTTGGATGCGGTATCCACGGGTACGACTACCATTTTGGATTATCAGTATGCGCAAAAGAAAGAGGGACTGAATGAAGCGGCCATTCAGGGTTACCGTGATGTAGGCATGAGATTGGTGCTGGGTAGAGGTTTTGCTGACACGGGGGTTCTCTTTGGAGCCAATCCGGAAGAATTGGAACCCTTGGAGAAGATCCAGCATGACGTGCAACGCTTGGTTGTGGATTATCATGGAAAGCAAGATGGATTGGTGCGCGTGGCCCTGGCTCCCTCGGCACTTTGGATGTGTAGTCCGGATTGTTTGCGTTGGGTCAGTCAATATGCCAGAGAAAAACATCTTTTGGTTACAGCGCACACGGCTGAAACGTCTTATGATGATGCATGCTCCAGGAAACTTCATGGCACTGATGATTTTGGGACATTGTCCCAATATAATCTTCTCGGGGAGCACATGCTGATGGTTCACGCTGTCCAGTTGAGTGAGGAACAGGTGAAAATGGCGGCGGATACCAGCACGCGTTTTTCATACAATCCTGTGAGCAACATGTATTTGGCGTCTGGGGCAGCGCCCATTCCTTGGATGAAGCATTATGGTGTGGTAGGTAGTTTGGGTACGGATGGGGCCGCCAGCAACAATGGAAATGACATGCTGGAGGTATTGAAATCAGCGATTCTTTTGGCCAAGGTAGCGCATTTGGATCCCAAGGCCATGACGGCATTGGATGCATTGTCATATGCGACCTGTGACGGAGCCAAAGCACTGGGTATGGATGATGAAATCGGATCCATTGAAGTGGGGAAACGGGCGGATATGTTTTTGTTTCATCCGGGGAAAACAGCGAAGGCCAGTGCATGCCATGATCCTGTGATGGGGCTGGCTTATGCCAGTGATGCCAGAAACATTGAGATGGTCATGGTACAGGGTGAAGTGATATTAAAAGATTATCAGGCGTGTCGTGTCAATGAGGGACGAATGATCAGCATGGCCACGCAAAGAGCCAAGACGCTTGCGAAAAAAATTGGTGAACACGTTTAAGCTATGATATGATAAGGTTTACAAAAGAGCGCAGATTGCGCGGAGGATGAAATGGAATTATCGAAACGTATACAAGCCATGCAAGAATCTCCCATACGAAAACTGGTTCCTTTGGCTGAGCAAGCCAAGAAGAAAGGACTCAGTGTGATCCACATGAATATCGGTCAACCAGATGTTAAAACTCCTAAAGCCTTCAAGCAGGCCATCAATGCGTTTGATGTGGATGTGATCGCTTACTCCTTTTCTCAAGGAGAGCCAGCTCTTCTTATGGCTATTGCAGATTATTATCAGAAGTCGGGCATAGCGTTTGCGCCTGAGGATATACTGGTGACCAACGGTGGCAGTGAGGCCTTGATTTTTGCCATTTACGCTACCTGTGATGCCGGAGATGAGATTCTGATTCCGGAACCTTTTTATACCAATTACAATGGGTTTTCGAAACCGGCCAATGTTCAGGCTGTTCCGATCACCACCAAAAGTGAAGAAGCTTTCTGCTTGCCCAAAAAAGAAGAGATTGAATCCCTGATCACGGAACGCACCAAAGCCATTCTTTTTTCCAATCCTGGCAATCCTACGGGAGCTGTTTATACCCAGGAAGAACTGATGATGCTGGCAGATATTGCCAAAAAGCATGATTTGTATCTCATTGCGGATGAGGTATACCGGGAGTTTGTTTATGATGGCCTGAGCTTTACCAGTATGGCCAGTATCCCCGGCGTGGAAGACCGCGTTGTGATTGTGGACAGCATCTCCAAACGGTTCAGTGCCTGTGGAGCCAGAATTGGTTCACTGGCCAGTAAAAACCAGGTACTGATTGCTTCTGTACTCAAGCTCTGTCAGGCCAGGTTGTGCGTGCCCACATTGGAGCAGGTAGGAGCTATCGAACTGTATAAGCTGGGTCTTGATTATTTTCAAGAGGTCAAAGAGGAATATGACTGGCGAAGAAACATTGTTTATGAGGGCGTCAACCAGATCGCAGGTGCCATGTGCAAAAAACCACGGGGAGCTTTTTATGTCGTTGTAGACTTGCCGGTGGAGGATGCGGATGATTTTGCGCGTTGGATGCTGGCAGATTTTAGTTATGAGGGTGCTACCTTGATGGTGGCTCCGGCAGCAGGGTTTTATGCTACGAAAGGCTTGGGAGCCAACCAGATTCGACTGGCTTATGTGTTGGAAGAGGACCAGTTGCGCCGTGGGCTCAAGGTTTTGGAAGAAGCACTCAAAGCCTATCCGGCACGAAAAGCCTAGACAAAAGATTGGAAAGCCAGTGGTGAGTCCTGCGGGACTCATCTTTTTTTTCTACTCCCCTACACTATTGCTGTGAATTCTGATAAAATGAAATGATATTGTTAAGGGGGAAAAGGAATGAATCGATCAATGAAGAAAGGGTATGTGCTGATTGCCCTGGCTGCGCTTTTATTTGGCTTTCAAGGTGTGCTCAGCCGGTATCTGCTGAACTTTGGGATTCCCCCGCTGGCGCTGGCCTTCTTGAAGACGTTGTTTGGCGCCATTTTTATCTTTATCCTGATGTTTCTCTTTGGTATCAAGGAGAAACGGATTCAAAAGCAAGATATTCTATCGTTTGCCTGGTATGGAATCATTGGGGTCGGGCTGTTTAGCTATTTTATCTTTGCCGCCATTGAGAGGACCAATGTGACCACAGCCATCACCCTCATGTATACCTCTGGGGCCTTCACGATTGTTCTAGCTGCTTTTTTTCTTAAGGAAAAGATTACTCGAAATAAGGTGGTCAGTGTGCTCATTACCTTTGTCGGTACCGTTTTGGTGGTGGTGGGATACAATATTTCCCAGTTGGTCATCGATCCATTGGGGATACTGTTTGGCCTTTTGATTGGACTGACGTATGGCTTTTACAATGTCAACAGCAAGCGCTATGCGCAAAAATACAATACGTGGGTGGCCAACTTTTACTCGGTAATGTTTGCTGTGATTTTTTTGGGTATCGTGCAAAATCCGGTTGAGATTCTTTTGGGTGGCATGGTCCCTGCTACTGCCTGGAAGTATATTTTGCTTCTGTCGTTTTTAACATATGGCGTGGCCTATACATTGTTTATTCAAGGCTTTAAGACGGTGGAAGCTGGGCGTGGCATCATTGTAGCCAACATTGAACCAGTGGTTTCCTTGTTGTTGGCGCGGGTCTTTTTTAAAGAGACGATGAGTTTGTGGCAGGGTATCGGCTTCTTGCTTATTTTTCTGGCCATATTGCTGGCGACCAGAAAAGAAGAGACGACTCTTTTTGAAGAGAAGCTCGAAGCAAAAAAGCAACTGGGTTAAGTCTATGGTGAAGGGAAAAAACCCAATTGCCAAGGCGATGGCAAAATGGAGCGAACAGGAGAGACTGCGCCTCTCCATGCCAGGGCACAAAGGAAGCGATGAAATATTGGATGCGATTTCTTTGGCTATGGATGTTACAGAACTACCTGGATTTGATTGTCTTCATGCTCCTACTGGGTGCATTTTGGAAAGCGAAAAAAAAGTACAGAGCATTTTCGGAAGCTTGGCCAGTTATTATTTGGTCAACGGAGCCAGTGGTGGACTGAAGGCGGCTCTCTTGTCATTGCAAGGCAAGGTGGATGCTATCTGTTTGCCCAGAACAGCGCATCGGTCTCTTTGGGAAGGCTGTGTATTGGCTGGTTTGGAACCGCAGATTATCGAGCCGTTCGTTTGGCAAGGGTTAGCATTGCCTCCGACTGTGGATCAGTACCGGGCTTGCTCAGCATCGACAGGTGTTTTATTGAGCACGACATACGAAGGGATTGTGGCTGATTATCGAAGCATGCGCAAGGAGAAATTCTGGGTCGCTGATGAAGCTCATGGAGCGCATTTATTTTTTTTGGGTTGGCCCCATGCAATGCAGTACGCTGATATCGTGGTACAAGGAGCGCATAAAACACTGGGAAGCTTGACGCAAAGCGCCTTGCTGCATGTTCAGGACACGGAGAGTCTCCACCTTATGCGAAGCCATCTTTCCATGATGCAATCGACTAGTCCGTCATGGCTGTTATTGGCTTCTTTGGAAGAAGCAGTAGCCTACTGGGATAAGCTGGTGAAGACCAAGAAAATAGAAAGTCTGCTGCAACGACTAGTAGATCTTAGGTCTAGTATTTCTTGTATAGAAGGGTTTCAGGTGGTGCAAAATCCTCCTGAGGGGTACTCGATAGATCCTTTGCATTTGCTCATCAGGGTGGATCGAAAACTGGGTGGCAGAGGCTTGGCTCAAATTCTTCAGGATGACTATCATATGGATGTGGAGATGGCGAGCCCAGATACATTGCTAGGGTTACTGGGTCCCTTTGACGCTCTTGATACAGATATATTGATTGTAAAAGCGTTACAGGAGATCTCTGGCACATGGGCGCTTGATGATGCTGGGATTGGCTGGGATTCTCCCATAAGGCCCGAGACCGTACGCGAGCTGTCGTTGCGGGAAGCCTATCTTAGTGACAAGGAAATACTACCTCTTGCGTCTTCTGTGAATCGTCTGGCAGGTGATTGGGTGGGGATGTATCCGCCAGGCATTCCCTGGCTTATTCCTGGGGAACGTATTAGTCAAGATATGGTGGAAGCGGTTCGTCAAGCTAGCGAAGAGAAATACATGATGGATGGTCTTCTAGGGAACAATATAACAGTGATAAAGGAGTAATATGTTTATTACATTTGAAGGTGCCGACGGATCGGGGAAAACCACACAGCTGTTGCGTCTTGCCAAAACATTAACCAAGTTGGGTTATCCGGTGGTCACTACCCGGGAACCGGGTGGCACGAAGGTGGCTGAGAAGATTCGTGATTTGTTGCTTCATGAATGGGAAGAACCCATTTACAAGGAAACAGAAGCGCTTCTTTATGCCGGTGCCAGAGCCCAACATGTTGAGGGATTGATCAAGCCTGCTTTGGAACAGGGCCATATCGTATTGTGCGATCGTTTCATCGATTCTTCCTTGGTCTATCAGGGAATGGCCCGAGGGCTGGGACAAGAAGAAGTACTTTCGATCAATCGCATGGCCATCAAGGATTTATGGCCAGACTGCACTTTTGTTATCGATATTCCTGTAGAAGTATCCAAGAAGCGTATGTCTCTGATGGGCAAGGAATTGGATCGATTGGAACAAGAACAAGAAGCGTTCAAAGAGAAAATTCGGGAGGGGTACTTGGCTTTAAGCCATCAATATCCGGAACGATTGATTGTTCTCGACGGGTGTCTAAGCGAGGACCGTATAGAAGCATTGATATGGGCTGAGGTACAGAAAAAAATGAGGTAGGCATGAAGAATTTTCGCCAGGTTCTGGGTCAGGATCGCATCGTGCAGCAACTGAAAGAAGATATCAGGAAAAAACAATGCAAGCATGCATATTTGTTTGTAGGATCGCCGGGTATTGGCAAGCGAACGCTGGCACAAGCTTTTGCCAAAAGTTTGTTGTGTTTAGATCCTTTGCCGGATGCAGATGCTTGTGGTATATGCCACAGCTGTAAAATCATAGCACACAACAATCATCCTGATTTGTACACCATGCATCCAGAACCAGGAAAAGAGTATAAAATAGAAGAGATTAGGGAGATGCAAAAAGAATTGTCCTATAAATCCTTTTCTGGTAGCCACAGGGTGGTGCTGATTGATGAAGCGGACAAACTGGGTAGTATTGGGGGCAACAGCTTGTTGAAAATCATGGAAGACCCTCCTTTCGGGACCGTGTTTTTGTTGGTCGCGAATTCTGTGGACAGTTTGTTGGAAACCATGGTTTCTCGTTGCCAGGTGATGCGATGTATGCCGTTGAAACGGGATATCGTTATGTCGTTATGGGAGCAGGAATATGGACTGGATCCGATTAAGGCGGGTCTGTTGGCAGATCTTTCTTCTGATTCCATGACAGGCTTTCACCAGGAAGAACAGGTAGAAGATACATCAGCTTGGCTTGATTATGCCTCTGTGTATCGCCTGTTTCAAGAGCAACCCTTTGCTCTTTGGGACGTATCCCTTGATTTAGAAAAGCAGGAGCGACTGGTTGACATTTTGCTCTACTGGCGTAAATGCTTGCGGGACACTCTGGTGCAACAGATTGAACCCATGTTGGATTCTATGGGAAAAAAAACGTGTCTATCTGTGTCAGAAGAGACGGCCATGGCATCTATGGAGATTATACAGGAAGCCATCGTTGCTCTTTCACAACGTGGTAATAAGAGACTGGCCATCGATGTTATGTTGCAGCGGCTTAGGATGGCATCTAAGAAATAGAAAGGATGGTTCGATTATGGATATGGACAGGGAAAAACAGACTGGCATCAAGGTAGTGGGCATCCGCTTCAAGGAAGTGGGGAAAATCTATTATTTTGATCCCGATGATATGGATATCAAAGCAGGAGAGCAGGTTATCGTGGAGACGGTACGCGGGCAGGAATATGGTGATGCTGTTGTGGGGCCTCGATTTATTGAGCCCTCGGAAGTGAATCAACCATTGAAGAAAATCGTGCGTAAAGCCACAGAAGAAGACCGGGAGCAAGTCAGACGCAACGAGCAAGATGAACGAGATGCCTTGAAGCTATGCTCTGATAAAGTGGTCGAACATAAACTGCCGATGAAACTGGTGGATGTAGAATACACCTTTGACCGTAGCAAGATTATTTTCTATTTTACTGCTGAAGGTCGAGTCGATTTCCGTGACTTGGTAAAAGATCTGGCTTCAGTGTTTCGAACGAGGATTGAATTGCGGCAGATTGGTGTAAGAGATGAGGCCAAGATGATCGGTGGGCTGGGTTCATGCGGCCGGGAGCTTTGTTGCAGTACCTTTTTAGGAGATTTCGAAACAGTCTCCATCAAGATGGCCAAGGAACAAAATCTTTCCCTGAATCCCAATAAGATATCGGGTATTTGCGGTCGTTTGATGTGTTGCCTCAAGTATGAAAATGAAACATATGAACTGGAGAAGAAAAGGATGCCCAAAGAAGGCTCTCGTGTCAAAACGCCTTTTGGTGTGGGGTCTGTTGATTCGGTGCAGCTTTTGCAAGAAAAAATTGTCGTTAAGTATGCAGATGGCAAACGAGAAATTTTTGCTTTGGGAGAATATGAAAGGGTAGACAAGCAAACGCCACTCGATCCTATGGAGAGGGGTGTGGTGGACGATGCGATATCTGAGTCAGCTCCTGTAATGCGTAACCGAAAACCAAAAGAAAAACCGACACGAAGTGACCAAAAACAGCGTGTTGAACCCAAAGCAGATGAGAACAATGTATCCCCCAAACAAGGGGAATCGCAGAAGAACAACCGCAGGAAGAGAAACAATCGCAACAAAAAGAAACGTCCGGAAGGGCAGGAAGCGTTGCTTCAGGACAAACCCAAGGAAGAAACTATTGCTACTGAAGAGAAAAAGAAAAAACGCCATTTCAGGGGCAAACCTAAAAAAAAGAAAGCTCCATCTACGGGGCAACCACCACAGAACTGAGGAATCCATGAAAATTACCGAGAGCATCTTAGCGTTAGAAGAACAGATCAAGGCGCTATTGGAAGAACTGGCAGAAATCAAGATGCAGGTTTACGCCCTGGAAGAAAAGAATGAGCAGGTGTTAAGCAAGGTCTATCGTTCTAGTGAAATACAAGGCCATGGCAATCTGCAGGAGCTTTATGAGGAAGGATTTCATATTTGCCCGGAGCATTTTGCCCAGATACGTGACGTCAGTCAAGATTGTCTTTTTTGTCTTAGTTTCTTAAGTGAGGTCCGAGGGAAAGCGTATGAATGATGTGGAATACTCTATGGAAATCATCAACGACCGATTTCGGATTTGGCAGCCCAAGCAAGGGTATCGGTTCAATTTGGATTCGTTGTTGTTGGCGGGTTTCGTTCATACTCGTAAAAATATGCAGATTTTGGATATTGGAACGGGTACGGGGGTCATTCCTTTGTTGTTGTTTAGTAAGGAGCCGGCGCTACAAATCACGGGCGTGGAGATCCAGCCCATTTTGGCTACATTGGCACTGCGCAATGCCAGAGAAAATGGTTTGGAAAATTGGATGGTTCTGGGTCAGGATGTCAAGACCTTGGGGCCTTCCTATGCCAACCGTTTTCATGTAGTGGTATGCAATCCTCCTTACTTCAGACATCGCGCGGCCATACTCAGCCGGCACCCCATGGAACAAGATGCCCGACATGAGACATTACTTCGCATGGAAGACTTGTTTTTGCAGGCCTATCGGTTGATGCGCCCCAAAGGACATTTTTATTGTATTTACCCCATCAATCGGCTTGATGAGGCCTTGTGTATGGCGCATCAAAGCAAAATGCATCCTTTGCGCCTGAGGCTGATTCACAGCAAGGCAGACAAGAAAGCCAGAGCCTTTCTTTTGCATGCCGGCAAGGATGCTGGTCGACAGATGGTGGTGGAAAAACCCTTGATTCTGCATCAAGCCAATGGTGACTACACAGAAGAATACAAGCGAGTCATGGGAGGAGGAACACTGGATGAGTCCTCAAGGTAGATTGTATCTGGTGACGACACCGTTGGGTAATCTTGATGAGATGTCTCCTCGGGCAATACAGATTCTTCAGGATGTTGACCAGGTAGCGGCAGAAGATACGCGTGTGAGTAGAAAGTTATTCAATAGATTTGGCATAACGACCAAAATGACGAGTTATCATCAGCACAATGAAAAAGAGAAGGCAAAAGAACTCTGCCATAAAATGTTGGCCGGGGAGCAAATTGCCTTGATTACGGATGCCGGTGTTCCGGGCTTGTCTGATCCTGGAGAAATTTTGGTGCAACAGGCCAGCATGCTTGGTATTCCAGTCTTGGCTGTATCTTGTGGTTCGGCAGCCATACATGCGCTGGTGGTATCTGGGCTTCCTACAGGTCAATTTGTTTTCGAAGGGTTTTTGCCCAAGGAAACAGGGAAAAGAAAGAAGAGACTGGAAACTTCTCGTCAAGATCCAAGAACGATGATTTTTTATGTAACGCCCCATGGTTTAGACAAGACCTTACAGGAAATAGAAGCGTTTTTGGGAAATCGCTATGCTTCTTTATCCCGAGAGTTGACCAAATGGTATGAAGAGACCAAGCGAGGAACCTTGCAGGAATTGCTTTTGTGGGTGCAGGAAGAAAAGCCTCGGGGCGAGATGGTGTTGGTTGTCGCCGGCAAGGACCAAGATGTTGTGCAACCGGATGAGGCTTTTTTGGAATTGGTCAGTTTGGTAGAGGCTGGATTCAAGCTGAACCAGGCGGCATCCTATGTGGCTAAAAAATACAACATGCCAAAAAGAACCTTGTATAATCAATATATTGAGGAAAGTGACAAGAAATCCACGGACCCCGCAAGTCAGGGGGCAGGTTACCCAGGGAGGACGATTGAATGAGCAAGAAGACGTTTTATGTTACCACACCAATTTATTACCCCAGCAGTAAACTGCACATTGGACATGCCTTAACCACCACCATGGCAGATACGATGGCGCGATACAAGAAGATGTTGGGCTATGATACGTTTTTTTTGACGGGATCGGATGAGCACGGTCAAAAGATCGAAAAAACAGCCCAGGCGGCAGGGATGAGCCCTCTTGCCTATACGAATGGCATCGTGGACAGCTTCCAGACGCTATGGAAAAAGCTGGATATTGGGTATACCGACTTTATACGTACCACGGAGCCCAGACATTATGAGACTGTCTCTAAAATCTTTCAAACTATTTACGATAAGGGTGATATTTACAAATCGGAGTATGAAGGATATTATTGCACACCATGTGAGACATTCTTTACGGAACGCCAGTTGGATGAAGGCCATTGTCCCGACTGTGGTAGGCCTGTTGAGGTGGTAAAAGAAGAAAGCTACTTCTTTAAAATGAGTAAATATGCTGCAGAACTGACAGTTTATATAGAAGATCACCCTCATTTTATACAACCGGAGACGCGTCGGAATGAAATGCTGAGCTTTTTGAAACAGGGACTGGAAGATTTGTGCGTGTCCAGAACTACCTTTGACTGGGGTATTCCTGTTCCTATCGACGACCAGCATGTTATTTATGTATGGTTCGATGCACTAACCAATTATCTGACAGCGCTTGATTATCTGCATGAAGGAGAAAAATATCAGAAATACTGGAAGCATGGCGATGAGATTCTCCATCTGGTAGGCAAGGATATTGTTCGGTTCCATACCATTATCTGGCCCATTATTTTGATGGCGGCCGGCGTTAGATTGCCTGATCGGGTTTTTGCGCACGGCTGGCTCCTGCTCGATGGAGGCAAAATGTCCAAATCCAGAGGCAATGTAGTGGATCCTTTGGCACTCATTGAAAAGTATGGTTCTGATGCCATTCGTTATTTTCTTTTGAGGGAAATGCCCTATGGTGAGGATGGATTTTATTCAGAAGAAGCTTTGGTACTACGGACCAATACCGATCTAGCTAATGATTATGGCAATTTGCTATCCAGGACTACCTCCATGCTTGATAAATTTTGTGCTGGAGTTATTCCGGGAAAATCTTTGGAAGATGAAGTGGACCAGGAATTTTCCCAGATGGCTATTCTTTTAAAGAAAAACTATGTCTTGCACATGGATCAGTTGCAGTTCGGGAAAGCCTTGCAGGAAGTGTGGAAGCTGATTGCCCGTGGAAATAAATATATTGAAGAATCTGCACCATGGGCTCTGGCCAAAGATGCGACCAAAACCAATAAATTGCATACGGTTCTATATAATCTCGCAGAAACCCTTCGGGTGGCTACTATCTATATTTCTCCGTTTATGCCGGCCACGCCAGCCAAGGTCTTTTCCCAGCTGGGATTGGTAGACGCAGCTTGGCAGGGATGGGATGCCGTGGATTTTGGAGCTTCGATTGGCGGGACTCGCATTTTGCGAGGGGAACCAGTTTTTCCGAGAATCGACGTCAAGGAGGCACTTAAGATGGGAGAGAAACCGATTTTGGAAGAAAATGAGATTCAAGAGAGTGAAGAAGGCATCAATTTGATTGGCATTGAAGATTTTTTTCAGGCAGATTTACGGGTAGCCAGTATTGTCAAAGCAGAGAAGGTGCAAGGTACAGATAAACTGATGAAATTATCAGTTGACGTGGGGGGGGAACCAAGAACCATAGTCGCTGGGATTGCCTTGCATTATACGGAAGATGAGCTTGAGGCTAAGAAAATTATCATTGTGGCCAATTTAAAACCTGCCAAACTTCGAGGAATTGAATCGCAAGGGATGCTTTTGGCTGCGTCCAGCAGCGATAAAAAACAGATGCGTCTTTTGACAGTGGATGCGGACATAGCCAGTGGCAGCAAGGTAGGTTAGCATGTGGATCGATACGCATGCCCACTTGAATGATGACAGATTGTTCCCAGACGTGGAGATGCTTTTGCAGCGGGCAAAAGAGCAGAATGTCGGACTTATCATCAATGCTGCTTATGATTTGGCCAGTAGCCAGCGTGGCGTGGCACTGGCTGAAAAATTCTCTCCTGTCTATACGGCGATTGGGTTGCACCCTCATGATGCTCATGACTACAGTGAAGCATTCAAAGAGGAGATGCTACGGCTGGCACGTCACCCCAAGGTAGTGGCTTACGGAGAAATCGGATTGGATTATCACTATGATTTATCACCGAGAGCAAAACAGCAGGAGGTGTTTATTGATCAAATCCAATTGGCCAACGAATTAAAACTACCTGTGCTGATCCATAATCGTGAATCACATGGTGATATGCTACAGATACTGAAGGATTATCCCATTGAACAAGGTGCTGTCATGCATTGCTTTTCTGGTAGTGTGGAGTTTATGAGGGAGTGTATCAATTTAGGTTTGTATATATCCTTTGCCGGACCTATAACATTTAAAAACGCCAGTAAGCTTTGTCGTGTGGTGGAGGCGACGCCACTGGATCGTCTGCTTATCGAAACGGATTGCCCATACCTTAGTCCGGAACCTTATCGTGGGAAGCTTAATGAACCGAGTCAGGTCGTCTGGGTAGCCAAAAGGGTGGCGGATATCAAGGATATCCCTCTAGATGAGCTGGAGATGAAATTGGAGGCGAACAGCAAAAGTTTTTTCCATCTGTTGTAGCAAGCCGACCGTGAAATCGGTCGGCTTTTATAATGCCTATTGGTAAGAAGAATCTTGAGGTCGCTCATATTCAGGACTATAATGTACACAGCAGTACTAGGCGATGGGAAGAGATGAAGGAGAGGTAAGAATGAGAAGAACATGGGGTATTTGGCTGATATTGCTTCTTCTTTTGGGAAGTATGGCATGCCAATCGAATCATATTGACCCACCTCCCGTTGAAGAGCCACCAGAGGTGGTGATACCGGAAAAAACATCTCCATCTATCCCCATTCCACAGACAGAAGAGCCAGAACCTATTTTGGTTCCAGAGGAAGAAGAGGTCGTGTTTTCCAATGAGTCCTTAGAGATTTTGGTGAGGGAATGGCTTGGTGAAGAAGACAAGCCATTGACGTACAGTCAGCTGGAGATGGTGGAATCTCTCAATGGTGATCAGGGGACGCTGACATCACTACAAGATATTGAGTTGCTGACCAACTTGAGAACACTCGATCTGTCTGCTTGTTATATCGAGGATTATAGCCCTTTGAGCCAGTTGGAGACACTCGAAGAGTTGAATTTGAGCAATGCTGATTTTTCAGATCTGACGATTTTATCTTCCTTGCCCCAACTTCACACATTGTATCTCGATGGCAATAATCATCTGACAGATGTATTCGCTCTTGGTAATTGCATGACTTTGCGCACGCTCTCCTTAGAACAATGTTCTGGGTTAAAGTTGGAGAGCCTTAGCGGCTTGGTGCAGATTACGAGTTTGTCATTGAGTTACAATGAGCAGATAGAGGATGCCCAAGCGCTCAGCACACTGCAGGGTCTGGAAACACTGCAAATGGGGTTTGGAGGATTGCAAAATTTGGATTTCGTGCGTGATTTGACATCGTTACAGACTCTTTGGATACCAGCTACTTCTGTGACGACTCTCATTCCGCTTCAAGAGGCAGGCACGTTGACGAGCCTGACTTTGCATACCAATACCATGCTGGAAAATTTGGAAGGCTTAGAGGGCTTGCAAGATTTGAAGCATTTGGATATTTCTAATATGGATTTGGAAGATGAAGATATGGACGCATTGGCCGGCCTTTTGGCTTTGGAGGAATTGGACATATCATACAATCACATCGGTTCGCTTGGCTGGGTGGTGCATCATCCTCAGTTACAAGAACTTGATGCCAGCAGCAACGAGATTATAGATGTTTCTCCTTTGTCAACGTTGCCTTTTCTGCGTGTTGTCAGTTTGTATGGGAATCCCATTGAACCGATAGCATGGTTGGATGAGAGCGAGGGTGTTGAAATTTTGCGATGAAAAAATAGTGGGAGATTTTCTCTGAAAACGTTTTCAAATTGGTAAGAATCAGGTATAATGCATTATGAAAACGTTTTCAAGGAGGTTTCATGGACGGGAAAGAATTGGTGATACAGACATACAAACATCAGGATGTAGAACGAGCACCTTGGGTTCCCTTTGCAGGGGTCCATGCTGGAAAATTGGTTGGTTATTCTGCAAAAGAGGTGTTGTTGGATGAGGAGAAGCTATTTCGTGCCTTGATGGAGGTCAATAAGCTTTACCAGCCTGATGGTCAACCGGTTATGTTTGATTTGCAAATTGAAGCAGAGATATTGGGTTGCGATTTGATGTGGGCTGATTTTGTTCCACCAAGTGTAGCTTCCCATCCTTTGCGTGATACATCTGTAATGATGGAAAAGACGATCAGCAAGGAAGACGGAAGGATTCCTATGGTATTGCGGACCATGAAGCGTATGAAAGAAGCAGTGGGCGATACTACGGCCCTCTATGGTTTGTTCTGCGGCCCACTTACTCTGGCTTCTCATTTGAGAGGTACACCCTTGTTTTTGGATATGGTGCTGGATTCGGATTATGTGCACAAACTAATGGCTTATACGACTGGGGTCGCCAAGACCATGGCTGGCTTTTACATTGAAGCGGGGATGGATATTATTGCGCCGGTCGATCCGCTTGTTTCGCAGATTTCTCCCAAGCATTTTCAACAATATCTATCACAGCCATATCAGGAAATTTTTTCGTATATTCAGAGACAAAAACGTTTTTCATCGTTTTTTGTCTGCGGCAATGCCATCAAGAATATTGAAGAAATGTGCCAAACCGGGCCGGATGCCATTTTTATCGATGAGAATATCGATATGGCGCAAGCCAAAATCATCACAGATGGTTATGACATCGTGCTGGGGGGCAACATACCCTTGACCACAACCATGTTGTTTGGCACACAACAGGACAATATGAAATTTGTGGTGGACTTGCTAGAAAAAGTAGGAACCAAGAATCTTGTCATTTCTCCAGGATGTGATATGCCCTATGATGTTCCAGTGGCCAATACAGTGGCTGCGGCCCAGGCTGTTCGCTATCCTGACAAAGCCAGACAATTGATTGATGGGTATACATCGAAAAGCTTTGATGCTGTCATTGATGTGCCAGATTATGCCCATTTGAAACGTCCTCTGATTGAATTGTTTACCTTGGACCCGAAAACTTGTGCGGCTTGCACTTATATGCTGGCTTCCGTGGAAGAGGTCAAAAGCAAATTGGGTGAAGAAAAGTATGACTGGGGTGATTATCGTTATAACAATATCAAGGATATTGCTCGCATGAGCAAAGTAGGGGTGAAAAATTTGCCTAGTATTTATATCAATGGTGAATTGGTTTTCGATTCCCTGATTCCCACCCAGGAGGAATTGATGAAGGCCATTGAGAGAGTGTGTTGAGTCAAAAAAAGACGGATTGACGGCTATTTCCGAAATAATTCCTTTAATTTTCAGAATATGTTTGAATATTATATAGAAAAATGTATAATACAGACAGAAATGATTTATGTGGAGGAAACCAAAATGATTAAGTACACTGAAAACCATGAATGGGTTAGAGTTGACGGAAACAAAGCAACCATGGGTGTGAGTGATTACGCACAGGATTCTATGGGTGACGTCGTTTTTGTTGAATTACCCGAAGTAGACGATTCTTTTACACAAGGTGATGGCATGGCGACCATTGAGTCTGTCAAAGCTGTATCTGATGTATATGCCGGTGTGAGCGGGGATATTGTTGAGATCAATGAAGCATTGTTGGACGAGCCGGAATTGATTAATTCTGATCCCATGGGGGATGGCTGGTTGGTTGTGATCGATATGAAAGATCCATCTGATCTGGATAGCCTGATGACGGAAGAAGAGTACGAAGCCTTTATTAAAGAATAATGAAGACAGGCAGCCGAAAGGCTGCCTTTGCTTTTTGTGGGAGATAGCATGAAAATAGAAACAGAAATTGGATGCATCCATTGTGGCATGAGATGTCAGGTAGAGGTGCTCCATGATGAAGATACGGTGTTGGATTGGGCGGGGAATAATTGTTCTCGTGGTGAGGAGCATGCCATCAAGCAACTGGGTTTGCCGTATCGTATGCTCAAGACCTATTTAAAAGTTACAGGGGGCAAGGTGGCGGCCGTCAAGGCGCAATCCGTGGAGCGGGTCGAAGAAACAAGAATAGAAAGTCTGATGAAGGAAATTTATGCGCAACCCATCTCTGCACCTGTCAGGAAGAGTGAGCGGGTTCAGGTGGCTGGGATTGTGTTTGAGACGCTAGAAGCAGTGCAGGAAAAATGAATATGCAGCTAAGGTGTGAAAGAAATAACTTTCTTAAACTTCTGTGTTCCTTTACAGAAGCAGGGGATGTCAGAGATAATGAAACAGTACGAATTTGATTACATGGGGTGATTCTATTGAAACGAGTTTTAACAACATGCGGCTACTGTGGATGTGGTTGTGGTCTTTATGTGAATATTTCCGGGGACGAGATCGTGGGCGTGACGCCTCAGGCGGGGCACGTGGTCAGTGACGGTAAATTGTGTGCCAAAGGTTGGCATGGGTTCGGCTTTGTGCGCAGTCCCAAGCGTCTGACGACTCCTTTGATCAAGGATGAAAAGGGCGTTTTTCAGAAAGCGACCTGGGATGAAGCGTATACCAAGATCAAAGAAGGGTTTTCCCGGGCCATGACAGGTGGAGACAATACGGACACCATTGGCATATTTGCTTCGGCTCGCTGTACCAACGAAGAGAATTTTCTGATGGCCAAATTGGCCAGGATGTCTTTGAAAACCAGTAGTATTGATCACTGTGCCCGTTTGTGACACTCTCCTACTGTGGCCAGTATGGCCACTGCGTTTGGAAGTGGAGCTATGACCAATTCTATCAGCGATGTGGGGCTGTCCGATTGTATTTTGGTGATTGGGTCCAATACCACAGAGCAGCACCCACTGGTGGCGACACAAGTTTTTGATGCTTTGGAAAAGGGAGCAACCTTGTTTGTCGTCGATCCGAGAAAGATCCGGCTAGCAGAATTTGCTCATGAATATGCAGAAATTGAGCCAGGCACCAATCTTGCCCTCATCAATGCCCTGATTCATATTATCATTGAGGAAGATCTATACGACAAGGAATTCGTGAAAAATCGTGTGGAGAACTTTGATGCCGTGCGGGAATCTGTGAAGGATTGTACGGCTGCATGGGCAGAGACCATTACGCAAATTCCAGCCGAAACCATAGAGCGGATTGCGCGAGGATTTGCCACGGCCAAGAGAGGTTCAATACTTTATGCCATGGGCATCACTCAACACAAGACGGGCACCAAAAACGTGGGGGCGTTGGCGAATTTAAGCATGATCACGGGACATGTGGGGCGTGAAGGAACCGGGCTTAATCCCTTGCGAGGCCAAAACAACGTACAGGGGGCTTGCGATATGGGAGGGCTTCCTGATGTTTTCCCGGGCTATCATAAGGCGGTGAATCCCGAAACCAAGGAAAAGTTCACCAAGGCGTGGGGTGAGGTCTCTTGTCTGGATGGAAACAAAATTTCTGAGATGTTTGATCGCATTGAAGAAGGCAAGATGAAAGCCATGTATGTCATGGGGGAAAACCCCATTCTTTCCGATCCTGATCAGACGCATGTGATCCACTGCTTTGAGAGTTTGGACTTTTTGGTCGTTCAGGATATTTTCCTCACAGAAACAGCGCAATATGCTGACGTTGTGCTGCCTGGTGCCAGTTTTATAGAAAAAGATGGCACCTTCACCAACACAGAACGACGTGTGCAGTTGATTCATAAAGTGCTGGAACCCATTGGCATGAGCAAACCAGACTGGCAAATTTTGGCTGAGATGATGCAATTGTTCGGATATGAGGGGCACTATGATTCCGTAGGGGATATCATGGATGAAATCAATGAGCTGGTTCCACAGTATGGTGGTATCACACATGCACGCATCCAGGAGGTGGGTATCCAGTGGCCTTGTCCTACCAAGGATCATCCAGGTACGCCTTATTTGCACAAAGACAAGTTCGCAAGGGGCAAAGGACTGATGCAAGTGACGCCTTATGAAATCCCCGGTGAGCAGGTGAGTGAAGAATATCCTTTGATCATGACGACAGGACGGGTGCATCACCATTATCATACGGGAACCATGACCAGGAAAGTGTGGACACTTGACCGGGAATTTCCCAAGGGGTTTGTTGAGATCCACAAAAAAGATGCAGAAGCATTGGGAATTTGGGACCATCAGGAAGTGACAATCACATCGAGAAGAGGGTCCATTACGGCGAAAGCATTGGTTACAGAGTCCATCAAAGAAGGGGTCGTTTTTGTGCCGTTCCATTTCGTGGAGTCTCCTGTTAACAAACTGACCAGTCAGGTTGTTGATCCTGTGACCAAAATTCCTGAATACAAGGTGACAGCGGTAAGAATAGAGGTGACAAAATGATGTATCGTTTGCAAAAACATGATTTACCTGCCTTATTGGTGCAATGGAATGATCACGAGGAAGTGTTGATTCCTTGTGGTACGCCAGATAATACACAACTGATGCCTCTGTCAGAAGGTACGCTGAATTTGGATTATATCAATCTGTCTCTCCCTGCCAAAGAGTTTCTTTTTGAACAAAAGGAGACGCTGTTTTCCTGGGAAAAAACCAAGGATTCTTTTGCTGTGCACAATGAAGCGGACAAAGGAGTGATGCCCAAGATCTTATTTGGTATCAGAGCCTGTGATACGTATGGCATTGCATACATGGACCGCTTTTATCTTGAGGAATTCGAAGATACGAATTACCGGGCACGGCGGGATGCTTCCACCATTGTTGCGCTGAACTGCTTGCGTTCCGGTGTGAACTGTTTTTGTTCGTCGCAAGGGGTGGGACCATTTTCAAAACGCGGGCATGATTTGGTACTGACCGAGATGGATGGACACTATTTGGTTGAAAGCAGCAGCGAAAAAGGTGAAAGACTTATTGCCTGGGGAGGATCTTTGTTGATGCCGGTTGACGACTCGGCGAAGGTGCTTGGCCAGAAAGATGAGCTTCTAGCAAAAGTCAAAGAGGGATTTCAGGTACAACTGGATCTGAGCCATCTTCGTGAGGACATGGCCAAAACATTTTATGCTCCTTTTTGGGAGGAAGAGGCTCATGCCTGTATCAGCTGTACGGGCTGTACAGCTGTTTGCCCGACTTGTACCTGTTTCAATGTGGTAGAAGAAGGAGACGCTTCCAGTGCTGGATGTCGTGTACGCTATTGGGACAGCTGTCAAAGCGAACATTTCACCAGAAATGCAGGTGATCACAATCCCAGAAGCAATGTGTCCCGGACCCGGTACCGCATTTATGACAAACTAAAATATATTGAAGAACGATTTGGGTATAAGGGATGCACAGGGTGCGGACGTTGTATTGAGGTTTGTCCTACCAATATTTCCATCTTGAAGATCATTGGCCGCATCCAAGAGGAAGCAAAAAAACCGGATGCTGCCGTACTGGACTCTCAATTGGCCCATATTGCTTATCAACGTGCTGAAGGGGATGTGGTGAAGAACAAAAGCCTATACATGCCTGATGTCGCCACCATTACCAGGATAGATGATGAAACGGCAGATATTAAGCGATTCTATCTGGAATACGAAGACAAATCCTTGCATAAAAATTATCAGTTTAAGGGTCAGTTTTTTGAAATCACGGTATTTGGTGTGGGGGAAGTTGCGATTTCCATTCCCTTTGGACCATCGCAGCGTGATCATTTCGATTTTTGTATTAAGAATGTGGGGAGTGTAACGCAAAAGCTTCATGAGATGAAACCTGGGGATAAGGTGGGACTGCGTGGTCCATATGGCAAAGCATTCCCGTATGAAGAAATCAAGGGACGAGATATTTTGGTCGTGGGTTCAGGCGTAGGTCTGGCTCCGGTACGTACCATGATCGTTCAGATTATGGAGAACCGGGAAGAATTCGGGAAAGTGGTCATTATGGCCAGTGCACTCTGGTATGATGGTTTGGTTCTCAAAGAAGACTTGGAAGCCTGGAGTAAAGTTCCTGGCGTTAAGGTGCTGTATTCATTGAAGCATGGAACAGATAAAATTGACGCTTATACAGGCTATATCAATGATTTGCTTCCTGATCTCGGATTGGAATGGGAGAAGACCACGGCTGTTATTTGTGCCTCGCCAAGAAGAATCAAGCTGGTCTCCAAGGATCTTTTGATGCTGGGGATGAAGCCTACTGATATTCTGCTTACGCTGGAGACCCATATGCGTTGTGGGGCTGGAAAATGTGGACACTGTAAAGTTGGTTCTCACTATATGTGTGTGGATGGACCAGTCTACAATTATGAAGAGATGCTTTCGATGCCCCCGGAATTTTAACCAAAAAGCAGTGGTTCTCTGAACTGCTGCTTTTTGTTTTTGGCGTAAAATGTTCATGAAATAGAGGAAATCTGTCTCATCTCTCTAATTATGGAAGTATCATAAACATGTTTGGGAAGGAGCGCTATGTCCGTTCTGATTTGTCTGATCAATCATCGCAATATTTCCACTTTGGTGGCTACCAAGGCACTACATCCTCAGAAAATAATATTGTTCCATTCTGGATCCAAGGAAGATTTCAAGGATATTGATAATATGGTGTTGTATTATCAAAATCTCTATCCTGATTTGGTTTTGGAGCCAATGGAGATGGATTACTACCATTGCGATAATCTTAGACAAGCGATTTCCAGCATCAAGCAAGAAGAAGGCGAAGTTATGCTGGATCTCTCCAATGGTAATCCGGTGGCTGCTATGCTTCTTAGGGAAATCGCAGTAGAGTTTTCATTGCCCATTTTTGTTTTTTCCGAACGCGATGAGAGGGCTATCATCATCAAAAACGGAGACTGCATCCCGGTTGAAATAGAAAAAGTTGATCTGCAGGTAGAAGATTTTGTGGAAAGTGGAGGAGGCAGTGTCTACGCTGAATCTACAGCGGTATTTGAATCCGGACCCATCAAGCACCTTCTTAAATGGCAGATGGCGCATCATGATCAGTGGATGCAGATCAATCGAATTTTAAAAACCAAATCCATCATGAGAACACTGGATTATGAATTGAAAAGCAAAATCGTTTCGGTCAGTACCCACCGTTTGAGCAAAAAAGATTTCAAACTTATTCTTGAGTACCTTATTCTTTTGCACGAATACAGAATTGCCAAATTTAAAAAAACATCCAAGTTTGAATTTACCCTGGAATTTAGGGAAGAAGGGTTCAAACATTACATCATGGGTTATGGATTTTGGCTGGAAGCCGTGACCTATTTTGGTATGAAGCATTTGGAGTTTCTTGATGACCTGAAAAGTGGTGTGGCTTTTTTCTGGGACGAAGAAAAAAATGTGAACAATGAAATTGATATTCTGGCGGTGTACCGAGAAAAATTGGTGCTTGTGTCCTGCAAGGATACGTCCAAGTATGCTGAAAAAGAACTGAATGAACTCATTGTCAGTGCCGAACGCTTAGGTGGAGACTCAGCAATCCCCATTATGGTGGTGACGCATTGGCCGGATAAACAAAGTCTCATAGAGAGGGCCAGAGAGCATGGCGTCCATTTGATTCGCTATACGGGAGATTTAGAACAGTTTATCAGAGAATTTCGGGAAATATTTTCAGCATGATATCAGTGGTAGCAACCAAAAACCCCCTCCCAGTTAAGCCGGGAGGGGGTTTTGTTGCACCAGTATAATTATGACTTGTGTTGAACAATGAGATAGATGCCCAGACCAATCAAGGCGAATGCTGCCAATACGGACAAGGTTAGTTGGGGAAAGAAATTTTTCAGCAGCAAAAGAACGCCCAATACCAGGATGATAAATCCACTTTTCTGTCGATCTGGGTTTTTCTGTGGTGTGCCAGGATAGTCTGGCATGACAATCCAGGATATGACATATACAAAGCCGAATAGAACATTGACAAACATCAGTCCTACAAATAGCAATCTGAGTGGCAGAGGATCGACACCGAAAAAATCGGCAAATCCGCTGACCACACCACCCAATATGGGAGAGGATCCTTTGGTCAAACGATTTTTCATCATGAGCCTCCTAGCTTTCTAAATTTACGCCGTTGGGGATGACCAGCCAAGCAATGATGTAGGCCAAAAGCCCTACGCCGGAAAAAATCATAATTGCCCAGACAATGCGTATAATGGTGGGGTCAATGTCAAAGTATTCGCCCAAACCGCCGCATACTCCTCCAATTTTTTTGTCCTTTTGAGACAGATATAATTTTTTATTCATGGACTTATCTCCTTTCCAATTGAATATCGCCCAAGTCGGTCGATAGTCGTACTTCATCTCCTCCTATTGTATCATAGAAGTGGGCATCTTTTTGTATGGAACCCAGGTTTGTCTCCAGGATATAGTGCTTATTGTCAATGTCATCATCAATTGCCAAATGAATATTGCCCAGGTCTACAGCGCCATGGATTTCTTTGAAATCGTCTAATTGAATGTCGGCATCACCAAGGTTCAGATGAAAAGTCATGTTGTTTGAAGAACCTTCAAAACGTACGGCGCCCAGCTGATTGATCATGTTCACGTTGCCATAATCTCCCAACACTGTAATTTCCCCTACGTGAGTGGATAAATCTAAATCCAGAGTAAGATCTCTGGGCACATGGACTTCCAAATAAAGTGTTTGATTGCTTCCGTTGAGGATGACGGCAGGGACCTCTAGGGTGTAGAGAGCCAGCTGGTCAGTTTTTTCTGCTTGAATATGCCAGTCATGGTGCGCTGGCAGATCTCCGCTGAGAGAGAAAAGCACTTCATCTTGTATATTATCACTCTGTATTATCTTTATTTCTCCATAAGATGTACTAACCCGGAGAGTATCACCTTCTTGGATGGGAAGCTGATTTTCTTTTCGATCGAGATAGATCGTTTCCTCATGATCGGTTTCTAGAAATAAGGGTATGTTGATCCATGGCCATTCATTGGGTCTATGGATCAGATTGATGAAAGAATCACGGTCATGCTGCCAGATGTTGCTGATGAGGAGCGCCGCCCCTATTGAAGCAACGATGAGTACGGCGAATGCTATCCCTAATACTTTTTTCATATAATTAGTCTCCTAGTATTATTAATTTGCGCT
>DIET01000037.1 GCA_002418765.1 Peptococcaceae bacterium UBA5767 | reverse complement strand
CAAGGTTCACTGCTTCTAGCGTCTACGCTACTTTTTTCTCATTTACATCTTGACTTCATATAGTCAGTCTTTAATCATTATTTCATAAATATTCTGATATCTTCACTTCTTAAAAAACGGACACTATATCGATCACTTCATGCCCGTTCTTTTCACCAACGCCAACACACTTGCTCACCTTTATCACCATACCAGTCTACCCCACCCAGCTAACCTTGGGCACAGTAGTTTTCACATGGATTCATCACAGTAACTATCATATGGATGATTACAGCATCTTCAATGCCAACATTGTAGCTCTCTTTATCACCTTAACGTCTACCCCACCCAGCTCACTTTTATACTTATATGAGGCTCTGCTGTCTTTGGTGGGTAATGAGTGGAGCATCAAAATGCAGAGATTACAATATTACTTGTTATTCATCTCAAACTTCCAAGCATCCCTAACCATCTCTTCAATGCCAAGTTCAGCCTTCCAGCCTAGCTCCTTCTCAGCTTTACTAGCATCCGCATAACAAGTCGCAATATCCCCCGGACGTCTTCCGACGATTTCGTAAGGAACGTCTATCTCATTGACCTTCATGAAGGCATTCACGAGTTCTAATACAGAAGTTCCTCTGCCGGTTCCCAGATTATAGATGTTAACACCATCTTTAAGATTCTCAATAGCTTTAACATGGCCCTTTGCAAGGTCAACCACGTGGATATAATCACGAACTCCGGTACCGTCAATGGTATCATAATCGTTTCCAAATACACTCAGCTTGGAAAGTTGACCCTTAGCCACTTTGGTTACAAAGGGCATAAGATTGTTAGGAATGCCATTAGGATCCTCACCAATCAGTCCACTTTCATGAGCACCTACTGGATTGAAGTATCTTAGTAGACTTACCGCAAATCCATCATTAGCATGAGCTGTATCAGTTAATATTCTTTCGCTCATTGCTTTAGTTTCGCCATATGGATTTGTTGTCTTCTTAAGCTCCATATCTTCCTTAAGTGGAGATGGCTGATCACCATAAACTGTTGCAGAAGAGCTAAAGACAAGCTTGCCTACTCCGTACTTCACACACATCTTACTAAGTACCATCGTACTTACCAAATTATTGTAATAATACTCAAGTGGCTTGGATACAGACTCCCCTACAGCCTTAAGACCAGCGAAGTGAATCACACCATCAATGTTATGATTGTTGAAGATTTCCTCTACCTTAGATTCATCCGTCACATCGATCTGATAGAAAGTTGGCTTGATGCCTGTTATGGTAGATAGCTTGTCCAGTACTTCAATCTTTGAGTTGATAAGATTATCGGCTATGATTACTGTATGATTATTCTTAATTAGTTCTATTGTTGTATGACTACCGATAAAGCCTAGGCCGCCGGTTACTAATATGTTCATTGGTTGTGGTCACCTCATTTCATTAATCCTAAATATTAATAATACGTGCAGCTTAACTCTTCATAATCTTATCTAATACATCTCTTAACTTCGTTGAAGAAGTTCCTTGAGTGTATGGGAAGTACACAATATCTACCCCAACTTCTCCAAATTGGCGTTCAAACTCATTCCATTTTTCTGTGCCCTTCCAGTCACTGCCTACAAACATAACATCAAATTTATACTCTTCCCAAGCTGCCATTTTATCCATGCTTTCTTGAGGCACTACTTGATCAACATATTTAATACTTTCTACAATTGCCATACGTTCTTCATGAGGTATGATAGCATTCTTATTTTTATATGAAACTAGTTCGTCCGTTGTGACTCCGACAATCAAGTGTTCACATTGTTCTTTAGCATTTTTTAGAATGTTAAGGTGTCCTATATGAAACATATCATACACACCTGTCGTATAACCTACTTTGTACTTTTTCAAAATTATTCCTCCCTCACAACAGTTGTAATATCCTTAAACTATCAAATTTTCTTTTATTACATTCTGGATCTCATGTAACTCATACATATCTAATTCATTGCCCGCTAAGTTTGGAACTCCTGGCCAACCTGAATCTTTCCATGAAGTTCCTGCAAAATCAATAGTTCTTTCATATCTTGGTATAATATGATAATGAACCTGCTTGTCCATCATCATAAGCATTAGGTAATTCATAATGTCATAGTTGAAGGTTTGCTTTAATGTTTTCTCAATCACTTTAATGATATTATTTAAATCAGAAAACTCCTCTTGATTCAGTTCACTAAAAACCGGACATTCACGCTTTAAAGAAAGTACACCCGCCCCAAGAGTAGCCTGGACTGGACGTAGAGACCAGATCCAATGTTCTGTTTCATAAATCATTAGTTCTTCAGTTTTAAATTTGTTCTTAAATTCATCCATAAAACTACTCATGCTTATTAACTCCCTTCGTCTTATTTTTTATTAAACCTAAAATTGCCTTTCTAATTTCAATAAAATCTTGATATTTCCAAAAGATTATCGCCATAATAATATTGAACAACAAACTTACAACAACAACTTCGATTATAAACCCACTCAGTCCAGTTATTGAAATAAATGAAACAACAAGCTTCATCAGAAAATACAAAGCTGTAAATAATCCAGCAAAGGAAAAGTATCTAATGTAATATATTAAAGGATTCTTTTTAAAACCGTTTCGATAAACAAGTACTGGATCAACAATGCCAGTAGTAATTAATCTAGCTATAGATGTAGCAAAGAATATACCCGCTATTCCAATTGTGTGACCCAGCCAAAATGAGAGTATTACGTTTATAATAGCAGCTGCTAATGGTGCCCATCTTCCTTGGACAAATAAACCCATTGTCACCCTATAGGTATAAGCAGTAAAATGAACACTGTTTACATAGAAATGAAGAACAATGGCAAAAACCACTAAATTTGAAAAAATAAAGGCTTCTCCTATCCATAAAACAATGAGCTTGTTAAGAAATAAATATAGACCTACTGCACAAAATCCATACATCCAGGCAGATACGAAAAATATCTTATTAAAAGCTTTCTCCTTGCTTTCATTGCTTCCTAAAGCATTTAGATTCCCTACACTTGCGGTAAATCCATTCATTATTTGTCCTACAATGGCTGTTAGAGCTGAAATTATAAGAACATAGTTTGAATTAAGTCCAACAGCTGTAATGCCAATAATTGCTGATATAATAATATTATCCGTTCCGTTTAATACCACAGACCCAAATTTATATAGGAACAATGCCTTAACGTTAGCAAATATCGAAGATTGTTCTTCTTTTTCAAGACTTTTTACCTTTCCTTCTTTTAAGAACGGATACATTTTATCCGCTTTTCTAGATACATAAATATTGTTCAATAATGTTGTAATTATTTGTATAACTAAAAATATTAGATATTGACCTGTTAGCCATAGGAAAAGTATTTGAGCTAATGTTTGTCCAACTTTAAAGATCTGCTGATAGAACAAAACAACATAATTTTTTTGATCCGCTGTTATTATTGATTTTTTATATACAAAGAAGTATGAAATTGAAGTGTTTAATAAAAACAAGACATATATCAAAGTGATATTTTCATTTATATTAGGTGTGTCTTTAATAATGTAATCCATAAAAGGTATTACTAGTAAACCTGCAACAAAAACGAATAGTCCAATAGCCTTATAAGCCTTTGCATATAAAGCCATTAAGGACTTTAGCTTTTCTTTGTCATCCATAGCTAAAGGCTTATACATTCCGTAAATTATGGCGTTACCTATGCCCAGTTCAGCAAATGAAAGTAGCATTAATATGTTTGTAAAAAGCCCATTTATACCTAGATATTCAACTCCTAGAACATAGATGAAAACTGTTCTACTTATGAAACTTAATATAATGTTTAATATTTGGCTTACTAAACCAAATGAAGCGTTTTTAGCTGTATTAGCTGTTCTTGAGTTTTGCAATTAATCTCACCTTAGTTCTTTTAAATTTAACAATTATGATCTAGTTTTATTCGTACAGGATTATGATTTATCCTCTTTTCAATCGGAGGTAGCGTCATATAATCTCCATATATTCTTTTCAAAATAAACTCCCAGTCATTTGGCGCATTATAACAATCGCCTTCAAACTCTAATTTTGAAGGTGGGAAAAAAATATCCTTATGAATGGTTTGTTTCTTATAACCGTATTGGCTTCCTAAATTAACGAAATAATTATATCCTTTGTTATTCCAAATCGTCATAATTTTTTCTTGGATTTCAAATGATTTCCTTATATTTAGCATTCTCATAAAACTACACGCAAATCTAGATTTATATGATTGTGGCTTACTATAACCCAACTGAACAACTATATTTAGCTTAAGCCAGTTAACAAGATTAGCTTGAATTGTTTGAAATATACTCCCTTCATACCTAACGTCATCTAGTGGGAATATATCAACCCAGACCCCCTTATGAGTCTCTTTATTATTTCGTAATTCCTTTTCTTCGTATATAGTATTATCCTTACGAATCTTAGCCACAGGTGTCCAATAAAATTTATTATTTTGGTAATAATCGAGTGAATACCCGTCTTTCAATTCATGCTTGCATAAACCTAACAATTTATTATAATCAGCTCTCGGCATAGCAATATCTAGATCATCGTCCCATGGAATAAAACCTTTATGACGAACAGCACCAAGTAAAGTTCCTCCAATTAAAAAATAATTCAACTCATATTTATCACATATTCGAACTATTTCGTCTAAAATTTCCTTTTCTATCCTATGCAATTTATCGAGTATTTTAGTATTCATCGTTTACCTCCATTATCAAACTACCTACTTTACCTAATCTTACTTTCATAATTCAAAATATTTTTTATGTAAGATTCGTAAATATTCTTCCAGGAATACTTTTCAGATTCAGTAATTACTTGATGTCTTCTGTAGGAACTTCTATTATTGAAAATATTACACATTCCTGCATACACACTTTCTATGTCATCATTAATTATTATTCCGTTATTACTATTTATTACTTTTCTATTTTCCGAAGTATTTGTAGCAATACAAACCAAACCATTTATAATATACTCATAAGTCTTTGTAGGAGGTTGTATATCAAACCAAGGAGTAATTGGGATATATGATATCCCAACATTAGAGTCAGCAAAGAACTTTTTCAATTCCTTGTTTGGAACTCGTCCTACATATTTAATTGCAACTTCACTATTAATATTTATTAATTCTTTTAGCTCCAATGCAATATTTGGATTATTGGAATATCCGACAATGGTTAATTTTGTGTTGATACGTTGCGAATATTCCTTGTAGAACTTTATAAAGCTATGAATCACTACATCGATATTTCTACCATCAAAGATCCCTACATATAGAAAGTTTAATTCATTCAATGAATTTTCTATTTCACATTTATGCACCATTGGCTCTCCTCCAAGCGGAACAACATGGTACCTGTTTATTTTTAGTTCTTTCGCCAATGATTCAGATATAATTGTTGTTTCATTAAATAATTTACAGGAATGCTTAATAACGTCATTATATATTTTCTTTCTGATTTTAGAACCCGAAACTGCACCTGTTCTTATATCCATTATCCATTTAATTCCTGATGTGAAGTTGACTAATCTTAATAATGGACAAGATAAAAAAAATCTTGTATATACAATATTGATATCACAACATTTTATAATCTTCTTTATTTTACTGTGAAATTCAAACTCACGTTTAATTTTGTTAGAGCAGTAAGGAACATATTCTATTCTAACATTATCAAGATTGATTTTTTCTTTTCCATGGTCGTAGCATAATATATAAAGTTCAAAATCATTGCTTCCATAATACGATCTATAGTAGTCATCAGAATGGTAACCAAATTGATCAGGTGTAATTATTAATAATCTTTTCTTTCTTTGCTTAATAACGATTCGCTCCTTTCACTTTTTCAATATTACTAATCGAAGACACGCCTTTCTGGCTTCGTATATTTATGAGCGTTTTGTTTTGTAAATAGTTTTAAAATCACTCTACTAGCAGATAATATAACAAGTGATGGAAAAAATACAGCATAGTATTTATTGGTCAAAATTTGTATACTCATGCCCATACACATCGAAGTATATATAATCATGTAAATCAATAAATACCTATCTAAAATTTTACTTCTTTTCATATATTCATCATTCAATTTTAACGTTAATAGCGTAAAAAGTGTAGTTATAATTGGCGAAAAAATAAAGCCTAGTGAAACATAACCTATCCCAATCAAAGGAACTATTTGTGAAATAACATTCCCTGAATAAATATATTGATTGAATAACATATTGAATCTTATAGATTGATCGAAAAAAGAACTTAACCCAGGAAAAGACCCAAACAAATCATTTATTAACCATCCTACATTTGCATCTATACTTTTCCCCATATCAATAGCAAGAGCAACATTCCTTGGACCAGAAAAATATACTTGGAACTGTTTAGATACAACTTCAATCATTTCCTTAATAATAGTAATTGAGTTGGAAACTGATATGTTTGTATATCCTAGAAACTTATATATTGTCACACTTGTTAGAGCAACAATCAAAATTGAGCCAATAAAGAATGTAATAGTTTTTGAATACCTAGGATACATATCAGTAAGTAAAATAATGCCTACAAAAGATATGCTTAGGGTATCCCATCTTGCATTAGATGTGTAAAGGCCTAATATTAAAACCAAAGAAAATAGTGAGAGGATCATTTTTGATTTATTTGTTATTTTCAATCTGTTTATTGAGTTTAGTAGAGACATCCCGAAAATCACCCTAAAGACATTTCTCAGTATAATGATAGGTCCAGCCCTCTCAACATCTAATGATATCCTTACTACCTCATTAGTAATTGTAATTAAATTATTCGGAATAATTAATCTTATATCAACTAACCATATTGTAATAAATGAAATTATCAAAAATATCCATAGTGGGCTGTTTTTTTCGCCTATAATGTCTTTTTTTTCTATACTTGAATTGTTTTTCTTTCTTAAACTGTATATAAAAATTCCTGCTCCAACAAAAATAAGTTCATACATCATCAATCCAACTGCTAATGTTAGCGTCCCTTTTGATGGTTCAGGGCCGGGGCCGATATAGTATTGTGATGCTACAATCGAAATGGGGGTTAATACATACCTAAATAACATAACTATTTTAATTGCACGATATCCAATTTCTTTACTCTTTGCCCCCGCGCTTATATCCATAATAATCAAAAGAAATGAATACATAATTGGTAGCAACCACATTAGCCAGTATCTATCATCTGTATTTGCTAATGCTATGAAAATAGAACTAAATCCAATCAAGAAAAATATTAATAATGTTTTGATTTTAATCATACGGTATCTCCTCAAGAAAATAGTTGACAGCTATGCCTTATCTGTGTCTGTCAATAATTTTAGGCTTTTATATTAAATGCTCATGGTTAAACTCATCATTCATTTTTTTAAAGTAATAACATCTATAGTTTACTTGAATTCACTTTCAATAAAAGCATGATAAAACGTTGATCTTTTTTCATCTAAAATATCACTATCGTACTCTTTAGCTTTGTTAAAACTTCTTATTGCCTCATCTTTCATATTATTATCGAGGACCTGTTTAATTGCATAAACAATATTATCAACCGCTCCGTTGCTAAAAACAAAATCTTTATTGATTAGTTCAGGGATTCCTCCAGTTTCTGAACCTATTGCTGGGCAGGCCATACTCATCGCTTCAACAAGTGCCCGTGGAAGCCCTTCCTGTTTACTCGGTTGGATATAAATATCAATATTCTTAAGATATTCAAAGACTTTTTCATGAGGTAATGAACCCAAAAACATCACTTTGTCTTCAACATTATATTTTTCAGCTATTGCTTTTAAATACTTCGCATCCCCACCTCCTGCAAGATGGTATTCGATATTAAGGCCTTCTTTGCACAATTTTGAAATTGCTCTAATAACATACTCTTGACCTTTGTACTTAACATCAATGGCTGCTGTTGTACCAATAACAACCTTATCGGTAGGTCTCATACTGTTTATTTTTATTAATCGATCTTCAAGAATTTTCTCATCCAAATTTGGTAATGCTACATCCGAACACCCTAATTTAACACCTTTTGTAGGATATCTTTTTTGTAAAAATTCATTCGTTACATATATAGTGTATTTAGAGTTTTTAACTAGATTCTTAGTTTGTTTAGTAATAATCGGAGCTATTAGTTTGCCTTTTGGACTATGATTCCAATATGCATCCCATGGACAACCTACTAATTCAATAATATAAGGTTTGAAATATTTTTTTGAATAATTAATAGCAGTCGAGGAATATGTACCTGGAAGTCTAGCAATTACACAATCTACATACTGAACTGTCTTCTCAATTATTTTATTTGATTTACTATTATTACTTAAGTATTCATCTATACCATGTATTTCAGGTACTTCTACAAAAACCAAATTATCTCCAGAGAATTCATTATATCCTTTTAGATCTGATTTTTTTAGTTTTACTTTTCTCCCTATAACATATACTTTCTCAAAATGCGTCAAATATCTATCCCAAAATTTTTGATTATATCCCCTCAGATATAATTTCCCGTCAACAGTTTGATAAAATTTTAATCCATGTGCGAATAATGCCTTCAAGCTTTCACCGCCTTAATCATTCTTTCATATTCTTCCAATAGACTATCCCAAATTTTATTTCTATCATATAAATCTTTAACTCTCTGTATTCCATTTTGACCCATTTCTTTCCTTAGTGATGGATCTTCAATTAGAAGTTTTAATGCATCTATTAAATCACTAACATTATTACTTTCAATAAGAATTCCAGTTTTTTGATCTTCAATTGAATCTTTACAACCTACGATATCTGTTGTTATTACCGGTACACCAACAGAGTTTGCTTCAATATTAACTAATCCAAATCCTTCTCTCCAAGAAGGTAATACAAAAACATCGCAACAAGCCATATACTCTAGCGGATTATCAACTTGTCCAAAATATTGGACATTAGAAATTCCTCTAATCTCCTCAAATAAAATTTTATTTTGCTCATTTTTAATCTCAGTTGGACCACATAGAATTAATCCAACATCATATTTTGACTCAACTAACTTTTTATATGCTCTTAAGAGTTCAAAAACACCTTTTTCTTCTGTTATTCTCCCTACGAAACCTAGTGTTATTTGATGGTGCTTTATACCTAACTTAATAGCTATTTGCTCTCTATTGACTCGTATTTCCTCTGACCTTCCGATATCAATTCCTTTAATGCTACCGTTTAATAAAACACTAACTTTTGTATTTGATCCTAATCCTGAGGAAATTGCAAACTCTTTAAGACTATTACTAACAGCAAAGACCTTGGTTGAAAGACTGATTGTAGCTTTTTCCATCCATTTAATAATTGAACGTCTTGCTCCTACTTCACTGGGATACTTTAACCCATGTAGATGATATGGTCTATTCTTTATTCTAAGAACCTTAGCAGCTGACATCGCCAAAAGGCCACCTTTAGGTGTATGACCATGAACGATTTGCGGCTTTTCTTTCTTAAGAATAGAGATTATTCTAATCAATGCGGATAAATCTTTTATGGGATTTATACCTCTACTCATACTAACCGGATAGTATTTTATATTACCAATTCTTTCTTGATATCGAACTTCTTCACCATCTGAGCAGATTACTATTAATTCATATCCTTTACTTTTCAATTTTTCATATAATCCTTCTAAGAAGATTACTGACATTGAAACAGTAAATACATGTACTATTTTCTTCATCTCTTTTTCTCTACTACTTCACTTAGAACTACATTTGCATAGTTTAGAGCATTTTCTTCAGAAATTGATACATAGTTACAGTTATCTATGAGCTTGTTTAATATTTTCTTCTCTGTATCATACATTGCTTCCGGTGAAAATCCTTCGTTAAAGTAATCCATAACTACAATAGATGGTGCCTTATGATAATTAAACTCATATTTATTAAGGTTAATTAATTTCCTTAGACCTTCAGCCTTATCTCTTTCGATATCGCTTTTTCCTCTTTCAAGGACTACAATATCCGTCGCTTTAGAAAAATGCTTAATACTATCTTCACCAAGATATGTATCGATAGACTTATTTTTCTTGACAGATATTAACTCCATAACTGGTAGTACTGAGGTAATCTTGTTTACAATGGTATCAAGTTTTGATTCATTTATGTCATCATAATATCTAAATGTACTAGTCCAAGGCACAGCCCACACATTCTCTCCGTCTGTTAATGCAAAATCCTCTGCTATAAACTTGAAGCTATGGTCTTTGCACAGCTGAATACTTGTGAGTGTTTTGCCTGTATTCGGTGGGGCAAATATAATAATCGATTGAGTATCTTCATTAACTGCTGAACAATGTATAGTGGCTATCCCATTTTTTAATAGTAACCCAGCTGTAATATCAGTTAATGTATATGACATTGAATGTAGACCCATTATTCTATGCTTCACATACTTCATATAATTTTTGCCTACAATAACATTTATTTCGTTTCCATTAATTTCGATAGAATATCTTAATTTACTTTTGCCAAAGAAATTTCTTTCGTAGTAAACTTTATTCTCATTTCTGTTGGCGCTAAAATAATGGTATTTACCCATTTTATCAAGATTAATATCTGCGCCAAATACATCATTTGAATGTCTTACATCTACATTAATTTTTATCTTACACTCATCAAACTTTTCTTTTGTAGATTCTGGAGCTACCGTTCCGTAAGACCAAGGAAACTCTTTCTCATTTGTTTTAACCCCTAAAATACCATCAACATAAACAAAATAATTCATAATCAACTTCCTCTTTTCATATAATAGTGTGTTTTGGTTTGTTTTTAATCTATCTTCCTCACCGGAACCCCAACATATGTCCCAGGTTCAGTAATATCCTTAACCACCACAGTCCCTGCACCTACTTTGCAACCACTGCAGATGTTCACGTTATTGCTTATAACACTTCCTATTCCAATCCAGTTCAACCTACCTATTTTTACAGTTCCTGCCAAACTAACTCCAGGAGAAATGTGTACATACTCTTCTATGACATTGTCATGATCTATGCTAGAACTCGTGTTGATGATACAACCCTTCCCAATTCTAGTAGAGCTGTTAATCACAACCCCAGCCATTACTACTGAGCCAATACCGATCTCAACATCCGTGCCAATAACAGAACTCGGATGAATCAAACTAACTACATTTAGCCCTTCCACGATTAAATTTTCTTGAATCTTTTCCCTTGTAGCATTGCTTCCTATAGCAACAAAGAAATCAGCTTCATCTTTATATGTAAAAGCATCAGCAGTTTTACAGATAACTTCTAACCCCATAGATGCCTTAATAGACTCGTCATCATCGAGGAATGCGATGCTTTGCCACTTATTCATTTTTATTGCGATGTCAGCGACAACTTTTCCATGTCCACTGGCACCTATAATGATTAATTTGTCTTTCATGATAAGTACATTCCTCTCTGAAAAAATGATTTATAATTGAAGTTTAGTTTTCTGAATGATGAGCTGAACCCCTAAAAGGTTCCATCGTAACTGATGTATCTGAACTGATGCCCTCTTTTACAAAAACCTTCTTTATAGTAAGGAAGATAATCTTCCAGTCTCCAACAAAACTCATATTGCCTACGTACTCAACATCAAGATTGAACTT
This sequence comes from Peptococcaceae bacterium UBA5767, assembly GCA_002418765.1. GTDB lineage: Bacteria > Bacillota > TC1 > TC1 > UBA5767 > UBA5767. The sequence continues at coordinate 17,876 of DIET01000037.1, read as the reverse complement.
ATCTTCCCAGCTAATAGCATTTCGCCCATTTACTTGGGCATTTCCTGAAAGACCAGGTCTCACTTCATGTCTTCTCTTTTGATGTTCATTGTAAAGTTCAAGATATTGAATGAGTAAAGGTCTAGGTCCCACAATACTCATATCACCCTTTAGGATGTTAAATAGTTCTGGTAGTTCATCTAAACTTGTAGATCTTAGCATCCTACCAAACTTAGTAAGTCTAACTAAGTCTGGAAGCAGCTCCCCATTCTCGTCCTTCTCATCAGTCATCGTTCTAAACTTATACATAGTAAAAATCTTCTCATTAAGCCCAGGTCTCTTCTGCTTAAACAACACCGGACAACCAAGCTTAACTCTTACCAATACACCAACGATTATAAGTACCGGACTTAAAACGATAATTGCCATCAAAGACAAAATGAAGTCCATTGGTCTTTTGATAAATTTTCTGTATATGCCTTTATTCACTTTAACTTCTTCCTTCACTTCACTCTGCATCTATTAGCACCTACTTCTTATTTAGACCATAGTCCCTTTATAATCCCACAAATTCTCTCAAGATCCTCATCCGTCATCTTCGTATCAGATGGCAAACACACACCATTCTCAAACAGCTTCTCACTAACATCTGAACCCACATAATCACACTCAGCGAAGAATGGCTGCATATGCATCGGCTTCCACACAGGTCTTGACTCAATATTCTCTTTCTCCAGTGCCTCCATAACATCAAGAGGTCTAACTGAACCCTTCAACGTCATAACACTTAACCAATAGTTTGGTTCATTCCAGTCATTGATAGGCATAAAGCCTACACCCTCAAGACCACCAAGTTCTCTCCTATAAAATTCAAAAATATACTTCTTCTTAGCTACTCTCTGATCTAATACTTTCAGCTGTCCTCTACCTATTCCAGCAACGACATTGCTCATACGGTAATTGAACCCTAATTCACTATGCTGGTAGTGCCTTGCTGCATCTCTAGATTGAGTGGACCAGAACCTAACTTTCTTGATCTTCTCCTCATCATCAGAAACTAGCATACCACCACCTGAGGTTGTGATAATCTTATTTCCGTTAAACGAGAACACTCCAAACTCACCAAAGGTTCCCGTATGCTTTCCCTTATAATAAGCACCCAAAGACTCAGCAGCATCTTCTATAACCGTCGCATCATACTTATTACAGATTTCCATAATCTTATCCATATCAGCTGAAAGGCCATATAAATGAACAACTAAAACAGCCTTCACCTTATCACCATACTTTTCGAAGGCTGCCTCTAATGCTTTTGGATCCATATTCCAAGTTTCATAATCACTGTCAATAAAGACCGGAGTAGCATTCTGATAGATGATCGGATTGGCTGTAGCTGAAAAAGTAAGGGTAGGACAGAATACGATATCTCCTTCACCAATACCTGCTGCTTTAAGTGCTAGATGAATGGCTCCCGTTCCAGATGTCATTGCTGCTGCATGTTTTGAACCTACTTTTGAAGCCAGCTCTTTCTCAAACTCATTTACATTCGGTCCAAGTGGTGCTACCCAGTTTGTATCAAATGCTTCTTGTACATATTGCATTTCATAGCCTTCATCACTCATATGTGGTGAAGCGAGCCAGATTTTTTTATTCTCAGCCATTTTACCGTCATCTTCCTTATCTAAAGTCTATGTATTGTATAGAGGTGCATGTTTTGGCACCTTATTTTCTTAATCTATATGCAGTATGTTGAACTATTTTAAACACTATATCTTGCATAAATGTATGCTTTGATTGAATGAGACTACGTGTAATGCTTCCGTAACATTAGTACATTTAGCGGTTATGCTGAAACCCTTGCTATCACAGTCTTTCAGCCTATTTATCCTTTCACCATACTCACGTCGACACATCCACCCAATCAAAAAGTTTGCGCTTTCATCGACCACTTCACCACTTTTCTACCAAACCCTTGATATTACAACCTTTCATAGGTGGTAGATGGTTTTTATCTACCACCGTTTTTACCTTTTCCTTGTTCTAACTGCTTCTGTGCAGTCTTCACATGCTCTATAAAATCTCTTTCAACTTGTGTCAATTGATCTTTACTTCGTTCCTTGTACCTCTCATATTCCAGTTCTGCTTTGATTTTAGCCTCTTCATGACTAATTTCCCTGCATTGTCTAGCAACTCACTTCCACTCATTTTGATGAAGTCGTCTAATTTGCCAATCCAATCCTGCATATACATTGGCCTTTGCCTAATTGCTTGGAGTTCAGCAAATTCTAAATATGCCGTGACTAATCTATTCAAAATCTTAATTTCATCTTCCTGTAAATAGTTCTTTGCAATAGATGCATCAGCTTTTCTTAAGCTTTCTCTATCAAAAGATGTCATTCCCATAAAGTCTTTATCTGCGTTAGCTCTTAAATAGACAATTTCTGCAGCGGTGTGACCATGTGCTGCAAAATGCATTTTATTTTGTACTATCTTAAAAAACCCTATGGACTCAGATGCTCTCGGATTATAGTCTATACTGGTTGCATAGATATCAAGTATTTGCCTGTAAAAAACTTTCTCACTTGACCTGATATCTCTAATACGTTCAAGGAGTTCTTGAAAATAGTTGCCTCCTCCTGCGTTCTTAAGAAGGTCGTCATTCATAGCAAATCCTTTTTTAAGATACTCTTTTAGGATCTTATTTGCCCAAATACGAAATTGCGTACCACGTAATGACTTTACCCGGTAACCAACGGAAATGATTACATCGAGGTTATAATAATCAACTTGATAAGTTTTCCCATCAGTCGCAGTTGTTGCAAAATTTGCAACAACTGAATAACGCTCAAGTTCGCCCTCAGCAAAGATATTTTTTATATGTCGAGAGATTGTAGACTTGTCACGCTGAAATAGCTCTGCCATTTGGTCTATTGAAAGCCATACAGTATCGCCATCAAAATTTGTTTCTATTTTTGTTATACCATCTTCGGTCTGATACATGATTATTCTTGAGTTCATCACTTCACCCCTTCCGTTAGCTTTCAGTATATATTAAATTACTTATTTCAAAGACTTCAACTCATCGAAAAATTCGAGTAGTTGCATCACTCTATATATTGCATAATAGACTATTTTCTTTCCTACTCTTATGCAACATCTTGTGGTTCTGATCTTTTCACCATACTCACGTCGATACCTTCCATCCAATCATTCGACTTTTATGCAACATGTTGTATGCCTTGATTTCACTACCTCAGCATCTTGTATTTGTCGATTTTTACTTGTCCTTTACTCATACTCACTCGATTTTTATCCAATTCGTATCACCTTTGATAAGACTATGATGAAAGGACTAATCTATAAATAGTGTTTGTTGTCGTTTTTTTGTTTCTGACCACAACATATGGTGTTTATCGCAAGGGCATACTCACGTCGACATATCCATCTAATCAGAAAGTTTTCCAAATTCGTAATTACATGATTACAAAATCCTTATATCTATTGGTATCACTTGGTTCAAGCCTGTAATTATCTTTTTAACTTAATTACAACATCACAACCAAGGCACTTCCTCTCCAGGTGACTTATCTTCACCACCCTTACTTTCATCTTCATGCATACTGCACTTTACTTTTCCTTCTTCATAACTGATCACGCCACCAGTTGGGCATACCCCTTTGAAATTTTCTATAAGAAATTGATTAAAGATACTATCCTCATGTTCAATATCCTTTTCAACCAGAAAAGCTAAATACATTCTTTCTACAGTTTCCCGATTGGCTGCACATACACTTTCTTCAGCCATGCTCTTAAATCCAGCAATTCTTGGAACAGCTATTGCTGCAATGATTCCAAGTATTGCTATCACAATTATTAATTCTACTAAAGTAAAACCATCAGATTTTTTATTCAGTGTGATCACCTTAAGAGGTTATGCAGAAACATAACTCATCACTATTGAACCTTTAGGAAATTCCTAATCGTTGATTTGTTAGTCATTATTTATCTTCTTTCGTCCCTATAGCTAGATACTCATCCCCATCATCAACGAGAATTTTCATCTGACTTATGGCAATTTTATTTAACTTTTCTAGCCTTTGACTCTCTTCTAATCCATCATTACTCAAAACTGCATTTAAACTCTCAAGGTTTGATAAGCACACGAATTGAGATACGTTAGCATATTCTCTTATATTCCCATTCCTATCTGGATTATTCTCTGGCCATGTCTTTGCTGTCATTCCAAACAAAGCCATATTAAGCACATCTGCTTCAGATGCATAAATTATACTCTTTTCTTTACCGCTTAACTCTTTTGATAAGAGATTTTCTTGAATTGCATCTGTATGGATTCGGTAGTTAATCTTTGTCAAATTCCTTCTGATATTCCAGTCCAATTGACCTTGTTCTTGGTCTTTTAGTCTTTGGAATCCCTTTATTAGATACAACTTAAATTCAACGGATACCCACGATGCAAACTCAAAGGCAATGTCTTTATGAGCATATGTTCCACCGTATCTTCCAGCTTTTGAAACAAGGCCAACGGAATTTGTTGATTCAATCCAATTTTTAGATGTGAGAAAGCTATTTAGTCCTGCTTGACTTTGAATGTACTCGAATTCGATGACATTAAAATCTGGGTTGTTGAGTTTCTCCCATATGCCTAAAAACTCAATAGTATTTCGATTTCTCAACCATTCCTTATGAGTAAATCAGAAGATACTTCGCTAAAAAAGCCGCTTGCTTTCTTCTAAAACAGAGTATTTTACAACCATTTCAGCTACCCTTTTATACAAAAAGCCCCGAACACAATCTCAACCAAAAACTGTCCCGTCCCTTGGTAGCCTTGTACCTTACGGTATGCTCTCTAAAACGCTTTACTTCCTCGTGATGAAGTTCATTGAAAAGAGACAAAAAATAAAGAGGCCCGTCCACCATGATCTGTAGACTGCCCCGCCAGCAATAAATAACTTGATTATGTTCCATTCAGCCTAAGGCAATCCAACCCATTGGGTTACCCTAGGCTTCCCATGGCACCAACACTTGCCGCTTTTTAAGCATCCCCCTGCCTCCCCAAACAAAGAAATACCATTGCTAGGAAAAGAAATATCTTACGCTTTATCCATCCTACTCCGGCACGATACACATAAAAACCAACGGTTCACGACCCGTATTGCGAAACTGATGCAGCATTCCAGGAGGCACATACGCATACGAGCCCTGCTCAATAGGCGTAAAATACTCCCCCGTCTGCAACGTCCCCTCACCAGACACCACCAAATTGATGTGGGGCCAATCGTGGGTATGCTGCGGCGTAAAACCATCCGGCTGCACCGTAAAAACACGCATCGCATAACCAGAAAAACCATCCTCCGGGCCCAACAACCGCCGCATCGAAGTATGCTTTAAATCCTCACCCTGCATCAATATGCTTTTTACATCCTCCAACCGACCTACAATAGGCTTCATCCAAGCTCCCCCCCTTTACTCCTACCGATAAACAACCAGAATATCCATCAAACATCCTCATTCGGATCATCCTCAGGCTTCTCTGGCCATGAGGATTTGCCGTTTCGGTGCACCACCCCGTTCATCCGCTCCCGCAAGACATCCAAAATACCCGCATACCGAATATCCCGAATCGAGGGAAACGCATGAAAAATATGTCTAAACTGCAATACCCGGCTACTGGATAAAAGCGCATCATAGCGCACCATCGCCCGGCTAATCAACACCCTTTGCTCCTTGGCAAGCTTGGAAAAACGCTCAAAAAACTCATCCACAAACTCATTGAGCTGCCCTTTGCGGATCAACGCCTCCACCCGCAAAAAATCCAGATCAATCTCCGCCACATCCTCCAGGCGTTCCTTCAAATCACGCGCCGCCTCATACAGTTCCGAAGCAAACCAGCGCAAACGAATCGCCAGATCCACACTCTTTGTTACATCCGCCACCAGATAAACAAGCATCCCTATGGTCAAATATTCAAACAAGGGCCGAGGAAGAAAAAGACCTCTGTTCAGCGCCAGTCCATCCAGCATCAGATAGAACAAACTACCACCCAACCCCCAATACAACGAAAAGCGAAGCGAAATGAATCCCTTGATGTTGTACCTAAGATGCGAATAGTCCCACCAGCGCTGACCAAAAAAAAGCATCAACAACGCACCCACCACAAACTCCAGCAACGTCGAAAGAAACACCACCAACACAAACAACCGAAAAAAAAGAAAAAAAGTAAGCGACATGTCCACCAGACCCGCAAAAGAAGTCCCAAGCAAGATCATCACGACCCCAAAACCATAAATGGGGCAAAACGGACCCAACAAAAACCCCCGGTTCACAAAGTGACCCACCTTGATCCACTGGTAAACCACCTCCACCAGCCAACCAAGAAAAGCACTGATGACAAAATACCACACCAGATCCAACAGCCAATATTCGCCTACCATGGTATCCAGCATGCGCCAAACCTCCTGTACATCATATCTTACCAAAAATAATAGTGCAAGAACAAAATGGCCTCTCAACGAACAACAAAAACCTCAAGATGTCTCGCCCCAATACTCCTTGCCCCGCTCCGAAAGGATTACCGGGAGACCCACCAGATCAGCAAATAGTCTGTTCAACTCTTCCTTGATATCCCCCTTCGCTGAAATCAAAACCACCTGAAACCCATCCATGGCTTTTAAGGTCGGTTTATAAGCAACAGAAGCATCCAGCCCATCCACCAAAAAGACCCCCTGCTCCGTCCACGCATACCCTTTGATACGAAACGAAAGCAAAGACGCAGCATCACAAAAAGACATAAGCGATGCATACGGCATCCGGCTTGAACCCTGCAGAAGGTACGTAAGCGGACGCTTCATGGTCTGTTCGATTTTCGGCACCGAGCCAGAAAACACCGTCTTCGATCCCGCCAAAAAAGAAAGAAACGCCTCCTCATCCATCCGGCCAAACGAGGTAATCAGCACCGGCGCCCGATCATTCAACGAACGCACCAAAGCCTCCACCTCTTTGAGGACCACAGGACTCACCAGGTCCGCCTTATTGATAAGCACAAAATCACTCCTGGCAATCTGCTCTCTGGCCGCATTCAAGGTCTCCACCAAAACCAGCACATTGGTAGGATCCACCAAACAGATCATGCCCTTATACGCATAATCCTCCGTCGCCCGGTTGCTCACATTGCGTAAAATATCCTGAATATTATACGGATTGGCCATGCCCGACGTCTCCACGATCAGATGTCGAATCGGAAGCTTCAAACTCTCCGTGATGGCATTGACAAAATCCCCACTCACACAACCACAAAAAATCTGGCCATTGTTGATCTCCACCACCTCAAACCCCGTATCCGTCTTGATGATCTCCCCATCCACATTGACCTGGCCAAACTCATTGACGATAAGCCCCACCTTCTCCCGGGGAAGCATACCCAAAATCTCCTTCAAAAACGTTGTTTTCCCGCTGCCCAAAAACCCCGTAATAAAATACAAAAACACCGTTTCCTTCATCTGTTCGCCTCATTTCCGCGACGCAAAAAAGCACCTTGCTCCTACGCCCATTTGATGTTCATTATAGCAAAAAAAGACGCGCCCCGATAGGTCTAAACCCGTTTATCCCCGGCGTCTGTCTGGTATCCTTCAGGTCTTACGCATGCGACGCAGCATATACGGCGTATGCACCCCAAAAAAAGGAAGCCCCGTAGTCATCTGAGACAACCACACACTCTGCCCCAGTGTATTTAACTCAATCACCACCACCTGGCCCAGATGGTCAATGGTCATATCCAGAGACAACATCTGGAGCTGGGGAATACGCCGGTGCAACGCCTTGGCCGCCTGAATCACATCCGGCACCTGCGGCACCCTGACACCAGAAAAAAGTACACCCGTATCCGGATGAGCCAAAAAGCGCTCACCCTGCTCCGAAAAAGCCGCCTCATACAAAAAGCCCTCCTCACTCACCCCGATCCCCAGGCCCCCGGCATGCATATTGTCCACATCCATACCTCCCCGGCCCAGCTTCAACACAAGAGGGGCAGCCTGCACCGTATCTTCCACCAGATACGTGCAAACCCGAAACGTATTGAGCGCATGCGGATACAACGCTTCCAAGACTGGATGCGGCAAGACCTTCTCCTGCACCACAAACTGATCCCCCATCTCCCGGAGAATCTCCCGAATCGTCAAGCCGCTTTTTTTGTCCACGCTCCCCACGACCTCACAAAGCCGCACATCACGACCAGACCCAGATCCCAGCGACTTCTTCACCACCACCCATCCCCGGTCATAAAGGGACAAAACTGCCTCTTCCCGAGAAAGAAGCCTTCCCTCACCAGACAAATAGATACCACCCACACAAGACAAATAGGTCTTCGGACAACGAACATCCGAAAGACCCTCCACCAAAAGAGGCAACAGATTCTTGTCCCCCAGCACCAAAGCCTGTGCCATAGGATTGAACATCATCTCCAGACGCGTCGAAAACAAAATCTCCGGAAAATAATCCTCCCGAAACACCCCCGTATAACTCTGGTACAAACGATGCCAGCCATAAGGGATGCGTTTACCATAATGCGTTTTGTAAAACGCATCAATGCTTCTCTTTTGCGTCTCATGAAGACGCACCGAAGCAATCCTCTTTCTTTTTTTATACAGATTCTGGTATTCCCCTACCCGGGTCAGCCAGCTTCGGAGAAACGACAATCTTCGGTAATAGCGCCTCGCCAGCGTACGATACAATCCCATAGAACCTTCTCACTCCCTCGCTTTTTTTTCGCGCCATCGATTCCTAAACCAGCGCAGCCCCCGAAAAAATAACCGGTGTCTGGCCCGAAAAAGCCCTCTTCTCGTAAAGCGAAAGTCGAGCCCCTCCTCCAAAGCATCCCGACAAGGAACACACAAACCACACGGCTCCCCTCGATATGGCCGATGACAAAACCAAGTCAGGTGCATCACCTCGGCCGCCCCCAGCATAAGATAGTCCTCCTTCATCTCCCTCTTGCGACGTTCATACACAGACACCGGAAAGTAAAATCCTCCCAACAACAGCATCAGGTCCGGTTCAGTCGCCTGCGGATCCAGCTGCTGATAAGCAAAAACACCCTGCTCCCACTGCCGCAGCCGCCCCCTTTTCTCGACCAACTGCATCACATGCCCCGCTTCCGCCTTCTCACAAGAAAACTCCAGCCCCGACACCAGCCTCGCATACGCAGCCAACCAGACATACTGCCGGCCCAAGCCACTATACGCATGCAAGCGCGCCCAAGCTGCCTGCAGCTTGGGCAACACCTCGATTTCTGACACCTTTTGCAGCACCAATGGCAACAACAAAAAACGCGTCCTCGGATCCTCTTTTATAAGACGCGTTATGGCTTCCATAGCCCGCAACTCCTGTTTGCTACTCTTTCTGGACTCATCCAAGAGATAATGCGGCTCCACCACCACATCCTCCCTGGACAACAGCAAAAGACGATACGTAGAATCCCAGCCTCCCGTCCACAACAGCCGGATCAACCGGCGCCTCTTAACCATGATAGTACTCCAAAAACCAGGACGCAAAACGAGAAATCCCCTCCGCCAGCGACACCTCCGGGACAAAATCAATCGTTTTTCGAAGACGCTCAACCTCCGCCCAGGTTTTCTTCACATCTCCCGGCTGCATCGGGTAAAAAGTAATCTGGGCCTTCTGCCCCAGTGCCTCCTCCAAAAGCTGCACGAAGGTAAGCAAGGAAACCGGCTCACCCCGGCCCACATTGTACAAAGAAAACGGCACCTTATTTCCCAAAAGAGAAGGCGGATGCTCCAGCAGGCGCACCACGCTTTCCACCACATCATCCACATAGGTAAAATCCCTGGCCATCTTTCCATGGTTAAAAAGAGCAATCGGACGGTGCGCCATCATGGCCGTCGCAAACAAATGCGGCGCCATATCCGGTCGCCCCATAGGACCGTATACCGTAAAAAACCGCAGACCAGTACTGGGAATGCCATACAGATGGGCATAGGTATGCGCCATCACCTCCCCCGCCTTCTTGCTGGCAGCATAAGGGCTCACCGGCGCATCCGTTCTGTCGGTGACCCGGTAAGGCAACCCACCCTGATCACCATAGACCGAACTGGAAGAAGCAAACAAAAGATGTTTTGGAGGATACGCCCGACACGCCTCCAGCACATGCAGCATGCCCATGACATTGGCACGCATCACCTGGTCTGGATGCGCTAGGGAATAGCGCACCCCCGCTTGGGCGGCCAAGTGAATCACCACCTCCGGCCTAAACTGCGCAAAAACCCTCTTTACCCCTTCGCCATCCTCCAGGTCCATCCGGATATCCGCCGCCAGGCCCTCCAAACGAGCAAGCCGAGAACGCTTCAACGACACATCATAATAATCGTTTAGGTTGTCCAGACCAACCACCTCATGCCCTAGAAAAAGGAGCTTCTTTACCAGATGATACCCAATAAACCCAGCATGACCCGTCACAAGAATCATAGGCTGATCTCCTTTCTTTCGGCCCAGCGACGCATGGCCGAAAGCAGCATCAACTCCTGCACCCAAACACGACCCGGCACAAAGACAAACGCTCCCTCCTGGTAGCGGTAATAACCAGCCACGCCATCCACCATAAGCTGCTCCTGCGAAAACGCCGAAGTAAACAGACTGACCTCAATGATTTCATAGCGCTTCGAATCCATAGAGTAAAGCATATCTACCACCACATAATCCGTCTTCAGGCGAAGCCGCACCTCCCTGGCCAGCAGCATCGCCTCCACCGGCAACGCTTCCTTGTGAATATTGCCTGAACCCGACGCCCTGAAATCCCCCTGGTCCGGGCTACGCATCAAACCAAGAAAACGGTCCTCGGCCACGATCACCCGTACATCCTGAACACCACCAGGGATAAAGCGCTGCAAATAGACATAATCCTTTTGCCGTTCATATCCCCAATAGGTCCACCTTCCGGCCGGTGAAAACACCTTTTTGGCTGCCCGCAGGGCCTTGCGCCGATTTAACATCAAGGATACCCCCAGGGAACCAGACCCACTGCTGATTTTCCAGACCAGAGGATAGACCGCCTGCTCAAGGTACGACAGCGTCTCTTTTAAACTGTGGCTCACAAAGGTATCCACCACCGGAAGACCCAGCATTTTTAAGGCGTAATACTGATTCAATTTATCCTCATACATCCAAATATCTCTGTAGGAAGGAACCGTGAACACATCCAGGTAACTCTCTAGGGCATACAGCTTATTCTTGGCCTCAGCCAGCTGCGCCGGTCTGGAAAGAGGACGCCAAATCAGCATGTCCAGATCCCCGACCTGGTCCAACCAATCCGAATCCTGGACACTTACGATACGATACGGAATCTGGTTGTTCGTAAAGAACCGCGCATACTTGGTCCAGTACACCTTTTTGTTGTGAGCCGGCAAATCCTGCACCAGTCCCACCACCGGCACTCTAGGAAGCGTACAGTCCAAAAGGACCACCTCCGAAGGCTCCAGCGGCATCGTCTCCTGATCTCTCTCCTTCGCCAAAAAACGCAGCAAAGGAAAATGATATGCCACCCACCGTCTGCCCAACATCCTGTTTCTCTGCTTCATACGCAACATATCGGTCCTCCTGTTGCCGTCGTGATGAAAATTCCATAGTGAAAAAAATATAAATATAACATACAATAACCATGTATCACTTTGTGAAACAAAATACCAAAGTGAAAAATAGTTCCCTACGAGGTGACCATGATGCCAGACCAGAAAACCCCCGCGCAGCACACTGCATACTGGGAAAAAGCAGAGCCCCCCGTCAGACCCTCCCGCGAGATGCTCCGGATCTACCAGGACTACCTAAAAAGCACCGACCTATGGCAACGAGGAGACTGGGGGTTGCTGGGCTGCACAGCCGAGATTCGCAGCCTGGCCGCCCAGCACCAACGTCCGCTATGCTGTATCGACATTGACCCCCATATCTATGAAGCCACAGCTTGCCTCTGCTCACCTAAGCCCAACGACACCTTTCTGCACAACAACTGGATCCATGCCGACTGTTCCTCATCCTTCGATCTTATCATCGGAGATGGATCCCAGTCCATGCTGCACCCCAGCGAGCATAACGCATTCCTTGCCAATGTTCACCGTATGCTTCGTACCAAAGGGCATTTCTTTCTACGCCTTCAAGTGCACCAGCCACGACACTTTCACTCTACCCAAGAAATCCTCGACTGGTATCATGAGCAGCCACAGCAAAACTCCATCAACCAAGCCATCCGCAGCCTGCTGATCATCCACTGGCTAGATCCAGCCACAGGCACCATCGATCCGAAAACATTCAACGAAAACATCGATGACTTATACCAACAAAAGAAACTCAGCGATGGGGAATACCAAGAGCTATGTAAAAAGCGCATGGTCTTTTCGTTGTCCTATACCACCAAGGAACAATTCGAACAAAGCATCGATTCCTACTTCGAAGTAAAAGATATCCAAACCCCCGACGATTTTTACTGGGCTGAGCACTATCCCATCTACCATTTGCAAAAAAGATGACCCGTATCAGGCATCCAGAAGGCGCTCATAAAGCTTTTGATACTGCTGGCTCATCTGAGCCATGCCAAAACGCTCCTGCACATAGGAAGACACCCTAAGAGGATCGATAGGAGCAAGCAACGCTTTACGCATAGCCTGGACCAACCCCTCCTCATCGCCCACACCAAACCAATACGCCAGCTGTGGCTGATCCGAAAAAATCTCCCGGTGCTGCGGGATATCGGAAAGAATCAGTGTCAAGCCACAGCTTGCTGCCTCCAGCACCGCATTGGGAAGACCCTCAGACCAAGAAGCCGACACAAAGATATTCGCCACCTTGGCATAGATCTCCGGAGAGGTCACGCTTCCTGTCAATACCACATGATCCCCGGCATAAGCCTTACAATCCGTAAGCAGCGGTCCGTCTCCCAGCAGCCATAACGAAGTACCCGACTTACCATCCAAAACTAAAAACGCCCGAATCAACAACAAGGGATCCTTCCTTCGTATCAGACTACCAACCGACAAAAACACCGTCTCATCCAGCGCCATACCCAGCGAATCCCTAACCCCCAAACGCTCATCTTGGTTTTTCAAAACAAAAAATCTATTTTCATCTACCCCATTTTGGATCACCCTAAGATGTGTAAGCCCAAGCTTACGGTACTGCTTTTCCAAGGACCAGCTGCAGCAAACCACAAAAGGACACGAACGCATCACGCCAAGATGCCATTTCGCCATAACCGCGCCCACCTGACGTCCATATTTGGCCGTAAAATCTTCTTTGGCAAAATTACGCACACTCATCACCTGAACAAAATTCATCTTTACGGACAACCGCGACACCATTGTATCCGCACGAATTCCTGTGGTATGCACGATATCCGGTTGCAGTGCCTTCAGCATTTTCCTTAACTTTATTTGTCCAGACCACAATCCTTCGCCTCTGCCCAAATTTAGTGACTGCACCGAAATCTCTTTCGCCAGCACATCCTCCTTGCGACTGTCCTGTGTCTCAGGAGACAAGGTCAAGACAAAAGGTTCAAACCTATCCCTGTCCAAATAATCCAGCAAGCCCAACAACTGCGAGGTCGGTCCGCATTGCCTTAAGGTAGACAAGACATAAACAATCCGTTTTTTCTCTTTGCTCATAGGGTCACCTTATCCTCTACATCAAGCACGTACATCGCCCGCCTACCTTCAAAGGCTCCATCCAGACAAATCTTGGTTCCCTGACGATTCCATCTGGGATGCAGATCACACCGGACCGTGCCCTCATAGGCAAACGGGGCATAGACCCTGGCAATCCGTGTTGCCTTATCTTGTTCCAGCAAAAATACCGAAGCTTGTCTGGTGCGTCCCGGATAGGTATCCGTCACAGCCAGATTCCCTTTCAACGCAAAACCCGGATGACCGTCCACCATGAGCTCGGGCCATATGCGCCTGGCCTCCCTGGTTTGATCCTGCAGCAAAAAATATCCCTCTGTACCTGGACTGCGGCGCATATATCCCACGACTTCCTTCTCACTTTTCCAGGTGCAGTGAGACACCATGTCAGCATCACTGAGCAGATAAAGCCCAGAACCATCCATCCCGGCCGTAAGCAACCTGGACGTAGTGCGCCCGTCCTTGATCCAGCGATGCAAAAACATAAAGCGCTTGCCCTCAGGCCCAACCAGAAGATGATTTACTTTGTGCACCGCACCCTCCATATCCTGCCTATGGTGAAACAACGCCAATTCCTTATAAGTAAACAAAGGCTTCACCTGGCCTTCCATCAGATCCATCCACCAGATCGCAGGTGTATCGGGACAATTCTCCATTTCATTTTCTTCCTCCAGCTGCCCATACCCATACCCTGGTCTCAACCGGTGCAACCTGGAAAAATCAAGGGAAAGCGCCTCGGTACCCTGTGGATTTACCGCCATGACCGGTCTTTCCAGATACCATTTGTGTCCACTGGCGAGCTCTAATATCACCGCCGCATATCTTCCCTCCACCAAATCATTGTAGAGAATGCGACTTTCATGGTCCGGCCCCAGCCACTGGAGCCGGCATCCCTGTTGGGTATTCCAGGTTCTAGTACTGGACAACACCCGAACCTTTTCTTCCTCCCCAGATGGCAACAAAACAATCTGTGCCTCCTCGAAGGTTGGCATTACCCTAGCATCACGAACACGCAGCGCAAGAAGCTTCCCATCGTGAGCATCCCAAGGGCAAACATCATAATAACCAAAAAAATACTCCCAGTCATCTTTGGGCGTCACCCGTTGCAGCAATCCCTCAACACGCTTTGGTCTGACCCAAAACACCATCAGCCCCTGATAGATGCGCTTTAAGACCGCCTTCAAGACCCGGTTCTTCCTCAGACGCCGGTTGATCTTGTTTTCCAAAATCTCCCATGCTCGCATCATAAACGATCCCTCAACAACCACCGACTTAAAAAACGCTGCCAGGGGAGCGGTAGTACAAAAAAAAGAACCTGTCCCAAGCTGACCAGCATAAAGTCCACAAACCCAATATAACCATTTCGCAAAAAGCGATACCCGATTACCACATTGTCCTTACACTTCAACCAGCTTTTCCTCTTTTTAAGAGACGATGCATCAGAGCGAAACAACACCAAAGACTCAGGCAAATTGGCCGCCTGATAACCCTTTCTCAGCATCCGCACAAAAAGATCATAATCCTGATTACGCCTGTACGGTCCATACCCACCGCATGCGAGTACATCGCGCTTTTTGTACATAACGCTAGGATGATTAAAAGGATTGCGCCGCTTCGAAAAACGCACAATATCCTCATGAGAAAGGGGAACCTTTCTTCTGGAGACAATCTCACAGGGATCCGTATCGAATTCATCCACCCAGGATCCCAAAATACTAAGCTGAGGCTGACGCCCAAACTCTTCCACTTGCTTTAAACACCGTTGTCTATGCGAAACATCATCAGAATCCATCCTGGCCACCAACTCATTGCGGCACACATCAAGGCCGGCATTAAGAGCAAGACCCAGTCCTACATTCTCCTTAAGGTTCACCACTCGGAGCACCTCCGGCCAAGCCTCCTCATACTGCAAAAGCACCTCCTCGAGTTCGTCGGTAAGAAGTCCATCTTTTACCACGACGATTTCATCCGGCATCAAAGACTGCTCCAACATGCTCTTCATGCTCTCAAAAAAATATGCCGGGTTTTCTTCTGCATACACCGCCATCAGGAAGCTGTATGTTTTCTTATCCATGATCCACCCATCTCCCCATCTCCTGTTGCCTATTCCTGCTTAGCCAGTCCTAGGCCTACTATACATTTTTATCCCAGCTCCTCTTTTTTCATTTCATTTATTATAGCAGATAGAGCATGAACCATATAGGGCGCTTGGCATAATATCGCCTTCCAAAAGCGGACATATTCCTACAGCATCCTTGCGAATGTTTGGTTTTCCAACTTGTTTGAGAGCCATCATACTCCTCCTTATTTTTTCCTTTAGTATACCTTCTCCCCCTTCGTAATTCCGTATACCAACTCACAGTGTGCTCTATGTCATCTTTATTCCCTAAGAATACAAAAAGCACATCGCTTGGCGATATGCTTTTTTTTGTCAAACATTAACCCAAATCAACTATATGCCAAGTAGCATAACAAGAAGACCGTCAATATATTTCTTGTATCACTAGAGGGCAAGGTCTCTTCACCCAAGCCCACATGCAATGTGCTGGAGAAAAGACCCTGCGGAATTAACCTATTCCAAAACAACACAACACAAAGACCAATCCATACCACAAGCAAGTTACAGTGTCAGCTCCCCAGCTAGGATTGCTTCTTCAACACGCTGCATCTCCTGCTTCACAGCCTCAGGGATTTGATCCTCAAACCCATGATAGGGAGACATAAAAACGGCTTCTTCCCCCAAGCCAACCTTGTAGACCTTTTGCTCCAAAGAACCATCTACATATCTGGCATAAAAGTAATCATACATCAACTCATTGTTGTTGAGCACACTGACCATCACCGTATCCGGAGCGATATCATACTGATCAATCATCGAACCAATCGCCCGAATTTGACGCTCCTGTGTAGCCTCAATCACACCCAGCCCAGCATTGTTGGCCACATGGCCCAAAATATCGGCACCCGCGTCAATAAAGGCAGAGGCCGTCTCTTTGGCCATAGCCGCGTCCTGCGCATTGCCAATGATGGTACTCAGCACCTCAATATCCGGATTGATAAACTTGGCTCCTGCTTCAAAGCCCT
This sequence comes from Peptococcaceae bacterium UBA5767, assembly GCA_002418765.1. Classification (GTDB taxonomy): domain Bacteria; phylum Bacillota; class TC1; order TC1; family UBA5767; genus UBA5767. The sequence continues at coordinate 1,119 of DIET01000037.1, read as the reverse complement.
TCATCCCCAATGTAATGGGAGGAATATCCATACCTCCAATGAATCCTACCGTACCACTCTTTGTCATCAGCGCAGCGAACGATCCCATCAGAAAACCAGTGTGCTCATTGGCCAGCTGCACGCAAGATACATTGTCAAACGCAGGGTCATTGCCATTGATAATGATAAAGTGCTGGTCCGGATATGAAGGGGCCACATTGGTAATGGCATCTGTAAACTGCGAACCGTGCCCTACCATGATATCAAAACCCAGCTCAGCATAACCCCGAAAAACCTCTTCCATATCCGACTGGGACACTTCCTCAGTATAGCTTACTTCTGCTCCATACTTCTCAGCCAGAACCATCAGACTGTTATACCCAGACGCATTCCAGCCTCCATCATTGGTGCTGCCATTGAGAGCCAGCGCTACCGATGGTACCTCCTCTTCGGGAACGACAGGCGATTCTTCCAAATCAGCAGAAGCCGTGTCTTCTTCTCCTGCCGCCGGCTGGGTACAACCAACCAACAAACCTATTAGCAACATTAGCATGATTACTACCACCATTAATTTTTTCATTTCTCCTACTCAAGAGACTTAACGGCAATGTACCTACTGCCTTTTTACCACACAAGATTGGTCTCATATGCACTACCTGCCATCATGCGTTTGCTTCTTCTATGAGGTCATTTCCAATGTTCCTTATTAATACTGTCGTTCTCCATGTCCATATGTAGCCTTTACCCACACCGCTCCAGGCTTACAATACGTAAGGAAGGAGGGTATACAAAGCAGAGCATTTTACCAAATCACTAATGCGGGTCATCTCATCTGGCCTGTGGCAGGCCGATACATCCCCCGGACCCATCACGATGGCCGGAATGCCATGGCGTCCGCAAAAGGCCACCGCATTGGTGGAATACCGACAAGGTCCCGGCACCAGCTTCTCGCCATACAAAGCTTCATTTGCCCTCACGGCCGCCTGCACCAGCGGATGCTCCTCTTCCATCTTCCAACCAGGAAAATAGAGCTCTTGCCCGAAATCCGTCTTCTTGTAGCCTTTTTTGTCGTAATAGGGCATGTAGACCCGGAAAGGCTCCTCACCCAGCGCCTCGGTCACATACTCCTTCACCTGGCGG
>DIET01000010.1 GCA_002418765.1 Peptococcaceae bacterium UBA5767 | reverse complement strand
TTATTTGACTAACAACATAACGCATGGTACATTTGTTAAAAAATAAGTGATGGGTGGAGCTATGCAAAAGAAGTTTTGGTTGTCGGCCCTAGGGATTGCTTTTTTGTTGTTCTTGGGTTTGGTCCTCTGGCCAAGCCAGGATGAGGAAGAAGAAATCTTAATTTTGGCTGCGGCAAGTTTGCAAGATGTCATGACTGATTTAATGCAGGTTTACGAGGCCGAGCATGAAGGCAAAGTCACGTTGAGCTTCGCTTCTTCTGGGACTCTGAGAAAGGGAATCGAGGAAGGAGCACAGGCTCATTTGTTTATTTCGGCTTCTCCACAGGAAACGGACCGTCTGATAGAGAAGGGTCATGTCGCACAAAATGATGTCACGGCGTTATTGTCCAATCAGATGGTGTTGATTTCCTATCTAGAAGATAAAAAGATTACATCTTTGGCTGATGTATTGGACAGCGAGGGACCTATAGCCATAGGAGATCCGGATTTTGTTCCGGCAGGACGCTACGCTATGGAAATAATAATGAACCAGGGCTTATGGGATTCTCTGGGGGAGCGGCTCTTGTATTGCAAGGATGTACGCCAAGTTTTGGCCTATGTGGCTACCGGAGAAGTGGATGCAGGCTTGGTTTATCGAACGGATGCCATCAGGGAGCCTTTGGTGAGTATACGTGAAGCCTATGAAGAAGAGCTGTTTACGGAGATTTTGTATCCTTTGGTTATTCTTCCGCGAGGAAAAGAGAGTGTACTGGCCAGAGATGTTCAGGCCTTTTTGTTAGGGGACGAAGCCCGAGCAATTTTTGAGAAATATGGTTTTTTCAGGAGAGGAAATGATCTATGATTCTGCAACCCATTTTGGTTTCTCTGAAGGTGACGTTTGTGGCTGTTTTGCTGATTGTTTTGGTCAGTATTTTTTTGGTGCGCTGGCTTAGTGAACGATCATTTCGAGGGCAAAAACTATTGGAAACGCTCATCATGCTTCCTCTGGTACTCCCACCCACCATCGTGGGATATGGTTTGTTGCTTCTCTTGGGGCGAAATGGCTTGTTGGGCAAAACGTGGACATCGATATTTGATACTTCATTTATTTTTACCTGGGGCGCTGCGGTGGTGGCAGCGTTTATTGTTGGGCTTCCTCTCATGTATCAAAGTCTGAAGGGTAGTATTTTGGCTATCGATGTTCGTTACATTCAGGCTGCCCAGACGCTTGGCCTGGAAGAAAACAAGATTTTTTGGACCATTAAGCTTCCTTTGGCAAAGCATGGACTGATTAGTGGTATCGCACTTTCTTTTGCCAGAGCGCTCGGTGAGTTTGGTGCGACCTTGATGGTGGCAGGCAATATTCCCGGAAAAACCCAAACGGTTCCGATTGCTCTTTATTTTGCTGTGGAGGCTGGGCGGGTAACGGAAGCCAATGCTTTACTGGCTTTTATGTTGTTGTCCAGTTTGGGACTGATATTTTTAATCACGTCGCAAAGGAGAGTGATGAGCTGATGCTGATGGTCGATCTTCAGAAACAGTTGCATCTTTTTCGACTGGAATGCGCTTTTAAGGTAGACAAGGAAGTCCTGGCCATAACGGGTGAATCTGGAGCAGGGAAGAGTTCTCTTCTTAAAATGGTGGCTGGTTTGATGCGTCCTGACAGTGGTCAGATTGCACTCGGTTCGAGAATCTTGTATGATGAGAAAAAGAGTATTGATTTAAGACCACAGAAAAGAAGAGTTGGTTTTGTTTTTCAGGATTTTGCCTTGTTTCCTCATTTGAGCGTAGAAGATAATCTTACCTTGGTGCAGAAAAAAAAGAATATCTTGGAAGTTCATGATTGGCTGGATACATTTGGCGTAGTGGCTTTGGCCAAGCGCTATCCCCATGAAATTTCTGGAGGGCAGAAGCAACGGGTCGCACTGGCCAGAGCATTGATTACCAATCCTGATTTTTTGCTTCTCGATGAGCCATTTTCTTCGTTGGATCCTGAGACCAGGGAAAAGATGTATCGAGAATTTATGAATTTTCGTAAACAATGGAGCCTTGGTGTCATCTTGGTAACGCACAATCCTATTGAGGCTCAGCTCTTGGCGGACAAGGTGTTGGAGCTCAAAGATGGCCATGTTATTAGGGAACGATTCAACCATCTTGTTGGTACCATTATCACGATGGAGGAGGATGCCAATTACAGAACCCTTCGTATTGCCACTTTGGGTACATTCTTGCGGGTGGTAAAACCGGAGTATTTTTCCCTAGGTCGCTATCAGGTCGGTCAGCGTGTGGAGCTTAGTATCAAACCGGAACATGTACTTTTGGCCAAACAGGTAGGTGAGGGTATATTTGCCAGCAATCGGTTGGATGGTAAGGTGGAGCGTATCCAATATACCAAGCGCTCCGTCAAGGTTTCTGTTCGAATGCAAAAGGATCTCCTATTGAGTGTTTGTAGTAGCCATATGGCTAGTAAATTGGATTTGAAAGTAGATGATAAGGTATCTTGTTTGCTGGCAGAAGATGCGATTGAATTGATGAATAGCAGATAATAGGAAGGGGGAAAAGTGATGTTGAAACAAGGTATGAAGGCACCTGCATTTTCAGTCCCGGATAGTTATGGTAAAATCTGGACATTGGATGATTTTAAAGGCAAGAAATTGGTGCTTTATTTTTATCCCAAAGACAATACAGGTGGCTGAACCAAGGAGGCTGAAGATTTCCGGGATCACGTTAAGGAAATCGAAGCGTGGGGCGCTACAGTTGTAGGCGTTAGCAAAGATACACAACGTTCGCACATTCAATTTACAGAAAAACTGGGTCTTTCATTTATCTTGCTCGCAGATGAAGACAAGATTATGGTGGAGGATTATGGCGTGCTGGTGGATAAACAAATGTATGGCAAGGTCCATAAGGGTATTGAGCGGACTACATTTCTGATCGATGAGCAGAGCATTATCATAAAAATATGGCATAAGGTAAAGGTAGATGGACATGCTGAAGATGTCCTTACAACCTTGAAGCAGTTGTGACCATCAGGAGGATCTGGTGAAGATTTTACATGTAATTGCCCAGAAACCGGATGATACGGGAAGTGGCATTTATGTCAAGAACATGATGAGCTGGGCAGCTCAGCGTGGACATACCCAAGCTTTGGTGGCAGCGTTCAATCAAGGGGATTGTGTGCCATTTTTTTTAATGGATACATTTTTGGTAGAGTTTGATACAGAAGATCTGCCCTTTTATATGCCAGGAATGTCTGATGAGATGCCTTATCCCAGTACACCGTATGGTCAATTGGCGCAAGAAGAGCTGGCTATGTGGGAAGAGGCCTTTGAGCATCAGTTGCTGAAGGCCAAGCAGGATTTTCGGCCAGATGTGGTCTTGGCACATCATTTGTGGCTGTTGACTGCCAAAGTCAGGGATGTGTTTTGGGATTTGCCGGTGATGGCCATTTGTCATGGAAGTGATTTGCGTCAGGTTCAGAAAAATCAGCACTTGAATCCCAAAGTACTTCCAGCTTGTCACCGACTGGATGCAATTTTTGCTCTCAATCAGTACCAAAAGGAAGAAATTGCCAAACAGTATGGTTGCCAGCAGGAGCGTGTCATTATCACTGGAATTGGTTATGATGATGAGCTATTCTATCCTGGGTATGGGGAAAAATACAAACAAACACATCGAGACATTATTTATGCCGGGAAAATGGCCAGGGCCAAGGGAGTAGAAAGCCTTCTGCGCATCACAGGTCGGCTGTGTAGAACAAAGGATATTTCATTGAGCCTGGTAGGCTCGGGGACCAATAAGCATTGGGAGGAATTGGCGCCTGATAATGCTACCTTTTATGGTCAACAGCCTCAGGAGGAATTGGCCAGGATGTTTCGAGCGCACCACCTTTTTGTACTGCCTTCTTTTTATGAGGGACTTCCACTCGTTTGCCTAGAAGCCTTTGGATCTGGGCTTCCTGTGGTGATGAGTGATATTCCTGGGGTCAAAGAATGGCTTGGTCCGGAGATTGTTCATTCGGGTTATATTCGTTTTGTAACATTGCCATCGATGCTTGATGTCGATTTCCCCCATCCCCATGAGCTTTCTTTGTTTGAAGATCGTTTCCAGGAAGCTATGGAAAGAATGCTTGCCATTGTGCCCGATACAGAGCATATGCAAGCATTGGCCAGAAAAAGAAGCTGGAGTCGCGTGTTCGAAAGTATTGAAGGTACGCTTCATTTTCATTCTTCTTCATGATATTCATAGATATCTGGTAGATTTCGGTAGCGTTCATGGATGTCCAGGCCATAACCTACAACATAAACATCTGGAATGCTAAATCCTATGTGAGTGATGGGAAGATGGACCAGCCGCCGGGTCGGATTGTCCAATAACGTAATTACTTGAATGTCTAGTGCGCCTGTTGTTTTCAGGTGATTGACAATATAGTGTAGTGTCAGACCGGAATCAATGATGTCTTCAATCACCAGAACGTATCGACCAGATAGGTTGCTCATAGGGTGATATCTAATTTCCAGCATACCTTGCTGGTCGTGCCCGACGGCCATGAAATCCAAGGTATGTTCAGAGGTCATGCGCCGGGAAAGATCCGAGGCAAAGAAAATGCTTCCCTTGAGAAGAATGAGAAGGATGGGATTTTTCTCCCCGTAAGTTGCATCGATATCTTTGGCCAATTCGGCTATGCGCTGCTGGATATCTTGCTTTGAGATGACAATATTATCAAGATGATTCATGATTCTCCTTTATGGGGGTTTTAAGCTTATGCCGTTCTATCAGGGCATGCAACCCTTTTTTATCCATTAGAATTACATTGACTTCGGGATATTGCTCTCGAAGTTTTTCAATTTTCCGTCGTTTTTCTGCCATGTATTTGGGATTCATGACTGTCAGTTCGATGTAGGTATCTTCGCGAATGAGGTAAAAATCAGGAGCGATTGCTTGTGTAATATTTCCCTCATCATCAAATTCCAAAGGGAATGTGGTGGGTTCATATTCCCATTCCATGCCGTAGTTGTCGAGTATCATGGCAAATTCACGTTCGATATCATGGCGGAAATCTGAGCGTTCTGCCGGTGTCTGAAACAAGGAGAGTTGGTTGGCATTGTAGGCACTTTGTTCTAGCGTATTGGCCAGTGCTGAGCGGATCATTTCACAGGCTGTGTCTACTGTGATTTGACGGGTATTGATTCTTAAGTCAAACAGACTTTCATCTTCCCAGTCAACTCCATGAACTTTGCGAATGAATTTTTTGCGTCTGGTATCAGATTCTTCCAGGAGTGCTAAGGCCTTGTCCCGAGGTAATTTCCATTCGTCTTGCAAACGCATTAGCCGAATATCAAAAGGGGCATTGATGCGCACATGGATGGTGCTTGGATGATCTTGAAAAATGATATGAGATCCCATGCCCAAAAAAATTTTGGGACCCGTGCGAACAGCTTCTTTTAGTTTCAAGGTCAGATAATCTTTGTAGCTGGTTTGCTCATCATAGGTATGATGATAAAAAGCGTAACTGGAGCGCAGCATATGAATGCCGTGGTCATCGGTGATATCTGGGAACCACTGAGCAAAGCTCATTTCCTTGTCGATGATGGGTACGCCTAGGTACAAAGCGCACTTTTTGGCAATATCGTCGCCCAAACTGCCCAGCGTTCTGGATATGGTTAAGATGTACATGTTTTCACCTCTACACACATTATAGTTTTTTTGAGAGAAAAAGAAAATCTTTTGTGGTTTTTTTGACAGCCTGGTAGTTTGGCGTTATAATAGCAATACATTCCAAGGATGACCCAATCCTTTTAGGTTACAACTAGAATCTGGTATTCATGTTTACTTGCGGGTAACTGTGTAATGCCAATAGGATTGTTAGAAGAACCTAGCGCCCTTTGTTTACCACTAGAACGTCGGGCAATGAAGAGGGAGATAAAGATTCGTTGGAATGGAGCGGGCAACCTGTGTTGCTCGCTTTTTTTGTTGCTCTTTTCTGTGGTAAAATGAAAGTAAAGAAAGGTAAGGTAAAAATAATGAAGAACATAATCAATAGAAGAAGTATTCGGCAATATGCACCTGAAAGTATCCCTTTTGAGGTAGCCAGAGAAGTGATTGAAATCGCCAGCAAAGCGCCTTCCTGGAAAAATCAGCAATCATGGCATTTTGTTTTGGTTGATGATCCGGTTATCAAAGAGTCACTGATGGAATCGGTTCCTTTGGGGAATCCCGGCCGACCGGCTTTGACGGAAGCCCCTTATGTTATTGTAGTGCTGGCTGAGCCTGATCAATCAGGTGAATTGGATGGAAAGCCCTATTATTTGGTGGACGGCGGTATTGTTTTTTCAACCTTGATGCTGGCTGCCACTGATCGCAATTTGGGGACCTGCTTTATTGGTTGGTTTGATGAAGCTACGGTTAAGAAAGCATGCAATGTGCCAAGTTCTTATAAGGTCATTGGTCTGACACCATTGGGCATCCCGTTGTATCTGCCCGAAGAAAAGCCCCGCAAGAGTTTTGAGGAGCTCACGACCATCAATGCTTTCGGAAAGGAGACTGAATGAGCCTATTCTTGGACCAGGAGGATGAGTTGGAGAGGTTTCAACCGTTGTCAGGTGTTTTTGATTCGGAGACTGCCAGACGTGTGCAGCAAATATTACAGGAAACTGGAAAAAATAAGCCCTTGTTGGTGTTGGATGCCCAGGTTTTTGAAGATGATCCCACACAGGATGTTCTGGAGGTCTTGGTGGATTATGATTACGTGACCTATACAGGGTATGCTTTGCCAATTTCTTTGGAGGAAGTCAAAGAGGGTGCGAGAGAGTTTTTACAGCATGATTGTGATTGCCTGCTGGCCATAGGAGGCGGCTCTACCATGGATTTGGCCAAACTGATTGGTTTGGTAGCCTATAACAATCACCCTTGGTCGGAATTCTTCTATAATCCGGCAGCTGGTCGACGTATTCCCTTGCTGGTGGCCGTTCCCACTTCCTTTGGTGGGAGCGAATCGAGTACGGAGGCATTTGTTCTTGATTTTTCAGGGCCTTTGGTGCGGGATATTTCTAGGGACTATTTTGTTCCAGCCTTTATTTGTTATGATGAACGCTATATCGCCACACTGCCCAAAGTGGTGGTGGTCGCCAATTTGTTGACCATGTTTCTTCATTTGTTGGAGCTCTACATCAAGGGAAAAGATGTGGAAGAGCTGCTTATTCGCTTGGGATTATTGGGTAGAGAAGTGCTGGAAGAACAAGAAGATGCTTATGCTGAATTGCAGAAACTCTCTTTTGATGTGGGTAAGAAATATCGCACGAGTGGGTATGGTTTTTTGTCCGGTCTTTCACAATCGATTTGCGCCTATACGGAACTACCAGTCAATTTGGTAAAAGCTGCCTTTCTACCGCTCTATTTGCGTTATGAGCTTAGTATGGCGGAATTGGAAAATATCAGTGCACTTATGAAATGGCCTAGCGCTAAAGCGTTACTGACGGATATGGAACGTGCCATTGTGGGTAGTGGCATACAAGGGGAGCTTGATCGTGTCAAATCGTTGGTGGAGGAGCAAGATGTTCTTTTGGCTCATCAGGGAGCACTGACGGTAGAAGGAGAACGAGATCTGAAGGGCATTACCCCACAGGCATTGCGACAATTGATCAAAGAGGTATTTGACTACTAACTCGGAGGCAAAAATGAAAAAAATATTTGTTTTGGACACCAATGTTTTCTTAAATGATCCTATGGCCTTTTTTGGTTTTGCTGACAATGAAGTGGTAATTCCATCAGTGGTTATCGAGGAGATCGACAGCAAAAAGAGACTACAGGATGATGTAGGGAGAAATGCCAGAGAATTTGTGCGGGCGTTGGATCGCCTTCGTATGCAGGCACCTCTGAATCAAGGAGTAAAAACACCTGGTGGCGGGTTGTTGCGTGTGGAAATGAACCATCAGAAAAATGAACGGTTGTTTCGTTTTTTCCCGGAAGCCAACGGGGATAATCGTATCTTGTCTGTGGCGTATACCCTTTTTGAGCAACATAGAGAAGATCAGATACCTGTCATCATTGTTAGCAATGACGCTATTGTTCGCATTAAGGCTGATTCGATAGGACTGTATGCTGAGCCCTATCGTAACGATCAAGTGGTGGATTCCAGAGATCAGTTGTACCAGGGATTTCGGGAAATTTTGGTTCCCAAGGAAGTTATTGATCAGTTTTACCGAGAGAAGAGTGTGAAGCTTGATTTTCTTACCGAATCTCCTCATTTTCATGAGTTTTTTCTCCTTAAGGATGAAACGGGCAGCAACCAATCGGCACTGGCTCGATGTCGTAATGGTAATATGTTGGAACCGTTTTATTATTTGGAGGATCAGATATGGGGCATCCATCCAAGGAACGTACAGCAAAAGATGGCCATGGAGCTTCTTTTGGATGATTCAGTTCCTTTGGTGACGTTGTCAGGAAGAGCAGGAACTGGAAAAACATTGCTCACATTGGCCACAGCGCTATCCAAGGTGCTTGATGAAAAAAAATATTTGAAGCTGTTGGTGGCTAGGCCAGTCGTTCCTATGGGTAGAGATATTGGATTTCTGCCTGGCGAGAAAGATGAAAAGCTGCGCCCGTGGATGCAACCTATTTATGATAACTTGGAATTTTTGTTTTCAGCAGAAGACAAGAACCATTTGGAGAATATGATGGCGGGAACCAAGAGTATTGAAATTGAAGCTTTGACCTACATTCGGGGGCGTTCTATTCCCAGACAGTTCATCATCATTGATGAAGCACAGAACTTGACGCGTCATGAGGCCAAAACCATCATCTCACGTGTAGGAGAAAATTCTAAAATTGTGCTGGTAGGTGACCCGGAACAGATTGATCATCCTTATATAGACAGCACGAGCAATGGACTTAGCTATACAGTGGAACAATTCAAAAATCAGCCTCTGGCTGGTCATGTAACGTTAATCAAAGGAGAGCGTTCTGCTTTGGCTGAACTGGCTGCGAATCTCTTATAAGGAGCAATGATGCTGGATTTTTTGTGGATTTTATTTTTGATCTATATCGGATTGACGATCATTGTATTGATTTTAGAGCGCCGTAATCCGACCAGTACGCTGGCCTGGATTTTGGTGCTGATTTTGGTTCCTTTTGCAGGGTTTTTGGCGTATCTGCTTTTTGGGCGCAACATCAGTAAGAAAAAAATATTTCCTATTGCTGAGAGTGAAAAGGCAAGGATTCTAGAGTTGGTGAAGGCGCAAGGGGAATTCTTAAAAATCGGTGAGATGGGTGATCAGGATCCTGCCATTGATCATCATATGAGTCTGATCCAGATGAATCTCAATGGAGCCAGAGCGATTTTTTCCAAGGACAATGAGGTGGAAATTTTTATTGATGGGCAGGAAAAATTCACTCGTCTGCTTGCCGGTATCCGGCAGGCCAGACAACAGATTCATATGGAATATTTCATTGTGAAGGATGATGCTTTGGCCAATCACTTGATTGATTTGTTGATTGAAAAATCTCTAGAAGGGGTTCGGGTCTGTTTTTTGGTGGATTTTCTCGGCAGCCGAATCCCCGGACGTCGTTTCAAACAGATGAAAGCGGCTGGCATTCATGTGGCCAAGTTTTTTCCGGCCAAATTTTTCCCTTATTTTGATATAACGCTCAATCACCGCAATCATCGAAAGATTGTGGTGATTGATGCGCAAGAGGCGTATTTGGGTGGCTTCAATGTGGGCAACGAATATTTGGGACTTGATAGTCGCAAAGGGGCTTGGAGGGATACGCATATTTTGGTGCGTGGCAGTGCAGTACTAGAAATTCAGAATAGGTTTCTGTTGGATTGGCGTGCCAGTGGTGGCAAGCAAGAGGATCTTGATAGGTTGAGTTTTCCGAAAACCCAGGGACATGGTGATGTCGGCATGCAAATTGTCAGTAGTGGTCCTGAATCCCAGATGGAACAGATCAAGTATGCCTATCTTTCCATGATTCATCAGGCCAGAAAGAGTATTTTGATTCAGAGCCCTTATTTTATCCCGGATGAAGCCATGATTGATGCCTTAAAGATGGCTCTTTTACGAGGAGTAGAGGTCAGTATTACCATTCCCAATAAGCCGGATCACTTGTTTGTCTATTGGGCAACCTATTCCTATATTGGTGATTTATTGCCCTTCGGATTGCATGCGTATATTTATGAAAAAGGATTTATGCATGCCAAGACCATGGTGGTAGATGCGGAAGTTTTTTCCTGCGGTACGGCCAATTTTGATATACGCAGTTTTAAGTTGAATTTTGAAATCAATGCTTTTATATATGATCAGGATATTGCACAGGAATATGTTGCCATCTATCACCGGGACTTACTGCACTCCCGACAGCTCACGCTTTTGGACTACCAAAATCGCCCTTGGATGATCAAAATCAAAGAACCTGTTTCTCGGTTGCTCTCTCCGCTTCTTTAGTCTATGGCTACAAATACAATGAAGAAAAAATGTAATTTATATTGTAGAATCATGATATGATTTATGTTATAGTGAATATGCATTTGCCAGTGTTTTGTTTTATAAGATGATTAGAGGTGAGCCAGATAATGATTGATATACATTGTCATATTTTGCCTGGAATGGACGACGGTCCTGAAACCATGGAGGAAAGCCTCCATATGGTCAGGGCATTTATGGCTGATGGCATATCCGAGGTGGTGGCCACACCTCATGGTCCGATTTATGGAGAACGAAGCATCATGCCTTCGGATATTCAACAGGCATGTTTTGATTTACAACGCTCATTGTTAGAAGCCGGTCTTGATTTCATGATTCATCCAGGTCAGGAAATACTTTTGGATGAGCATACACCGCGGTTATTGCAGTCGGATCGGTTGGTCACGCTGGCGGGCTCAGATTATGCTCTGGTGGAAGCGCCGTTGTTCTGTCCGCTACCTGATTTAAATGATATTTTGTTTGAACTGCGCCTTATGGGCTATCGACCTATTTTGGCCCACTTCGAGAGAGCGGTTTATGCGGCAGAAGACCTTTCATTGATCAGGAAACTTTCTGAAGAAGAAGCATTGTTTCAGATCAATGCGGATTCTTTGCTGGGGCTTCATGGGTCTGTGGCGAAGCGACTGGCGTGGAAGATGCTTGAGATGGGAACAGTGGATTTTGTATCCAGTGATGCCCATGGCCTGACGAACAGGAAGAGTCATTTGCATCAAGTGCATGCACTGTTGAAGCGCAAGGTAGGATCAGAGCTGGCCGAACGTTTGGTGTTGGTCAATCCCCACAAGGTTTTGTTGAATCAGCCTATTGAGCGCGAGGATGGAATGGGTGAGATGGGTGCAAAAAGGCGTAGGCGTTTTTGGACCAAATAGAAATGGGTGACAACATGGTTAAAAAGATCACAAATATCGTCACAGGAAGATATCGCATTATTTATTTGCTGATTATGGATGTATTCTTCTTTATACTGGCCAACGGCCTGGCTTTGGCATTACGGTATGATTTGAGTATCCCAGATGAAATGTTGGTTGGCTTTGGCTGGCATGCTGTTATTACATCGTCGGTTATGCTGGCTTTGTTCTATTTGTTTGGTTTGTACGATAGTTTGTGGCAGTTTGCTTCCGTGGAGGAACTTATCAATACGGTGACAGCCGCGATTGTGGGCACCGGTCTTTTGGCTGTAATCGGTGCCATGTTCGGCATGTTGATTCCTCGGAGCTGGTATTTTTTATTTCCTCTTTTGGTCATGGCTTTTAATGGAGGCATTCGTATCTTTTATCGTATTCTGCGCAGGGCATTGAGTTCCACCAGAATTGAGAAAAAAAGCAAGGTACGAATCATGATTGCAGGTGGTGGAGAAGCTGGCGCCATGGTGATTCGGGAGCTTCAAAAAAATCCTCAGCTTGGTAAAACTCCCGTGGTGATCGTAGACGACGATGTTACCAAGAAAGGGAAACGGCTTTATGGAATCCCCATTCGGGGCAATAGAAATGATATCGCATCGCTGGTGCAAAAAATGTCGGTGGATGAGATCATCATTGCCATTCCTACGGCCACCAAGAAAACTGTTCAGGAAGTATTGCATATTTGCAAGGAAACATCGTGCAAGCTGCAAATTCTTCCGGCTTTGTATCAGCTTATCGACGGCCGTATCAGTTTGAAAAAACTAAGGGATGTTGATGTGGTGGACCTTTTGGGACGGGATCCGGTCGCTTGGGATGTAGAACATATTCGAGCTTATCTGACTGGGAAAAATGTGTTGGTGACTGGCGGTGGTGGCTCCATCGGTTCGGAGCTCTGTCGTCAAATTGCTGCTTTTCGGCCGGCGAGCTTGGTCGTTTTGGATATTTATGAGAACAATGTATATGAGATTGGACTGGAACTGGAAAGACGATATCCCAATCTGAATCTGCATATTGAAATTGGCTCCGTGTGTGATGAGCGAGGAATGGCAAATTTGTTTGGTCGGTATCAATTGGATGTGGTTTTCCATGCGGCAGCGCACAAGCATGTGCCCTTGATGGAATCCAATATACGCGAAGCTCTTCTAAACAATGTATGGGGTACCATGAAGATAGCTCGTCTGTCCAAAGCGTTTGATGTCGACAAGTTTATCATGATTTCTACTGACAAGGCAGTGAATCCCACCAATGTAATGGGGGCTAGCAAGAGGTTGGCGGAAATGATTATCCAGGGCTTCAATAAAAATGCCCTCACGGAGTTTGTGGCGGTACGATTTGGCAATGTGCTGGGGTCGAATGGCAGTGTCATTCCTTTGTTCCGCAGACAGATTGCCCAAGGAGGACCGGTTACGGTGACGCATCCAGAGGTTGTTCGCTATTTTATGACAGTGCAAGAAGCGGTTCAGTTGGTACTGGAGTCCGGAACCATGGCTCATGGAGGAGAAATGTTTGTTCTCGACATGGGTGAACCAGTGAAAATCCTTAAATTAGCAGAAGATCTGATTGAATTGTCAGGATATGAACCTTATGACGATATTGATATTGTCTTTATCGGTCTTCGTCCGGGCGAGAAGTTGTATGAGGAACTTTTATTGGAAGAAGAAGGACTAGAACGGACACGCAATGAGAAAATTTTTATTGGGAAGCCTTTTGTGGAAACTGAACTGCAGATGCAGGAAAACCTGGATAGATTGCAGAAAGTATTGGATAGTGATGATATTGTGATCAAGGATGTTTTGCACAGTATTTTAAAAACCTATGAGCCATATCATTTGGAGAAGACAGAGAACGCCTGAAAGGAGAGTTTATGGGATATCAGGAACGATACCTAGCTTGGATGCAGGGAGGATTTTTAACCCAAGAGGAAATCCATATACTGGAATCTCTTAGTGAAGAAGAAAAAGAGGAACGCTTTTATCAGGATCTTGAATTTGGTACAGCCGGGTTGAGGGGTATTCGTGGCTTGGGCACCAATCGAATGAATGTATACATTGTGCGCAAGGTCACACAAGGATATGCTCAGTTTTTAAAAGAGCGATATGCAGACCGGTTGGCGCAAGGAGTCTATTTGGCCTATGATTGCCGGCATTTCTCCAGAGAATTTGCGATAGAAGCAGCCAGAGTTTTTAGTGGCAATGGTATTCCTGCCAAAATATTCAAACACTATGGCTCCACACCACAATTGTCGTTTGCCATCCTTGAAGAGCAGGCTATGGGGGGCTTGATGCTGACGGCCAGCCATAATCCGGCGGATTACAATGGCTATAAGGCTTACAACGGGAAGGGTTGCCAACTTTCTCCTGAGGAAGCTGATTTGGTGTTCGAAAAGATCGATGCCATTCATCGATATCAGGACATACGTTATGACGACCAAGAAAGGTTGGTGTCGGAAGCCAGTCTTGCTTTGGATGAATCGTTCGTCAAAACGTTGAAATCATTGCACCGTAAACCGGTTAATGATGCGTTGCGCATCATGTATACTCCGTTACATGGTATTGGTGGCGAAATGACGCTGCGGGTACTAGGTGAATTGGGCTATCATGTAGATGTTGTACACGAACAGTTTGCACCCGATGGAGATTTCCCCACAGCGCCTAAGCCCAATCCGGAGGAAGAGGATGCTTTAAAACTACTGTTGCAGCAAGGAGAACGAGAGAAAGCACATCTGTTGTTGGCTACTGATCCGGACGCTGATCGACTGGGCGTTTTGGTTCGCCATCAGGATGCATATCGTGTTGTCAGTGGCAATCAGCTGGGAGCCTTGCTCGTGGATTACTTGTTGAATAACCGGACGGTTACTCGACCGGCTGCCATCATCAAGAGTGTGGTAACCAGCGATTTTGCGGCTGATATTGCACGCAGACATGGACTGTTGGTGGAAAACACATTGACGGGATTTAAGTTTATCGGAGAAAAAGTGGATCAGTTGGTTCAAGAAGGGGTGCAGGTCCTGTTTGCTTTTGAAGAGAGTATTGGCTATTTGCCTGGCAGTTATATCCGTGATAAGGATGGCATTGGTGCGGCGGTGGTGGTATCTGAGATGGTTGGATCGTATCTACGCGAAGGGAAAACGCTTTTTGACCGGCTGGATGAACTGTATCAAGAGTATGGTTACTATCAAGAAGAAACTATGAATATAGTGCTTGAAGGTCAGGAAGGCAAGAATCAGATGGAAGGGTTGATGGTGGATATTCGCAAGCGACCCCTTGATTTTGCAGGAGACTTGGAGGTGCTGAGAACGACGGACTTTCTGGACGAACTACCTGGTTATACGGTGGCAGATGTACTCATTTACCACATGAAAAATACCAGTTGGTTTGCCATTCGACCTTCTGGTACGGAACCCAAATTAAAGGTATACATCAGCGGTGTGGCCAAAGGAAAAGAGGAGGCCGACAGATATCTACAAACCATCAAGGAGGTCATTACATTTCGTTTAGAACAGTATCTTCAAGCCTCTTTATAAACAGGATTTAAAAAGGGAGCCTAGGCTCCTTTTATTTTACAGCAAAAAAAGTTGTTAGACATATGGACAATTAAGCAAAAAGAGAAGGAAATTATCGGATTGTCTCGAATAAGTATAATGGTATTGACTAATAAGGAGACTAAGTAGATGGAATCAATGGCAAATATGTTGGAAACCGAGATACTTGTACATGATAGAAATGAGCATCACAAAAAGAAGTAGAATATGCTCTTTAGTGAAATTCATGCACGGTCAATCAGCTATGAAACAATCGTGTTTGTCTTTGGCAACATCGATGCCAATGAAGATCAGAAGATCACATCCTTTCAAAATTTGGATGTGGGTCCATACGGTTCTATGTTATGTATCCTTGCCCGAGATAAAACGTCAAAGCGTTATCTAACTCATAAACAAAAAAACATAGAGATGTGGTTGGAGCCTAATCACAACAGTCATGCTGTAGGTGATTGAACCAATCCACAACATTATGTTAATTATACAGTAATAAAGAAAGGCTAATGACCGTGGCTTGACTACGAGTTCATTATACAAGGTGATATGATGAGAACCATCGTGTTCGGTGATATTATTTTTGCAGAGTCGTCGCAATCGTTTAGGGCGCAAAAGGATGCCTATATGATCCTTGTGGATGGCATGATTGAATCCTTGGAATCAAAGAGGCCTGAAGAGATGGAAGGTGATCAATTTCTTGATTTTCGCCATAAGCTGATTGTTCCAGGCTTCGCTGATTTACATCTTCATGCTCCGCAGTTTCCCAATATCGGACTTGGTGCTGATATGGAATTATTGCCTTGGTTGGAAAAATATACTTTTCCAGAAGAATCCAAATACAAGGATCTGGATTATGCCCGGATGGTTTATCGGAAACTGATCAATCGGTTATGGTCTGCGGGCACTTTGTACAGTGGCATATATGCCACGATCCACGAAGAATCATCGACGTTGCTTTTTGATCTTCTGGTGCAATCCGGCTTGTATGCCAAGGTGGGTAAAGTGAATATGGATCGCAATTCGCCCGATTATTATGTGGAGGATACGAAGGAATCAGTGGCTGCTACGGAGCGTTTCATTCTGAAAAATCTGCGTAAATCCTCCAGGGTAACCTCTATTGTTACGCCACGGTTTGTGCCTTCGTGTACATCTGAGTTGATGCAGGCTCTGGGGAATCTGGCAGCAACCTATGATTTGTCGGTGCAGAGCCATCTTGATGAGAATAGGTCAGAAATCGATTGGGTATGCTCGTTGCATCCATCCTCAGAGAGTTATGCTCATGTTTATCAAGAGTTTGGTTTGTTTGGTGCCCAGCCAACATTGATGGCACATTGCATTTACTGCTCTGAAGAGGAGATCCGTTTGCTTGCGGATTCCGATGTGGTGGCAGTACATTGCCCCTTTTCCAATGCCAATCTTATCAGTGGTATCATGCCAGTAAAGACTTATCTGAAACAAGGAGTTCATGTGGCGCTGGGGTCAGACATCAGCGGGGGGCATGAATTGTCCATGCCGAAAGTGATGGTATTGTCCATGCAGTTGTCTAAAATGTTGGCTGTTAGTAATGCGATG
Source organism: Peptococcaceae bacterium UBA5767 (assembly GCA_002418765.1). Taxonomy (GTDB): domain Bacteria; phylum Bacillota; class TC1; order TC1; family UBA5767; genus UBA5767. Next base: position 94,479 of record DIET01000010.1, on the reverse strand, counting down.
CCGAATGATTTTTTATCTACGGTGGAAGCCTTTTATTTGGGTACCAAATCGGGCGGTTCCTTTTTTGGCAAACACGGAAGTTTAGAACCTGGTTATCATGGTGACTTTCTGGTTATTGATGATGAATCGTATCGTTTAAGGGAACTTAGTATAGAAGAGCGGTTAGAAAAATTCCTCTATGTAGGAAGGGATGAACATATTATTCACAGATTTGTGGATGGTCAGGAAGTGCGCAAACCTTTTCCTGAACAATAGCAAAGATGAGTTATGCATACTTAATATAACAGGCCACAAGGGAATCGTTTTAATTATTCCCTGTGGCCTGTTTTATTTTAGCCTTCGAAATTTTCTCGTATGGCCTTGCCGTTGGCATCGACAGTGGTTTTGGTAATTTTCGCTACTTTCTTTTCTTCGCCAATTTTTTTACATTCTACAATCTGGAATACCTTGCCAGTGATGTCACCCATTTGAGCGGCATCTTTGAGAATTTTCATCACCGAATAGGCGTATTCAGGGGCTTTCATGACCATCATGTTGGCACCTTCTTTTAATATGATGTCAATCAGCATGGATGACCAGTCTATATCTTTGAGGTCACCCACGATGTAATAGTCAGCGTCAATAAGCAAATCAGTTTCTGGTTTTCTTACCTGTTGGAAACTGGTGGTGTCTTTATCTATGCTCATCAGCAGACTACCAAATAGTTGTGTTAGACCGTGTCCTCTGTGACCGGAGATGATGATGGTTTCTTTCTGGGCAATGCTGTTTTCCAAATACTGAGCTTGAGATGGGGTAATAAAGCCTTGTTCTATAAGGCCTTCAAGTTTTTTACTACGCATGATTTCCTCCCTTTTCTTCATTTCAGCTCATTATATCATCATGAAAGAGTAGAAGAAAGATTTTAAGTGAAAAAATTCGCAAGAAAAAAACTTAAATTTTATTTTACAGCTGCCCAGAGACTTGTGTATTTTTGGCACGGTGTATATAATAAGGTGCATAGGGAGAATTAAATATAAGGGGGGGATTTTATGACACCGAATGATCGTGTTAGAAATGCCAGGAAACAGAAAGGCTATTCCCAAGTTGCTTTGGCTGATAAAGCCAATGTTACCCGTCAAACGATCGGACTGATTGAGGCTGGAAAGTACAATCCAAGCTTGAAGTTGTGTTTGCGGATTTGTTATGCTTTGGACAAGACACTCGATGAGTTGTTTTGGTATGATGAAGGTAAATTTACTCGATGAATAAAAGGGCTGGGAAACCAGCCCTTTTATTTATGTCTAATTTTATGGTGTCATACGTGTTTGTGTTGTGTTTTTGGCTTACTTCATGATGCGTAGCAGGTCTTCTTCTACCTTGATATAATCAATTTTGGGAATGTGGGAAATGGTCTCTTTGACAAGGGACAAGACTTCAGGTAGTTTGTCTTTTTTGCTGGACCGTGACACATGTGTGAAGATGGCGTTTTTGATATAGTGATCAGATATTTTGATGTTCATATAGGATTCAGCTTGTTTTCGAGCCTGGATGTAGGCTTTTTTGATGGCCGGATTCTTTTCGGTAATTTCCTTTTGCATATAAGCGTTCATGAGATAGAAAGTGGCGGTTGTGTCTTCGAGGTAGCTCTTGATGGCCATAAAGAAGCAGTAACCCAGTTTTTTCTCCAAACGAAGGAATTCGCTCATGGCATAGGAAAGGATACTTTCCGTAGCCAGAACTTGATAGTTGGGAATGGATTCTTCTTCGCATCGTTGGTAGAATAGATCCTTGATTTTCAAGAGGAACATCCAGGCTTCATTTTTGCGCTCTGCGCGTTGCAACATCACAGAGATGTTGATGAGTTTTTCAATATCGGTTTCTTTGTTGAGCAATAATTTGTCTTTGGCTTGGCGAATCAAGGCCAAGGCTTTTTCACGTTTGTTGGCCGACAGCAGTGCTTCTGCTTCAATGAGCATGTTTTCGGCTGTCATGGCTTTTAGATATTCGAAGCCTTCTTTGCTGTTCAGCAAGGCAGATAATTTGGTTTGTTTTTGTGAGGGAAAGGAAAAAACAGCCATGCGCGCCTCCTATAGAAATTTTTTTAAAAGTATAGATGAATCCAAAAGACTCATTTTCGTTAAATTATCATGAAAACCGTGTAGAGAGAAAAGACAGAAAACCTGTTTGTCTGCATGCCGTTTGAGGAGGGCTGTTCGTTCTCTCAGCTGTTGCAGGTCATCCAAACCCGCACCATCTGGCCGACTAATGATGGCTACGGATAACAGCTCATCGTGAATACCCAATCCCAAAAGGTCGAGCTCTGTTTCTTTGTCCCAATAGGGACCCAGAACCATCAGAGAAAAGGGAAGCTCTCCCTTTTTATTAGCGGATATCAAATTTTCTTTGGCTGCGGTCATCAAACTCTCTCGGTAGAAGTCTGCAAGTTGCGGATGAATGATTTCTGTATACAGTCGGTCCGTTTCTCCTTCCTCCAACCAGGAATGATGGGGGTACATGAAGCGAAAAAAGAAACGGAAGTAATGGTTGCTAATACGGTAACGTGAGTTGTGACTTTTGTTGGTACCCTTTGTACTGGTAACAGGTTGTTCACGCTGGACAACTCTTAAATCCTGAAGGATTTTCAGATAAACATTGATCTTGGTGCGGTCCAGTTCAGTCTTTCTGCTGATGTCTCCAATTTTGTGGAAACCCTTGGCCAATGCTTCCAGAATGGTATAATAGGTCGCAGCTTCACGCAAATCTTGTTTCATCAGGTAGTCTATTTCGCTATAGAGACTACATCCTTTGTTGAGGATATGCTCTTTGATGTTTTCTTCTATGTTGAGGTTAGGCGAAAACTGTTGCAAATATCGTGGCACGCCGCCCAGGATGCAAACGCTTTCTATGGCCATGGGAGCGTCCATCCTTAGTAGTGAGACTGCATCTATGAAATTTAGTTCATCCATGACAAGAATGCCATCGGTTCTTCCGAACAATGGTTTGTTGCCACCTAGTATTTCTTTTTCCATGTAGCCCATGGCTGAACCCGTTAAGACAAGCATCGTGTTACCGTCTTGGTGTTTGCTGTCCCATACGGACTGCAAAATGGAAGGAATGGCAGGGTTGTTTTGGACCATGTATGGGAATTCATCAATGATGATGATGGATTTTTCTTGTTTTTTTTCTAAAAGAAAGCCAAAAGCGCTTTCCCAATCAGGAAAGGTTCCAATGTAGGGCTGAAGAGGATCGTGCTCCAATATTTTGTTGGAGAATAAGCGGATTTGTTCTCCGTCAGTCGTTTCACGGCATACGTAAAAAGAATGATTCTTACCTTGGCAAAATGATTTCAATAATTCTGTTTTGCCTGTTCGACGCTTGCCATAGAGTGCAAGAAGTTGGGAACCATTCTTCTGATAATTTTTGTCCAGGAAATGGATTTCCTGTTTGCGGCCGACCAACATGGTCATCACCTTTTTCTGTTTTATTTTTTGTATAAACTGGCATTATATAAAGAAAGAATATATAATGGTAATAGATATAATCTACTTTATACAAAGTATACCATTGGGAATCCATTTTGTAAATTAAGTTGTGAAAATTGTTTAGGAGGGCTCGGGAATGCCAAAATTTTGTGAGAATTGTGGTGGTGTCGTTCGGGACGATGCCCAGTACTGTCCCAATTGTGGCTTTGCTATGAACCAGGAGCAAAGCACGGGAAAAGCCAATGGCTTACACTCCAATCAGAATGAAGTGGCTAACCCCAAGCGACTGCTGAACTGGATGAAACAATCTGAACCTGAAGGTGAAAAACAGCAGGGAACATTGGCTGATTTACAGTCGCGCTATGCACCAGTGGATTCCTGGGATGAAGAAAGACGGATGGAGAACGATTCTTTCGCTGAGTTTGATGACGACATAGATGACATAGAAGAGGAAGAATTGGATGATTTGCCCAAGAAGAAAAGAGGGCTCTTTTCTTTGTTCCTGGGTTCGTTTGGGAAGAGTGCTGTCTATCAGGATGAAGAAGATGATGATGAGGATGATGAAGAAGATGAATATGAGGAGGATGAAGATCAATACTATGGGGAGGATGAGGAACTCGAGGAAGAAGCTATCGCCCCTGGTGGAGTGATGAACTCAGGTCTCACTCCTCGCGATTATGATCACACTTTTGGAGTGAACAAGAATCTTTCCACCCAGGATGAAGCCATGCTCAAATGGAATGAGAAATTAGATGAAGAGGATGAAGAGGAAGATGGCTATCTGATTTATGAAGACGAAGGTGGATTCTTAAAGAAAATTGTTATTGCCTGTTTGGTGGTTATTCTGCTGACAACGGCGGTTTTCTTAGGCGTCAAGATGCTGAATGGTCGGGAGCAACCTGTGGTGCAAGAAAGTGATGCTGAATTGGAAGAACTAAAAAATACGGCCATCCTTTTTTTTCAGGAAATCGGGGAGGTAGAGGGAAAAGACCTGCTTGATTATGGGAAACTTTATTTTGGCAATTATCAGGGTACAGAAGAGGAGTTGGCCAGTCAGATCACACAGTTTTCTGACTACATACATGCTGGAGACTTGCAGCTTCTTGCGGTGGAATCGGCTGCCATTACGGGCAATATTGGTGCTGTGAAGTTGTCTTTGAGCGGTCTTGATGAAGCTGTGGCGATATTTGAAGAGAGTCAGTTCCGGTTGATGGGTGATATCTGGAGATTTGATTTTGCTTATTTCGCAAGCAAGGCAATGATAGAAACACCGATGATCGATGTGCCGGATATCAGTGAAGACCAAGAAGCCATCGTGGCAACATTGCGTGCCTTTAATGATGCATGGATACGTTATGTCAATACGGGTGCCAGTGATGTATTTACTTATTTGAATCCAGGGAGTTCTGCCTACAGCCGTATTGCCAATGCCAATGTCAACAACCTTACGGAGGAATTGTTGGAGCTGGAACTTAAAAATGTGACGGTGGATGGGTCGCGAGGCACCGTGGAGGCCTATGAAAAATTCAAGAAAAATCGCTCTGGGGAGGTGACCATAGCGACGTACCGTTGGCTGTATCGTTTGGTCGAGGTTGACGGAGATTGGTTGGTAGATGATTATACGGCGCTAAGTACGACGTCGCCTGAAACGGATCCGCCTGCGGCAGAATCAGAGGTGGAACCAGAAGTTGCACCAGAACCAGTGACAGATAATCCATCTGTTGTTCCGGAAGGATTTTCTTTGGAGGGCAGTTTTAGCGGAGGTGTCAGTGGTGCAGCTGATGCTATAGACATGATTCGCTATGGTGTGAGCACGGACCGACTTGTTTTTGATTTTCTTTTGGCTGGGGAAATGACGCCGAATGTGCCTCCTTATGAGGTGAAGGCAGTCGATGGTGGCATCATGGTCACGCTTCGCGAGATAGAATCAGTCAAAGGATATGAGGGACTTACCTTGGGAGGATTGCTTGTAGACATGGATGAACCAGTCAAACTGCAAGATGGATATTCTCTTATGTTCTACCTGAATGACAATACCTATTACCGCGCTTTTTCTCTAGCGTCCAACAGTGAAAGCTCGGCCAGACTGGTCATTGATTTCGTGCAATAGGAGAGGTGGCAAAATAAAAGTTGACAGACTGGCTTTTTCTCTTCTATAATGGCTTAAATGAACATGGACTTTAAGAGGATACTCAGATGAATGCATCCACACAAAACAAAACAAGCTATTTCTTTTATTTTTACGGCTGGAGCTTTTTTAGCGCCGGTTTTTTGCCATGAAAATGAATAGTTTGAACATCAGGGAAGCGAATTGTTACGTGCACAATATGAAGCTCGCTGCGAGCTTCTTTTTTTATTTGAGGAAGGGGAATGAAGATGATTATTGTGATGAAACCGGGAACTCCTCCGGAAGATGTGATCAAATTGAAGGACGAAGTAGAGCAATTGGGTTGTAGAGGTAGTATCACGCAAGGTGAAAACTATGCTATTATTGGATTGGTAGGAGATACCAGCAATATCAACATGGGACAAATCGAGGCCAGAGAAGATGTGGCCAAGATTATGAGGGTGGCTGAACCTTATAAAAAAGCCAACCGTTTGTTCCACCCTAAGGATTCCGTTTTTCAGATAGGCAAAAGTAGTATTGGCGGTAGTGAATTGGCCATCATAGCGGGGCCTTGTGCTGTGGAAAGTGAAGAGCAGCTTTTGACCATCGCCAAGGATGTCAGCGAGATGGGTGCCACCTTTTTGCGTGGAGGCGCATTTAAGCCTAGAACGTCCCCCTATAGTTTCCAAGGCCTTGGACAGGAAGGAATTCGGATTCTGAAGGAAGCCAGAAGAATCACCGGATTGCCAATCGTGACGGAAATGATGTCTCCGGCACAAGTGGGAGCCTTTGGGGAAGATGTGGACGTGATTCAGATCGGAGCTAGAAATATGCAGAACTTTGATCTGTTGAAGGCCGTGGGTCAGTTGAGGGTGCCTGTATTACTCAAAAGGGGCATGGCAGCCACTTTTTCAGAATTTTTGATGGCAGCGGAATACATCATGGCGGGAGGAAATGAACAGGTTATTTTGTGCGAGCGGGGTATCAGGACGTTTGAAACCTATACGCGCAATACCTTGGACATAAGCGCAGTACCTGTGTTAAAAAAGTTAAGTCATTTGCCGGTTATCGTAGATCCCAGCCATGCGGCGGGTATTCGCTGGTTGGTGGAACCGTTGGCTAAGGCGGCCATTGCTGCAGGGGCTGATGGTCTGACCATCGAGGTCCACAATAAACCAGAAAAAGCTTTGAGTGATGGGCAGCAAAGTCTTGTACCGGAAGACTTTAAACGATTGCTGGATCAAATTGGTCCTATCCGCAAGGTGATACGAGGAGAGTAGAGATGAATGTTTCAGAATGTCAGGTGACTGTTGTGGGGTTGGGTCTTATTGGAGGCTCTATTGCACTAGGTTTGATGGGCAAAGTAGGGAAGGTCAGAGGTCTTGATGTCTCCGAAGATATTTTAGAGCATGCCAGAAAACGAAGAATGGCTGATGAACTCTATTTGCATCCTGAGGATTGTTTGCCTCATTCTGATGTTGTGATTGTTGCGCTTTATCCCAGACAAGTGGAAGCTTTTTTGCTTCAAAATAGGGAGTATCTGAGACCAAAAACATTGGTGATGGATGTCTCAAGCATCAAGGAAAGAATCGTGCATGCGGTACAGAAGATTCTGCCCCCGGAGATTGAATTCTTGGGTACTCATCCCATGGCCGGTAGAGAAGGAAGAGGCATTGAAAGGGCCAGAGAGGAGATGTTCCTGGGGTCATATTATTTGTTGACGCCCACAGAAAAAAATACACCATGGGCAATCAAAAAGGCAACGAGTCTGGTAGAACTGCTAGGGGTCTTGAAGGTTGTCACCCTGACACCGAAGGAACATGATGCATTGGTGAGTTATACATCACAGATGCCCCACGTATTGGCATCGCTTCTCATGAATGGGTTTAAAGACAAAAGCAAATATTTGGTGGGAGGAAGTTTTAAGGATGCTACCCGTGTTGCTACCATCAACGAGGATTTGTGGGTGGAGTTGTTTATGCAGAACAAAAAGTATTTGTTGATGGAAATGGACTCATTTGAAGATCGGTGGAATGATTTCAAAGAAGCTTTGCAGAAAGAAGATACAGCACATTTAAGACGCATCTTGCAACAGGCCAAGATGTTCAAGGATAAACTCTAAGGAGTGTCATATGAGAATTGAATTGCAGTTGAGTCATAAACTGGTCCCTATACAGATCAAAGAGGGATTGTTTGCGGAAATATACAAATGGATTCCCAAGGTGTATACAGGGAAGAAAATCTTTTTACTTTGCGATGAAAATCTGGATTCCTTGTATGCCAAGTCTTTGGAGATGCAGTTGAAGGAACATGGATACCGGGTCAGCAAAATGGTCATTTTGGCTGGTGAATCGGTGAAGAATCTTTCGATGATGGAAGAGATTTATTCAGAGCTGTTGCGGCATGAGTTTACGCGTAGTGACCTCATGTTGTTGTTGGGCGGTGGTGTTGTTGGTGATTTGGGTGGCTTTGTGGCGGCTACTTACCTAAGAGGTATACGCTATATTCAGTTGCCTACTACGTTGCTTTCTCAGGTTGATTCGAGCATTGGCGGCAAGGTGGCTGTGAATTTGAAGGAAGGGAAAAATCTGGCGGGGAGTTTCTATCATCCGGAAGCCATTTGGATGGATCCTCTTCTTTTAAAGACATTACCCCCAAAAGAGTTCCGTAGTGGTATGGGAGAAGTGATTAAATATGGTTGCATCGGTGATGAAAAATTGTTTGGCCTCGTTGAGCAGTATTACCTAGAAGGAGTCCATGATGAATCGCTTCTGAAGGAAATCATTGGACGAAGCGTGGTACAGAAGGTCAATGTGGTAGCAGCAGATGAAAAGGAAGGTGGGCAGCGCAAGTTGTTGAATTTTGGACATACCCTGGGGCATGCCATTGAGAAGACGCTGGGATACGGCCAGATTTCACACGGTGAGGCCGTGGCTATCGGTATGTCACATTTTACGAGAATCTCGCAGAAGTTGGGTCAGACTAGCGGGCAGTCTGTGGAACGACTCAATCGTCTTTTGGATGTGGTGGGATTACCTCATGAGATCCCTATAGGATTAAAAAAGGAAGCCCTGCTGGAAGCGATTTTTCATGACAAAAAAATGAGTGGCAACAGTATCTCCATTATTCTATTGAAGAAAATCGGACACGCTTTTATTAAGGAAATTTACAGGGATGATATAGAAAAATATTTGGAGTGAGGTCGCTATGGAAAACAAGAAAGATCACGTCGTGCGGGTATATCCGGGAAGGATGCAAGGCAAAGTCCTGATTCCTCCGTCCAAAAGTCTATCCCACAGAGCCATCATGGCAGCCAGCCTGACGGATGATGTATCGTCAGTTGGCAATGTGGTGTTAAGCCAGGATATTTTGGCCACCATGACGGCCATGGAAACCATGGGAGCCAAAATAGAACGAAGCTTGGACGACAATGGACGCACGATGCTGACGATACAAGGAATCTTTGCATCATCCACAAAACCTAAGCAGGATAGGCTTTCTTTTCATTGTAGAGAGAGCGGCTCGACGCTTCGGTTTATCATTCCACTGGCGATGTTGTTTGGTAAGCAGGTTCAGTTTGATGGAACAGGGAAACTGGTGGAGCGTCCTTTGGATGTGTACACCGAGTTGTTTGCCTACAAAGAGGTTCCTTATGTTTATGAGCATCAACGGCTTCCATTGATTGTTTCTGGAGACTGGGTTTCTGGGATTTATCCCTTGCGCGGGGATGTCAGTTCACAGTTCATTACCGGGCTTTTGTTTACACTACCGTTACTTCCGGGCGATTCAGAAATCAGGATGACGACGCCCCTGGAATCAAGAGGCTATGTTGATTTGACATTGGACATGCTGGCCCGGTTTGGCATTGAGATCATCGAGGAAGATCAGCGTTTTCTGATTCCTGGCGGACAACGCTACCGGGCCTGTGACGTGTTGGTGGAAGGAGATTATTCTCAGAGTATTTTTTTCTTGCTGGGAGGCATACTTTCAGGGCCTTTGGAAATTGAAGGGCTCTCTCCTACCTCTAGGCAGGGGGACGCTGTTATTTTGGAGCTTTTGGAACGAATGCAGGCGGATGTGTCTTTTGCTGATGACGATTCGCTTTTGGTGCGTCCCGGATGCACCAAGTCTTTGGTGGTGGACTGCAATGAGTTCCCCGATTTGGTACCGGCCCTGGCGGTGTTGTGTGCTCTGTCGGAGGGAACCAGTCATCTAACACATCTGGAGAGACTTAAGATCAAGGAATCTGATCGTTTGGAAGCGGTCTACCAAAATTTGAAGGCCCTGGGTGTGGAGGTGGAGCGTGATGAGAGTTCCTTGACTATCCAGGGAAGACAGTCTTTTCATGGAACGAAGGTGGATGGATGGAATGATCATCGTATGGTGATGAGTATGGCCATGGCGGCATTGGCAAACCAGGGTTATCTGGATATCACCGATCCGGAATGTGTCAGCAAATCCTATCCGGATTTTTGGAAAGATTACAAGGCGTTGGGGGGGATCATTGATGAGTGGCGTGTGGGGTAAACGAATAGAACTTAGTATTTTTGGAGAATCTCATGGACCTGCCATTGGGGTGACTCTGCATGGTCTGCCTGCAGGATTTATGGTGGATATGGAGCATATTTCCCGCCAGATGAGACGCAGAAGGCCGGGTCATAATGAGTGGTCGACACCCAGAAAGGAAGCGGATGATGTTGAGATCATCAGTGGCCTTTTTCAGGGACGCACTACGGGGGCTCCGCTGACAGCAATCATTCGTAATCAGGATAAAAAGAGTAAGGACTATGAGGCGCTAAAGGATGTGATGCGGCCATCTCATGCGGATTATGTGGCCTATGTTAAGTACCATAAAGCGCATGATTATCGGGGTGGAGGTCATTTTAGCGGACGATTGACAGCACCTCTGGTTTTTGCTGGTGCCCTGGCGGCTCAGTTGCTGTCGACAAAAAGCATGGAGACCAAGGCTGTAATCACGTCCATTGGTGGCCAGCATGCAGATCTTATCGATGTAATGACGCTGAAAAAGGAAGATTTGCAAGCCTTGCAGGAGCGAGATTGTCCGACACTGGTCGAGAGCCAGTGGAAGAAGCTTCAAGGAATGATTGAGGAAGCAAGGATACAGCTTGATTCGGTGGGGGGAACCATCCAGTGTGTCACGATGGGTGTTCCACCGGGGGTAGGAGACCCATTCTTTCATTCGCTGGAATCACATCTGTCGGGTTTGTTGTTTTCTATCCCGGCAGTCAAGGGAGTATCTTTTGGTTCCGGATTTGCTTTGGCGGATATGAAAGGTTCTGAAGCCAACGATCCACTTTGCTATGAACAGGGTCAGGTCGTAAGCCAGACCAATCACAATGGTGGTATTTTGGGAGGGATCAGTACCGGTATGCCTCTGGATATACATCTGGTGATGAAGCCGACGCCTTCCATTGGTCAGGAGCAAGATACGGTTGATGTGAAAAAATCTGAGAATGCAAAACTCACAATTCAAGGACGACATGATCCTTGTATTGTTCCCAGGGCGCTGCCTGTGGTGGAAGCAGCTGTTTCTTTGGCTTTGTTGGATATGATGATGTGGAGTCAGGTATGGAATTAGAAAAACTGAGACAACAAATTGATGAGATCGATGAAAAAATGCGCGATCTTCTGGCCAGACGCATGCAGCTCAGTGCTCAAGTAGGGGAATACAAGAAAAAAGTTGGATTGCCTATTTTTCATCCTGAACGCGAAAAAGAGGTACTGGAGAAGAATGTGTCCAAGATGCTCCCGGAAGAGTATCGCCCGGCTTATCGGGAAATTCTAATCAAAATCATGGAAACAAGCCGGCGTATTCAGGGCAATCTCCTTTATGATCAGGGTGCCAGCGAAGGGCGCATTGATTTGGAGGGTTTTATCAAAAATCAGCAGTTGCCTTCGTTACGTACCGTGGGATATCAGGGGATTCCCGGATCCTATAGCTCTGAGGCTTTGGAGTGGATGGTCAAAGATAAGCGAACGGAGCGCAAGCATTATCCGACCTTTCGTCAGGCTACGGAAGCCTTGGCTGATGGAGAGATTACTGATTTGATATTACCAATCGAGAATTCATCCACAGGTGGTGTCAAGGATGTTGAGCATCTGATTGCCACAGGGCAACTCTATATCAGTGGGGAGTGGGTGTTATCCATCAATCATGCGTTATTGGGAATCCCGACCGCGGATATTCAGCAGATCCGTAAGGTATATTCCCATAGTCAGGCGCTAAGTCAGTGTTCGCGTTTTATCGAGGAGCACGGATTTTTGGCTGAACCTTATTACAATACAGCCATGAGCGCCAAGATGGTACAGGAAACCAATGATCCACGGATTGGGGCCATTGCGTCTTTACAGGCTGGCCAACTTTATGGACTAAAAACTTTGGCCGAATCAATCGGGGATAACGGAACCAATTATACGCGTTTTGTGCGGGTAACGAAGTCTCCAGAAATCGACGCACGGTGCAACAAAATTAGTATCCGCTTGAGTGTGGCTCATGAAATCGGTTCGTTGTATCGGATTATCAATATCATCACGGAAAGCAGTCTCAATATGACTCGGATTGAATCGAGACCAATTTACGGCAAACCCTGGGAATATTATTTTTTCATTGATTTTGAAGGAAACATTATGGAAGAACGGGTGCGTAAGGCCATGGACCGGATGATGGACAACAGTACGCATTTTGACTTTCTGGGCAATTATCCCAAAGGAGCTTGAGTGTATGGAGAGAGAATACAAACTTAGTATTGCTGATCCTCAGACCAAAGAACGCTTGCTTGGCGACGAAGAATTGCTGGGGGAAAAGGCCTGCCGTGTGGTTATGAAGGCGACTTATTATGATACGGCTCATTTGACACTGGGTAAAGAACGAATCGGCTTACGCTTGCGCCAGGAAAATGGAAGCAATGTCGCTACCTTGAAGTTTGGTGGCGGAGTCGACGGTGGGTTGCATCTTCGAGAAGAAGTCAACTGTGAGAAGACCACAAATGAGTTGAGTCTGGATGATTTTCCCAAACAAAAACCATGGCTTTTGGATGTGCTGGGAGAGGAGATTCTTTTGCCCGTGGTACAGACAGATATCGTTCGTTACCGGCGGATTCTGTTTTACGGGGATACCAGATTTGAATTGGCTCTCGATGAGGGAGTTGTTCTTAGTAATGGGTTACAGGAGTCGATTTGTGAACTGGAAATTGAGTTGCTCACAGGCTCTTTGGCAGATCTGGATGAGTTTGTTGCGATAAGGCTACAGGGTTATGCGCTGGAACCAGAGGCCAAAAGCAAGTTGCAGCGAGGGTTGGCTTTATGGCAAAAAGCAAAGCAACAGTAGGGATTTTTATTGGGCACCTCTTGGGAGGGCCTTTTTTATGCGGTTTATTGGGTGAAAATTGATATGGGCTCGTTTGTGTTGCTTTCTTGTGTTGGACGTTGAAGAAAGAAAAATTTCATCTACAGGCATGCAGATGTTGATGCTGGGCACCTGGAGGGTAGTGTACAATTTCTGGCAGTTGATGCGCAAATGCTTTAGCTTGCAGATTTGTCTGCAATAGACAAATATTTCATTCTATTATATGATGTTTACAGTACAATGAAATCAGGGAGAATGTCGCAGAGAAGATGTTCAAAGGGGATTGTTGATATGAAAGAAAACTATTTAAAGGAAGAGTTGTATGATTTAATCAAAAGTGAATCAAGTATTTTTGAATTCATACAATCTGTTTCTTTGGATGGTATTTGGTATTGGGATTTAAAGAATCCCGAAAATGAATGGTTAAGTCCGAAATTCTGGGAAGTTTTAGGGTATGATGCAGACGAAAAAACACACCAGGCCAGCGAATGGAAAGAGTTGATCTTCCCTGAAGATTTGATACTGGCCACAGAGAATTTGAAGAGACATTGTGCTGATGCTCAGCATCCTTATGATCAGATAGTACGCTACAAACATAGAAATGGCTCCACCATATGGATAAGGTGTAGAGGCTTGGCCATTCGGGACGAAACGGGAAAAGCAATTCGCATGCTGGGTGCGCATACTGACATAACAGCTTTAAAAGAAGCAGAAAAAGAGATTGTAAGATTGAATGAAGAATATGGGAAAGTGTTCCATGGGACCCAAGATGCCATGTTTTTGGTGAAAGTGTCGGGAGAGGGGTCTTTTCGGTATCTCCGTACCAATCTGGCGCATCAAAAGGGAACGGGCATACCGCAAGAGCAAATTATCAACCGGTCTCCTCAAGAATTGCTCGGTCAGGAAAGAGGGGACCTTTTGGCGAAAAATTATCAAAAATGTGTTGATAGTAAAAAGCGGATTCAATATGAAGAAGCATTGAGTTTGCCTGGAGGAGAGCGTGTTTGGTTAACGACACTGACACCGATTTTGGATGAAGATCGTGTGACAAATATTGTTGGTTCATCTTCAGACATCACAGAACGCAAAAAAATTGAATGGGAATTGGACCGATATGCCAATTATGATCAATTGACTGGATTGCCCAACAGAAGATTGTTTTTTGAACGATTGGAGCGGTTGATACGAGAAAAAGATCATCATCAGTTTGCTTTGCTGTTTATCGATGTGGATGGTCTCAAAAGAATCAATGACAACCATGGACACAAAGTGGGTGATGAAGTTCTGGTGATTGTAGGGGAACGTTTGTTGCAGTGCATTCAAGAGTCTGATATGGTAGCACGAATTGGGGGAGATGAATTTACCGTTGTGATTCAGAATATTGAGGATGCAAAAAGTGTGGATGCTTTTATTGCGCATATGCACCAAGCACTGCAAAGCGTTATGGATATCGAAGGCGCACAGTATAGAGTAGATTCTTCCATTGGGGTAGCCATCTACCCGCATCATGGTGACGATAGTGAAACGTTATTAAAAAATGCTGATTCATCGATGTATGAAATCAAGAGAAATGGCAAGGGTGGTTTTAAGTTTTTTACCAACTGGGCCGATCTCAATCTGTAGTTTTCCCTATTTCTTTTGTACGTCAGACAATAATGATTTTCCGCAGGGTATATGTAGTTGGAAATGATTTGTAAGGGAGAAGTTCCTCGGGCAATATCTTCTTTCTAAAAAACTTATATTGATATTTTTGATAGCGAAAGGAAGACATAATGATTTTCTACACAGATGAGTTCATAGACAGATTAATCAAGGAAGATGTTCCCTATATTGATTTAACTACCCAATTGATAGGAATAGAACAAGAAAAGGGATGTATTGAATATAGGGTTAGAGAAGATAGCGTGGTGGCTTGTACGGAGGAAGCTTCAAGGATACTGATGAAGCTGGGTATAGAAATTATCGTATTGGTTCCTTCTGGTACAGTAGTAAAAAAAGGAGCTGTAATCCTCTCTGGAAAAGGCAATGCCGGAAAACTTCATATGTCATGGAAGGTATGCCTTAATATTCTGGAGTATTGCTGTGGTGTCGCCACTCACGCTAAAGAATTTGTGGATAAAGCCAAGAATGTCAGTCCGGATATCTCCGTTTTGTTTACCAGGAAGTCTTTTCCTGGGACCAAGGAATTGGTCGTGAAAGCAGCTTTGTCAGGTGGAGTATTCCCACATAGATTGGGAATTTCAGAAACAATTCTCGTTTTTAAGCAACATTTGAATTTTTTAGGAGGTTTCGATGGGTTTATTCCCTGGATTCCCAGTATAAGATCCAAGAGCTGTGAACACAGAATTATTGTGGAAGTGGAAAAACTTGAGGATGCTATCAAATTAGTCACTGCCGGGGTCGATGGTATTCAGTTTGATAAGGTTCCTGCCCAAACATTGAAGAATTATGTTGATACCATCAGAGAAATCAATGATGCCATTGTGCTGATTGCTGCAGGTGGCGTCACCATACAAAATGCGGAGCAGTATGCTGCCTCTGGTGTCAATGCTTTGGTCACTTCTTCGTTTTTCCATGGAAAGCCATTGGATATCCAAGCAAGTATCATTGCCGATTCATGATCGACAGAGGCAGCAATAAGACCTTGATTTGGCATCACAGGGAAGGATGCAAGGTAGCCTACCAGAGAAGTTCCTAATGATTTGTACTTTATACAATCAACACCCAAGGTGGTTTCTTTGGGTGTTGTTTTATTCATAGTGCGCTTGGCGCAGTGCGACGCAAAGAAAATGGTGGAGTAAGGAAATTGGGGATGACCACGGTCATCGACCGAGTTATTCAACAGGCCATTGCTCAGTAGGTCCAACCTATCTTTGAACCACTTTTTTTGGATTATGGTTACCGACCGAAAAGTAGCGCATAACAGGCAATCTTGAGATAGTATCTATTTGTCTGTTCTCAGTACTTTTTATATTCCATAATTTCTTAGATGCGCTGGGATGTTCTAACCATTTTTATCATACTGTTCTTACATACGGATTTATGCATTTCATTCTAATGAATGGGAATTCTATTCTCTTATTAAGCATAAATTAAGCGCGGCAATTTAAAGCAATAGAGGGAGTTACTACTCTGTCTGATCCGAGAGAATGTGTTTATAACAAATTATGTTAAAATGTGTAGCGAAGGTGGTGTTGCAAAACTACACAAAGTAGTTGGGTAACACCTTTTCTCCATTCTTTAAGGTTATTTGAAATTAGGTGTGGGCATTATTCGGTATGAGAATAACGGTTTGGATATCGATTTTCCCGGTGAGCGTTCGGTGAGTGTGTGATTATTGTCTTTCTTTATTTCAATATACATCATTTTCATATACGTACGTGATTTTGGTTTCTTTGTTCTTTTGATTGATGATTTCCATGTGTAGCACTTGGTTACATACCTTGAATTTTGCAAGTAAAATCCATTCAAGCTTGCAGTAATATGGGAATTTCAACGTATACTTAAGAAAATATCATTATTTATTCTGGGAACTCGGGATGCATAAGACCTGTCCTGTTTAAAGGACAGGTCTTATGCGTGAAATGAAAAGAATAGGTTAGGTAGGAGTGTGATAAATGTGGACTTCTTGTATGTTAGTTAAGTGCCAGACTGTGTGTATCCAAATCTCCATTGGTGATGTCAGTTATAATCTTGTCGATTTGGGATTTGGTTTCTTCGCTTAGCTTGTCCTCGAATCCGTGGAAGGGGGCCAGATAGACGGCGCCTTCTCTAATCCCGAAGGCATAGTTCTTCGCTTCTACGGTGCCGTTGATGATTTCATCGACCACCAATTTCATGCAGTAGGCAAGATTGTCGATGCCGCTTGTGACTATATTGTCTGGAGCAAGAGCGTTCTGGTCCGTGTTACTGCCAATCACCAGTATATTCCGGTCTTTAGCAGCCTCGATTAGTCCCAGACCAGCTTGAGCCGCATCGGAGATTACAACATCCGCACCATTGTCAATCATAGTTAGTGCCAATTCCTTGACCTTGGAGGTATCTTCGAAGTTCCCAATGAAGGCGGAACTAACCATTGCATCGGGATTGACATAGGCGATGCCGGCTTCATAACCGCGCAAGGAGTCTTGAATGGGGGGGATCTCCATGCCACCCACGTAGCCCAACTTATTAGTCTCAGTAATTAGTCCAGCGACGATGCCCTGAAGAAAACCTTGCTCAAAGTTATCTACATTGACAGGAATCTGATTGTTGGTGATGCTGGCTCCGGAAATCACAACGAACATGGTGTCAAGGTATTCCGGACTCACTTTGGATGCCGCATCATCAAACTCGAATCCGTGACCGAATATGATGTCAAAATTTTCTTCCGCATAAGAACGGAAAACCGTTTCCATATCGGACTGGGCGACGTTTTCGCTGTAGGAGATTTCCGCAGCGTTTTCCTTTTCGATGATTTTGAGACCTTCATAAGCGGTCGCGTTCCAACCTTGGTCATTGATCGGACCGGACATGATACAGGCTACTTTCAGGGGGGCTTCCGCTGGTTGTTGAACGACCGGTTCTTCTGCGGGTTCACCATCTACTGGTTCACTTGCGGTCTCTTGGCACCCGACAATCGCAAGGGATGCGCAGAGCATGATTATCATCAGGAACATAATTCTTCTCTTCATACTTTCCTCCTCGTTTTCTTGTATTGAGATTCTAAATCTAACTGTCAAAATCCTCCTTTCATCCATATTATTAATCATTGCATACAAGCATGCATGGCCATGCGTCGGCGTGCAGGCCAGATGATGACCTGAGTCGCTGATTTCACTGAGAATTTCAAGAAAATCAGTGGATATGCCTTTGTGCTTGACACAAGAAATGCCTTAAGAAGATGGCTGTCGCTTGTACAGAAATCTAAGAAGGAGGATTTTAAAGGGATGAGAGAGCTCCTTGAGGTAAACTTGATCTTAAGAAGTAGCATTGCCTTCAACATCGTGCTTGTATGGAACTACAAATGGCATGAGGAAAAGTAGTGATGGTTCGTTATCAATCCAAAGGCGAAAGGTTCTCAAATGGCCAAAATGTAAGAGTGTAAAGCAGAGGGGATATTATGGAAAAAAGTGGCAGTGAAAGGAGACGATATGGCGACAAGCGAGAGAACCGAAACGCTGTTGAAGAATCTCGATAAGGCATACGGAGGCGAAATCTGCACCGTGAAAGACTGGGATATTGAAATCATTCCCAAAGCGGTGCGTGAAAAGCTCAAAAAATTTGGTTTGGCAAAGACCTTCGATCCGGAAATGGTATGCAACAGGGATTTGGAACTGGCGGATGTGTTTTTTCAGGCGGGTTATGAATTGGCCTTGGATCTTGGTTTCCTGTGTGAGGATACGGAACGTATTATTCGGGTAAGTGAAGAGGAGTTGGAAAAAGCGCTTCGACTGCAATCTGGCAGCTTGCTGATGGGTGATGGTCAAGATGAAGTACTCATGAAATCCAGAATACCGGGAGATCGATATCCCCCGATTATGATAGCTCCGTTGGCCTTGATGATGTCCGAGGAGTTCGTGGTGCCAGCGTTGGCCGGGTTCGTTAAATACCGGAAGCTGGTCGATGTGCTGAACGGTCTTACCATTGACAAGCCTATGGGACGGGCTATCCGGTCCGGCACGCCCTATGAAACCTGGCTTGGTGGCTACGAGCAGGAGTTGAAAAGACAGGCGCTGTGGATGGCTGGTCGGGAGGAAATGGGGACGATGGGTGTGTCTAATTCAACAACTGAGTATGGCTATTTTGGCGGGGCATGCAGCGTGCCAGGGGGTAAACCGCAATCGCTTTCTCTCCTGCCCGCCGAGCTTAAGATCCGTTTTGGCAATTTTCACAGGGCTATTCAGGCAAGTAGCCTGGGGCACAGTCTGCATGCGGGGAGCAATTCCTATATCGGCGGTTATGCCGGATCGGTGGAGGGTGCGGTTGTGGCCAATATTGCCAACGAGTTGCTTCTGGTTACTATTCTGCGGGCTGATAACACAGGCAACAATATTTTTGACATGAAAAATCTATGTGGGACTAGCCGAAGGGCATTGTGGGGGAACAGTATCGTCACTCAGGCTGTTAGCCGAAACACAAGAATCATGAACTGTAAGATTTTGGATACAGTGGGAGGTCCATGTACCGATTTCTATTTCTACGAGTCGGCTGCTGGATTAATGATCAATGCAGCGTCCGGTGCTAGTTGTACCATCGGGCCAAGATCTGCAGGCGGTCGTCTGAAGGACTACATTACCCCAGTGGAAGCCTGGTGGTGCGGAGAGATATTTAAATCATGCGGGAGCATGGATCTGACTCAGGTGAATGAAATTGCGAAGGTATTGGTGGCAAGATATGAATCCGGACTGGGTGATCCCCCAATCGGGAAGTCCATCACCGAATGTTTCGACCTGCGGAAACTGGAACCCACGGAGGAGTATAGAGTTCTGTATGAGCGTGTCCGGGAGGAATTGATGGAGTTGGGGATGCCACTCAATCAGGTATATGAGAACTAAAGAGCCGATACTTGCTATTGTGACGGTGTTTTCCGGGTGCGATCTATGTGAACCCGGTGTTTAAGAGAAGGTGGATTGAGATGGGATTAAAGAGCTGTGTTCGTGATGATGTTTTGGCAAAAGTTCGTGGTCAGGCTGGATATGCTGATGACCTTCACTTTGAAGACCTTCTTCACATGAAGATGGTCCGGAGTCCACATGCCCATGCTCGCGTTATCGATATCGATGATTCTCAGGCCCGTGCGTTACCCGGTGTGATAGGCGTCTATACTGCAAGGGATCTGCCCATAAAACCATCCGGTCCTGACCGGCCGGTTTTGGCCTGGGATACGGTGCGTTACATCGGAGATGGTGTCGCATTGGTGGCTGCGGAGACGGAACTGGTAGCTGAGGAGGCTGCCCGATTGGTGAAAGTCAAATATCAGGTCCTACAGGGGATTTTCGATCCGGAGGTTTCCCTTCATGAAGAAGCAAAACCGATTCATGGAGAATCGAACGTGGTAAGCCACTGGCGCATAGATCGTGGGGATGTGGACAAGGCATTTGTTCTCAGTGATGTGATTTTAGACCGTGAATACAGCACTCATGCGGTTTATCATGGACATATGGAGACAGAGGTGGCTGTGGCTCAACCCACTGCTACGGGTCTTACGATTTTCTGCCCATCCAAAATGCCTACAATCGTCCGGAACGCTGTGGCATTTATCCTAGGTCTCAAGCAGAATCAGGTACGTATGATCCAGCCAGTCATCGGGGGAAGCTTTGGGGCAAAAGGTCCAGATGCCATCATTCTTGCTGCCAGAGTAGGGTTGGTGGCTCTTTTGACCGGACGTGCCTGCAAAGGGATCTACAGTCGTCAGGAATCCATTATCGAAGGCACGAAACGGCATCCTTTTAGGATGAAGTACAAAGTGGGGGCGACTAGAGATGGAAGAATCAATGCCATGGATATATGTATCCTTGCTGATGCCGGAGCCTATCGGAATGAGACTCCCCGGGTGACCGCGCGGGCTGTTGTAGAAGCCGCTGGCCCGTATGTTGTGCCTAATCTCAAGGTGGATGTGAAGGGAGTGTATACGAATCAGGTCAATTCTGATGCTGTGCGAGGTTTTGGTTCCCCACAGGTTGATTTCGCATCGGAACTCCTGATAAGTGAACTGGCAGAGGTTCTGGGAATTGATTCGTTTAAGATCCGGCGGATCAATGGCTTTAAAGAAGGATCCCTTTCGGCTACCGGACAGAAGATGACCGCAGTAGGGTTGGACGATTGTCTCGATGCGTTGGAGAAGTACTTGGATAATAATAGTGGAATAAAGGAAATGATGAACGAGAACCAAATCGGTAAGCGACGGGGCATAGGTATTGCCTGCATGTTTCGAGGTGAGTCCAAAGGAGCGGCAGCCGTTGATACGGCTGGGGTGAACATTCAGGTCCAGCCGGATGCTAGCATTGTGGTCTATTCCGGTCTTGCTGAAGTGGGGCAGGGAGGATACACCATATTAAAATGCGTTATCGCAAAAGTCCTGGGGATTGGTGAGGAACGAATTGTGGTGAGTCCTTACGACTCCTGTTATTGTCCAGATGGGGGACCTACAGTTGCTTCTCGTGGCACAGTTACCTCAGGTAATGCAGCCCGGTTGGCGGCAGAGGCGATTCGGGAAAAACTCTCAAAGGTGGCTGTGGCAAAATTGTCTGTGCCACTCGAGAGTTTGGTTTTCAAGGAGGGACGCATCTTTGATAGGGGGAATCCGACTTTGGGTCTTTCATTCGAGAATGCGGTTCATGCTGTCTACGAAGCAGGGGATCATGCCTACGGGTATGGCTGGTGGAGTGCGCCAGAAACCACTTGGAACTATGAAACAGGGGATGTATCCGAATGCGCCCCGTATTTCTCCTATGTTTACGGTGCCAATGCTGCTGCAGTGGAGGTTGATTTGGTGAGCGGTAAGGTGGATGTCCTGAAAATCGTTGCAGCCCATGATGTAGGCTTTGCACTTAACCCTGCGGAAGTCAAGAATCAGATTATGGGCGGGGTGGGCATGGGTATCGGGTATGCATTAACCGAGGACCTTGATATTGAAGAAGGTCGAATCCGTAATGACAATTATGATTGCTATCTGCTCCCAACCTCTCTGGACATCCAGGAAGTGGTGCCATTGATTGTGGAGCGTGCAGGTCCGGAAGGACCGCTGGGAGCCAAAGGTTTGGGTGAGCCGGCGACTTGCATCGTGGCTCCTGCCATTTTGAATGCCATCGCTAACGCAATAGGGTGCAGGCTTTATGATCTGCCGGCCAATCTGGAGCGTGTGCGGAGTGGCATCGAAGCTGCTAAGGAGTTAAGCCAGATAGACTTGTCATTGAACAGGCGAGAGGATTGTCCTGATATCTCGAAAGTTTCTATCGAGGGGAACGAAAGGGAGGTGCGA
Source organism: Peptococcaceae bacterium UBA5767 (assembly GCA_002418765.1). GTDB lineage: Bacteria > Bacillota > TC1 > TC1 > UBA5767 > UBA5767. Next base: position 72,583 of record DIET01000010.1, on the reverse strand, counting down.
ATATGATCAGGTCATTCCTGCGACCAGTAACTATATACGATGCTTGCCAACAGATGAGAGACCATGGAGAGAATGCAGTCCTCGTGGCCGGAGCAACTCATGTCGTCAATGAATTGCATCGGGGCTTAATTAACCCTAGTGTTCTAGTAGATATTTATCGTCTGAATGGTCTTGATGTTATATGTATGGAGGGTGAGGAACTGATGCTTGGTAGCTTGGTTACCATCAGTGAATTGATTGCCAGCAGTGTTGTGCGTCAATTCGTTCCAGCTCTTTGTCAAGCAGCGCAATCCGTCGGAGGGAAGCAGAGGAGAAATCGTGGCACCCTCGGTGGGAGCATTGTCCATGCCGACCCAGGAGACGAAATCCTGTCTGTGTTGAGCGCTTTCGACTGCTGTGTAGTACTTAAAGATATTGAAGGAGAACGAGTACTGGATTTGAGGGAGTTCATTAGCGGAATCAGACAGACAACGATACGAAACGATGAGATACTGACTGAGGTGAGAATCCGTCTTCCTGAGAGAGGCTCTAGGATGAGTTTTCGTAAAGTGAGTCGCAGAAACGCATCGTCGAGCTCCGTGATGAACCTGACTTGTTTGTTGCTGTTGAAGGACAATCGGATTGTCTGTGCAAGGTTGGCATTGGGATCTGTTTTAACCAAAGCACACCGGATGAGTGATGCGGAAGTTCTCCTTGCGCAGAAGAAACCATCGCGAACATTGTTCGAGAAAGCGGGGAGTTTGGTCTTGAATCAAGCGCTTCAGGAAGCAGAATCGGAGGGTTTGGGGATTGTGGATTCAGTTGGTTCATACAAGTTTTCATTGATGCCACACTTTGTTGCGCAAGTTCTTACAGAGACATGGGAAAGAAAGGAGTAAGCATGGGAGCGTTGCGGATTGATTGCACAATAAATGGGCGTAAGGTCTCGTTTTTGGCAGGGGCAGATCAAACTTTGCTTGAAGCATTGAGGGAACAACTAAAACTAAAAGGTACCAAATGTGGCTGTGGTATAGGAGAATGCGGGGCATGCACTGTAATCCTGGATGGTCTGGCTGTTTGTTCCTGTCAGGTATTTGTTGCACAAATAGATGGATGTGCCATTCTGACAATAGAAGGTCTTGGCCAGCATGATGAATTAGATCCCCTACAGGAATCCTTTGTGGAGCATCGGGCTGTACAATGCGGTTTCTGTACCTCTGGAATGCTGATGAGTGCCAAGGCTCTGCTGATGAGCAGGAAAAGACCGACCCGGGAGGAGATTCGACAGGCCATATCAGGAAATTTGTGTCGGTGCAGTGATTACAATAATATCGTTTTAGCGATTGAGGACATAGATAGTGAGTAGTTCTCCGAACGTTATCAAAGTGAATCGGATGCAACTTGGTCGCAGAACGAGGAGATTCAAACAAACTTGCGAGCAATCAAAACAAGGATTTGGTATCGTTGGAATTGGCAAATCTGGATTTGACATTACTGTTGTGGGAGCTTACCTGGATTGTAGGTTTGATAGTAGAGATGTGCTCAGCAAGGAGCATGAAGGATGCCGATTACTGTGGAGCTATTTGTTCGAAATAGGTAGCCATTGGAGCGGATTTGCATTTGAGAACATGGAGTTGATGAGATGGGGCGGCGGATTTCCGCTTCGTCATTCAGAAAGGATTTATGATGAAACAGTTGATTGACAATGCGTGGGTGTTGACTTTTGATGAAGAATGGACAGAGTATAAGGATGGTTTTCTTTATTTAGAAGATGATGTCATCCAAGTGATTGGAAACAAGGACGAGGACAGGAATAGATATTTGGGAATGTCAGATGAGATTTTTGACGCAAAGGGACGATGGCTGATGCCGGGATTGATCAATGCACACACTCATCTGTTCCAGACGTTTCTAAGGGGGCTTGCCGATGATAAGCCGTTACTACGCTGGCTGAAGGAGGAAATCTATCCATTTGCGGGCATCATGGAAGAAGAGGATTTTTATTTGTCTGCCATGGTGGGATGTCTGGAGAATCTTAAATGTGGTGCGACCAGCGTCATCGACCAGCATTATGTCCACATGAGTCCATACAATTCGGACAAGGTCTTTGAGGCCATGATGAAAACCGGTATCCGTGGATACAATTGTCGTACTTTTGGAAATCGCCTCCCTCATAAGCCACTAGAAGAGAGCAAGGAACGGATTTTGAACGAGTTGGGCAGACTCAAGGATACTTGGCATGGACGGGAGAACGGGAGGTTGAATCTGATGATGGGGCCACTCAATCCATGGGGAAGTACACCAGATATGTTCATAGATTCTTATGCTTTCGCTGTGGATAACGATTTGATGTACCAGATTCATACGGCGGAAACCGAAGATGTGGTTCAAGCCACTGTAGATGAGTATGGCTTAAGAAATGTGGAGTTTTTCGATTCCTTAGGTATCGTTAGTTCAAGAACTCAGCTTGCTCATGCTGTGTATTTGAATGATAGGGAGAAGGAAATCGTGCGGGACAGGGGAGCTTTGGTGGTTCACAATCCTGTAGCGAACATGTATCTGGCATCGGGTGTGGCTCCAATCATGGACTACCGGAAGATGGGCATCCCTGTCGCATTGGGAACAGACGGTCCCGGGAGCAACAACAGCCAAGACATGATGGAGGTGCTGAAGGCGACCGCTTGCCTGCAGAAGGTATACAGCCGTGATGCTATGATCATTTATCCGGAAGATGTCTTGGCGATGGCGACCCGAGATGGTGCGAAGGCCTTGGGACGTGATGACCTGGGGGTGCTGAAGGTGGGGGCTAAGGCTGATTTGGTGTTGATAGATTGGAAGAAGAGTCATATTGCACCGGTGCACAAGCCTCATTCTGCGATGGTTTACAACGTGAACGGAAATGACGTGGATTCAGTTTGGGTGGATGGAAAGCTGGTCATCCATGAAAAAAAGGCAGTGGATATTGATGAAACGGCTTTGCTGGATATTTGTCAGGAGCGAGCTGATTATCTTTACAAGAAAGTTCAAGGTGTCCGAATTAGCAGATGAACAGATTGATTAAAGTGATGTTCAAGTACGGTATCCTAGATGGGTGCAGGGTTTCTTGAAGAGAGAAGACGGTCGTTTTAAGGACTCATTGCCCCATATACATTAGAGATACAATTTCGTGTTGGACATGGGGTATTGGTAAGCAGGAGATATTGGATGTTGCTGTCAGGAATTGTATGGGTGTATCCGGTCCATGGACAAGGCTTTTGGCCATTGCAGTCATTCTTTATCTTGCCTGGCGATAAGGAACTGATTGTTGTGGGGACAACAGGAGGAACCAGTTACTCGCATTTGAGTCTGAATGGAAGAGAAGGTATTTCACCGTGAATGACGAATCTATGGAAGAAACAGTATAAACTGTTTTGCGTTTCGGAATTTGATGGAATAGGAGGTCCAACATGATTGTCGGTTTGGTAGAATTGCTTGAATGTCCTCTACTAAGTAAGTCTTCCGTGGTTGCGGGAAAATCAGGAGTGCACAATCTAGTTGCGACTGTTGGAATATGGGAGTCTCCGCTGGCTATCCAGTATGTCAAACCGAATGAGTTAGTTATTACATCTGGGTACTGCCTCCTGAACAATGAGGAATTGCAGAGGAGCATCATAGACAATCTGGTTAGAAAAAAAGCAGCAGGTTTGGGCATAACATTGATGTTTTACGATCACAAGTTGCCTACGATTATTCAAGAAGAAGCGGACAGGCTTGGCTTTCCCGTATTTAGTATTGCGGATGATTGCTATTATGCGGATATCCTTGAACTCCTCAATTCGAACTTCTATTCTCAAATTAAACGGGAAGTACAGAAGAAAGAGGAAGTATTTAAGAGAATCGATTCCATGATTCTCGAGCATGGTTTGCAAGGTGCAGTAGATGAACTTTACGTTTGGACTGGACTCGAACCGGCAGTGTTCTTTGATGGAAAGGTCTACGCCCGGAATCTGGATTCTATGGCTATGTTGCCTCCAGATCCTGGAGAGTGGAGGAAAAAGAATAATCAGGTTGGAACGAGCCTCAGCACTGGATTATATATTGCAAAAACGGGTCTGTGTACTCTTGAGTGGCTCGGGATTCATATTCGGAAACATGATTATGACTATGCAATTATTCTGCTGCGTGGGGACCGCGATTTCAACGAGGATGATTCGGTGTTGTTGGATTACACAGCGGCGATTTGCACATCAGAAATCAGGAGTATTAACAAGCTGAATGAACTCCATAGGAAATTCTATTCCGAATTTTTTGAGAACATCCTGTCGGATCAGTATTCTGAAACTCAGGCCAGACAGAACGCCTTGAAGTTGGGATTTGAGATCCCTGAATCAAGCATTGTTGTTCGTGTTGAATTGGTAGCGGCTGAGGAAAGCATCAACTATGCCGAAAAGAGCAAGGGCTTGTGTCCGGAAAAGATGAGCAATATTTTAACGAATGCGTTGGGAAAGAGCACACCATATTGCCAATTGCCAGACCAAAGCTATTTTATTATGTTACCTGAGCAGAAAACGAGTGCCCTGGAAACGCTTCGCCTTGAAATTTTGGATGCGTGTGGGGGTGACGTGCACATCGGTGTCAGCAATCCCGTCCCATATGAAAAACTTCGAAAGGGGCTGACGGAAGCGCAGTGTGCTATACAAATCGGAAAGAGTTTGGATCTTCGGAAGAATCTGTATCTTTTCAGTGAACTCGGTTTCTACCGACTTCTGCATCTGCCAGAAGTAGATGAAGTGGTCCAGATTTTTTATGGGGAATATTTGGCAGCAATTGATGAGTATGACCTGAAAAATGATTCATGTTTATTAGAAACACTGGAGCGATTCATCGAAAGAGGGTTCAGTTATAAGGATACAGCGCAAGTTATGTATGTGCATGCCAATACGGTGCGGTACAGAATATCAGTTGTGGAAAAACTGTGCAGAATTGATTTGGGAAACTCGGTTGATTTGTTCAATCTGGAGGTGGCTATAAAACTTTTACCATTGATTGGCAGGAGAAGAAGACATGAATTGTCATGAGGCAGTCACATTACTCCATGTCTCGTGTCGAGTGAATCTTCGGGTGTGAGTGTATTGGTTTTCAGAAGAGTTGTATGGATAATAGTACGAAAGGCTCTCGTCAGGGGAGCCTTTTTTTGTGCTTGGTACAAAGGCAACCAATCGCCGGAACAAGAATACAATCTGCAGAGAAACATTTTGATGCCAAGTTAGAAAAGGAGAAAATATGAGAAGGAATGGCAAAGAACTGATAATGGATGTCATGAGACACAAACGGGTAACGCAGATTCCTTGGGTTCCATTCGCTGGTGTTCATGCGGGATTCCTGAAAGGATTTTCAGCGGAAGAGGTTCTGAAAGACAGTGATAAGCTCTATGCAGCATTATTGGAAGTCAATGAGAAATACATGCCGGATGGTCAACCGGTTTGTTTCGATCTGCAACTCGAGGCAGAGATCCTTGGATGTGACCTAAAATGGGCATCCAATGTGCCGCCGAGTGTGATTAGTCATCCGCTACAGATGATAGAGGAGATTCCTAAGCGCAAGATCGCCCGATCAGATGGGCGCATACCGATTGTGATTGAGGCTTGCAGGAGACTAAAAAAAGAGGTCGGAGCCTACACGGCGCTTTATGGTTTGTACTGTGGGCCATTTACTCTAGCCTTACATCTTCGTGGCAGCAAGCTCTTTATGGATATGATTATGAATCCCCAATACGTGACTGAGTTGATGTGGTATTGCACAGATATCGCAAAACAGATGGCTACAATCTATATTGATGAAGGATGTGATGTAATTGCACCAGTGGACCCGCTGATTTCGCAGATATCACCAAAACACTTTGAAGAGTTCTGTGCGAAACCTTATCGAGCCATCTTTGACGATATTCGGAGTAGCAACAGATTCTCTGCCTTCTTTGTTTGTGGGAATGCGATCAAGAATATCGAGGTGATGTGTCAGACAGGGCCTGATAGTATTTCTGTTGATGAGAACCTGGATCTGGTTGTGGCAAAAGAAATCACGGATCGCTACAATGTCGTCATCGGAGGAAATATTCCCTTAACGACAATCATGTTGTACGGAAACCAGCAAGACAATATGAAATATGTTGTTGATATGATTGAAAGAATTGATACGCATCACAACTATATTCTGTCACCAGGTTGCGATATGCCATATAATGTGCCTATTGCGAATGGCATGGCAGCGATGCAAGCTACCCATGATCCGGAAACAGCGAGAGAGTTGGTTGCCAATTATGAGAATATCGATGTGACAGAAGGTATTGAAGTTGAACTACCTGAGTATGCCCATCTTGATAATCCACTTATTGAGTTGTTTACGTTAGATCCCGTGGCATGTGCGGCTTGTACATACATGCTGGCTGTTGTGGAAGAGGCGAAAAAGGAATTGGGGGATACGGAAGTTGAGTGGGGAGATTACCGATATAACCGCTTGGAAGACATTGCACGCATGAGAAAGCTGGGAGTCAAAAATCTCCCTAGCATATACATTAATGGGGCACTTGCGTATGATTCGTTGATCCCCGGGAAGCAAGAACTGGTTCGGCGGATCCTTGATCAAGGTATTTCTCATGGTTGATAATCTATTTATAGGGGAACTTGAGAATATAACCGATGGACTTTTTCGATGATGAGGGGGTGGGTATGGTGCGTTCGATGAAAAATCTTGATTCATCTTGTTCTTATGGTGGCAAACATCCGGAATGGCAGCGAGAAGCGTATGCTTTGCTTGATAAGTAAGAAGAGTCCTAGCATGTACATAGATGCCTGCACAAAACAGTCTTGTTCACAGGCTTGAATTGTGGTGAGAAAGCTAGCAATCTGCGGAATAATGGATTCATGGGATGGTGGAACAATGCTACCGTATTGTTTCTGGTTGCTTCGGTAGGACAATCTCAATAGGTGAGATGCTTCCTGTTCGGGATGTGTAGAATGAACTAGGCTAGTCCGGAACTGCACTTTTCGATAGATTATCAGATGCTCTTGACATTCGAGTTCTGCGAAGAATCATGTTCTACATGATGGAGTATGTGGCTTTAGGATGAACTCGTACCACTCATTATGTGGAGAGGTATTCCGTGGTTCATCTTCACTGGTGTCATGGAGGTAGGCGATGTCCTATATTGGAAAGGATTGCATCGTATGTAGGATCGTACAAAAGAGGTTTTCGAGAAGCCGAGTTATTTGGATTCACTCCAAAGGAGACAGGAGAGGTTTTAAGGAATCTATCTATTATAAAATTAGCTTGGAGGAAAATAACATGACAAATGATGAAATGTTGTCCAGAATCAGTCATCTGGTAGCCGATGGGGAGCAGGATCAAGCCATTGAAGCAGTAGATGAGGCAATCAAGATGGGTATACCCTTATTGGATATACTCAATAAGGGTGGAACGGAGGGCATGAATATCGTCAACGAGCGATATGATTCAGGCGATGCTTATTTGCCGGAACTTGTCATTGCGGGCGATACGATGACGAGCGTTGTAGAAAAGATTTTTAGTCTCATGGATAGCAGGGAAGAGCGGGTTGGAACTGTGGTCATCGGCCAGGCAGAGGGGGATGTACATGATATTGGAAAGAATGTTGTGGCAGCCATGCTCCGAGTCAACGGCTTTGAGGTGCACGATCTTGGCACTGATGTTTCTGTGAAGAAGTTTGTGGAAAAAGGGTTGGAAGTGCAAGCTGATATTCTGGCGATGTCGACCCTGATGACTGCGTCGATGCCGTATATGGAAGATTTGCCCAAATACTTACGTGATATCGGGCGCAGTGAGGATTTCCTTTATATCGTTGGAGGAGGTCCGGTGACACCGGAGTTCGCGCAAAGAATCGGCGCGAATGGCTGGGGGCGTAGCGCCTTTGATGCCGTGAAAATCTGCAAGCGTTTGATTGCGAACGCCAAAGGGGGCAATCATGATTTTTTGGTCGTAGATGTCGCCGCCGGTCTGCAATAGGAAGAGAGGTTATCATATGTCAATGAGTGAAAGAATGGACGCAATTCTCAACAGTTTGGATAAGGCGTATTCTGGTCCGGTCTGCTCAATCAAGGACTGGGATGTCAAAGTGATCCCGACTACGGTACACGGTATCTTGAAGAAACATGGTTTGGAAAAAACCTGTGATATCGATAATCCATGTAATACGGATATGGAACTTGCGGATCGCTTCTATCAGGCAGGCCGTGAATTGGCCTTAGAACTAGGATTTCTCTGTGAGGATACAGAGAGAATCATACGTATTGATGAAAGTGATCTTCAGGATGCAATGAATCAATATCCGAAAGAAATTGTATACGGGAGTGGTGATAATGAAGTCATCATGAAACCTCGAAAACCGGAAGATCCCTATCCTCCTGTCATGGTTGCTCCACTGGCGCTGATGATGTCAGAGGAATATGTGGTGGCTGCTTTGGCGGGATTTGCGAAAAAAAAGAAACTGGTCGATGTGCTCAATGGGTTGACAATCGATAAACCGAGAGGGCGCGAGATTCGATCTGGTACTCCCTATGAAACATGGCTAGGTCATTACGAACAAGAACTTAAGCGTCAAGCGCTCTGGCTGGCGGGGCGGGAAGACATGGGCACTTGTGGGGTTGCGAATTCTACTACGGAATACGGTCATCTAGGGGGGGCTCCGGCTACACCTGGTAAGAATCCTACTACCATGTGTTTGCTGCCAGCCGAAATGAAAATTTGTTTTGGAAATTTCCACAGGGCTATTCAGGCATTGAACTATGGTCAAAGGATTCACTCCGGTAGCGAATCATATATCGGTGGGTATGGAGGATCCGTTGAAGGCGCCACACTAATCTGTATTGCGAATGATCTTCTGAATCTTGCAATTCTCAGGTGCGATAATACGAACAACAATGTCATGGACATGAAATATTTCTCCGGGACTAGTAGAAGGGCTTTGTGGGGAAACAGCATAGCTATTCAAGCCATTGCCAGAAACACGGAAATCATGACGGACCGGATTGTGGAGACTGTTGGAGGGCCATGTACGGAGTTCTATATGTACGAAGCTGCAGTCGGATATATGATTCACAGTGCCAGTGGGGCGTGCAAGACCCTAGGGCCCAGATCGGCCGGTGGACGATTCGTCAACTACATCACACCTGTAGAGGGTTGGTGGGTCGGGCAGGTGTTTAAATCTTGTGCTGGCATGAAACTGACCGATGTCAATGCGTTGGCGAAAGAGTTGATACCGAAATATGAGAATGAATTGGGAAATCCGCCAAAAGGCCTTTCTATTACGGAATGCTTCAATCTTCATACATTGGAACCGTCGGAAGAATACGCACAATTATATGAAAGAATCAAAAATGAATTGATTGGCATGGGGATGCCACTGAATCAGGTGTTTCGGCAATAGAGTGATCCTCGACTGTATCTGAGCGATATCGAAAAGGTGCCACATCTAAATAAGCTGCTTGGTGCTGAGGAATCATAATGGAGCTCTGAAGAATCTGGATTCGGGTACTGTTACTTCTGTGTCTCGTTTGCCTGATGCTCTGCTTTTCGTAAAAAATTATTATAAAGCGTTTTTAACATGTTCTGAAAAATCAACACAAAAGCACCAGCATTTGTTGGTGCTTTTCTAGTAAGAAACTTCCTGCTAAATGATTACGCTTTCGGAAAAGAAAGAGCACTTTTCAGCTTAATGACTTTGAAACACCAACTTCTCTAGGAGAGCATTGACTTTCGGGGGATGGTTTATGGGCACATATCGTTTTTTGGTTTAGTCGCAGGATTGGGTTCCACGAAGTCCTTGGAGTGTATTAAGTGCTTAGGGACGGATACGTGATTCTATATGGTGTATACAAGCTAATGGCGGCTACATGGATAATTGATTATGCAATAGTGTACTTGGGAGTGCAAAGGTTGGCCTGATGTGTCCATAGGCTGGCAGAAAGAGTTCTGGAACTGCAAGCCGTGCTACCTAGAAATTTTGCGTTAGTCAGGACGGAAAGAATCAGGTTGATTTTGCTGGAGGGGATGATTTGAAGACCTTAGTAGTATAATCCGTTTCAAGAGCAAAACGGTTTTGAATTATTTTACGTGGTGGCTGAGGAGTGTATTGGACTGTTTGGTGATTGTCACACTTTCTATTCTGATTTCGGTTAGGAGGCGCGATTCAAATGTATTGAAGTAGTTTTTGAAGGATCATTGTTAATGCATGATCTACAGAGGAAGCAATAAAATCTTGATTTTTACATCGCTAGGTAGCCTGTCAGAGGATGATCTAATGAATTATACTTTATATAAACAACACCCAGGGTGATTTCGCTGGGTGTTGTTTATATGTAGAAAAAAGGGTGCCTTATATGAAAATGATCCGGTGGAGATAGAGCATTTGATTATTGCTTCCAGATACAGCAAATGACATTTCTCTTAATCTATTCTTAACACAAGGTTAACTCCTGTTCAACACATGGGGATGCTATGGGTGCTATAATCCAGTTGTAGCGAAGTTTAGAAACTGTTTGCTTTTGAGATTGCTTAGAAGAAACGGTAAAATTGGAATTTTTTAGGAGGAAGAAAATGCTTAAGAAAATGTTGATTGGATTGTTGTTGGTAGCTATGGTACTTACCTATACTGGTTGCACGAGTGAAGAAGCGCCTGCAGAAGTAGAACCTGCCGAAGAAGCCAGTGATGCCCCTGCGGAAGAAGAAGCTCCTGAACTGAGTGGTGCTGTCATTGTAGATGGTTCTGGAACCGTGTATCCCCTGATGGCCAATATTGCAGAAGAATATATGGTCAATGAGCAACAAGGTGTAAGCGTTCAGGTAGGAAGAGCCGGATCCAGCGCTGGATTTAAAAAATTCATTCCAGGCGAAACTGATTTTTCGGATGCCTCTCGTGCCATCAAGGATTCAGAGATTGAAGAACTAGAAGGTAACGGCTATGTTTACGGTAAAGACATTTTGGAATTCAAGCTGGCTTTGGACGGACTGACCATGGTAATCAACAAGGACAATGACTGGGCTACCGAAATGACTCAAGATGAAGTTGTCAATATGTACATTTCTGGTTTTTATAAAGCGGATGACAAGGTCCTTTGGAGCGATATTCGTTCAGATTGGCCTGCTGAAGAAATTACTTTCTATGGACCCAATGAGAATCATGGTACCTATGAGTTCTTCTATGAGACTATTTTGGATGAGCAAGATCTGGTAGCTACTGCCAACCTGCAACAGGAATATTCTACCTTGGTGGATCTGGTGTCTAACGATCCCTATGCGATTGCTTTCTTCGGATTTGGATACTATGTGAGCAACCAAGATATCTTGCAAGCGGTCAATATTGATTTTGGTAGTGGTCCGGTTGCGCCTACACTGGATACCATTGGGGAAGATTTGGCTTATGCTCCCTTTACCCGACCAGTATTTACTTACTTAAACGCTAAGTATGCTTTGGAAAAACCGCAGGTGCTCGATTATGCCAAGTATGTGGTTTCTGAAGAAGGTGCCGCCAGATTGGCTGGACAAAATGGATTTGCTCCTCTTCCTGCCGATGTTTATGCAGGGTATGCGGCTCAGCTAGAGGCACTTCAGTAACGATTGACAAATAGAACGATATGATAAAGGATAGGGATGAGGAGCCATTGCTCCTCATCTCGAATGCCTTTTCTGCATGAGAAAACAATCCGTGCCGGCAAGGCAGGAGATGCTTTTGGGAAGGAGCGGTGACATGGAAGGAAACCTGAATATCAGAGCCATGATTCACGACAATATAGCCAGAAAGCACAACCGGGCAGACCGAATCATGCCGGTCTTTTTGTTGCTTATGGCCTCGGTATCTATTTTGACTACGCTGGGCATTGTATTTACGTTGGTCTTTGATGCAGCCATCTTTTTTGGACGTGTTCCTTTCAGGGAAATATTAAGTACCGATCTGGCGCCTTTGAATGCCAACAATCCAACATTTGGTATGCTTCCTTTGATGGTCGGCACACTATTTTCTTCCCTGATTGCCATGCTGGTGGCTGTTCCGGTAGGACTTTCTGCTGCTGTATATCTGAGCCAGTTCGCCAGTACGAGAAATAGAGCTATCCTCAAACCCATGTTGGAGGTTCTGGCCGGAGTACCCACTATCGTTTATGGTTTTTTTGCGTATTCGTTTGTGACACCGTTACTCATGAAGCTCATTCCTTCACTTGGATCCAAAAACGTGCTGAGTCCGGGTATCGTGATGGGCATTATGATTATTCCTATGGTGGCCTCACTTTCTGAAGATGCCATGAATGCTGTCCCCGAGGCGATGCGCGAAGGCGCGCTGGGAATGGGATCTACCAAACTGGAAGTGGCTGTTAAGGTGGTTATCCCAGCAGCGATATCTGGCATTATTGCCTCGATTGTTTTGGGCATTTCCAGGGCTATTGGGGAAACCATGATTGTGGCCATAGCCAGTGGCAGCAACAAACATTTTAGTCTGGATATTACCCAGAGCATGCAGACCATGACAGGCTACATAGTGGAATTTACCAGTGGCGATGCAGGCAGTGGAACAACGGGTTACTACAGTCTTTATGCGGTTGGGCTCATTTTATTTTTGTTTACCCTGGGCATGAACCTGGTGGCACAGTATGTTTCCCGTAAATACAGGGAGGTGTATTGAGATGGCCTATGAAGCAGAATGGTTTCAGAAACTGTCTGAGGAACAAAATCCATTGGTATCTAAACAAGATTATGTTGTCATTGATTCCGAACGCATCAGAAGACGTGTCAGAAAGAACAATTTTCTTAAACAGGTTTTTTTATTATTGACCTCGTTGGGCATCGTGGTGCTGGGAATCTTACTTTATCAAATCGTAGTGCAAAGCATAGGGTGGCTGGACTGGTCATTTTTGGTCAGCAGACTATCCATCAACGCCGATAAAGCGGGTATTTTAGGAGCGATTCTGGGTACGGTCTGGCTGATGCTGATTGTCATTCCTGTGACCATTGTCCTTGGAGTGTCCACAGCCATCTATTTGGAAGAATATGCCCGTCCAGGGAAGCTTCAGAGTTTTATTAAGACCAATCTATCCAATCTCGCCAGTGTGCCTTCCGTCATCTTCGGTCTTTTGGGCCTTACTGTTTTTAGCAGACTGATGGGGTTGGGTTCCAGTATTTTGGCGGGTGGACTGACGCTTTCCTTACTGGTATTACCTATTGTGGTGGTTTCGTCACAAGAAGCCATTAGGGCCGTACCAGGCTTTCTCCGGGATGCCTCCTATGCTATGGGTGCCAGTCGTTGGATTACCATCTGGAAGGTGGTCTTGCCTGTGGCACTACCAGGTATACTTACGGGGTCCATTTTGGCTGTATCCCGCGCTATTGGAGAAACAGCCCCTCTGGTGGTCCTAGGGATCCCCACCCTGATTCTCATGTATCCTACAAATATCATGAGTGATTTTACGGCGTTACCCATACAGATCTATTACTGGACGCTGGACACGGTATTGACCAAGGAATATGCGAATTTGGCTGCTGCTACCATTGTGGTTCTGCTCTTGGTTTTGTTCGTTATGAACTCGTTGGCCATTGTGATACGCCAGAAGTTTCAGAAAAAGTTTTAGCAGGAGGAAAGACATATGACTGTAGACATGAAACAGAATCAAGATGTCGTGTACGACGTTCAGCATCTGAACCTTTGGTACGGGGAAACCCATGCTCTCAAAGATATCTCTATGCAAATCATGAACCATGAGGTGACAGCCATCATTGGTCCGTCAGGATGTGGCAAGTCGACCTTTATCAAAACCTTGAACCGAATGGTGGAAATTATTCCTGGTGTGCGTACCACGGGAGAAATTCAATACCATGGAAAAAATATTTTCCATGAGGATATGCAGGTGGAAGAACTCCGGACCAGGGTGGGCATGGTGTTTCAAAAACCCAATCCTTTTCCCAAGTCTATTGCAGAAAATGTATTGTATGGGCCTAAGATTCATGGAATCAAAAACAAAGGCATGCTGGATGAAATTTTAGAGAGCAGTCTGAAGGGTGCTGCCCTGTGGGATGAAGTCAAGGATCGATTGGATACCAATGCATATGGTCTGTCGGGAGGGCAGCAACAGCGACTTTGTATTGCTAGATGCCTGGCTGTTCAACCGGACATCATTTTGATGGATGAGCCTACGTCGGCACTGGACCCTATTGCCACCGGCCGTGTGGAAGAACTGATCAATGTCCTGAAAAAGGATTATTCCATTGCCATTGTCACCCACTCTATGCAACAAGCAGCTCGTATATCGGATCGTACAGCATATTTTCTCTTAGGAGAATTGATTGAATACGAGAAGACGGAGATGCTCTTTTCCAGACCCAGAGACCAAAGAACAGAAGATTACATCACTGGACGTTTTGGATAGGAAAAAACGTTCATACAACCATGATACAACCGATATCCATCGAATAAACCAAAGAAGAGGCCAGTGTGAACTGGTTTCTTCTTTTTATGGAACCGTTGTTGTATAATAAATGAGCAGTTAAGAAGATAAAGGACGGACCAACGGATGATTAAGGGCATCGGAGTAGACCTGGTAAGCCAGGCCCGCATCAAGAAGGCCATAGAGCGAAATGAACATTTTAAGGCACGGGTCTTCACCAAAAATGAGCAAGACTATTGTGAGACTTCTGCTTCTCCTTGGGAGAAGTATGCGGCCCGGTTTGCCGCCAAAGAGGCCTTTCTTAAGGTTTGTGCCCGGGGGATTTTTCATTGTGATTTTTTGGATATTGAGGTATTGCGCAAAGAGACAGGGGAGCCCTATTATCACGTGCAGGGAAAAGCCTTACATTTGATGCAAACTTTGGGCATTAGGCATATAACACTTAGTTTGTCTCATGATCAAGATATATCCATTGCTTTTGCGGTGGGGGAGGATTAAATGCTGGCAGTAGAAGGAAGAACCATCAAAGAAATTGATCGATTGGCCATGGAAGAATATGGCATACCTGGTATTGTGCTGATGGAGCAGGCCGCCATGAGGGTAGTGGAGTTTATGCAAAAATATATACCCATGACCTCGCAATCAATCTGTGTTATTGTGGGCAAAGGCAACAACGGGGGTGACGGAATGGCGGTGTATCGCCATCTGCGAAATTTAGGTTACCACGTTCAAATTATATTTGTGTATCCTGACCATGAATACAAGGGCGATGCTTTGACCCAGTACCATATGATACAGCGTATGGGCTTGTTGGATGAGTGCGTAATCGACTGCACCCGAAAAAAAGAAGTGATAGAATGTTTTGAGGAATCTGATATTCTTGTGGATGCCTTGTATGGTACGGGATTTGCTGGTCGTATGCCAAAAGATATATGGGACCTTATTTCTGCCTACAACGATTCGGTGGCCACCAAAATTGCCATCGATATTCCATCTGGCCTCGATGCCAATACTGGATTGGGGGAGACGGTTCTTTCGAGTGACTTCACCATCACCTTGGGTGCCGTAAAGATTGGTTTGTTTTTGGATCAGGAAAAACGCGCCGGTCAAATATATCTGGGTGATATCGGTCTGCCATCACGTCTTTTGTCTCGCTTTTCTTCTCGTTATGAAGTGCTTATTCGGGAGGATGTTTTGGGTTTTGTGGCCAAGAGAAAAGCTTATTTGCATAAGGGAAGCTGTGGGAAAATTTTGGTTGTGGGAGGCAAAAAGGGCTTAACCGGCGCCATCTACCTGGCGGCGGAAGGGGCTGTGCGCTCTGGGGCAGGCTTGGTCAGCTGTTTGGTGCCAGAAGATATCAATGAGATATTGGAACAAAAGCTCACAGAGGCCATGACTATTCCGGTGTCTACGGAGATGGGATATTTGACTGACCGGCAGGCAGAACGATTGGTAAAAGAAGCGATGGAACGTGACGTATTGGTGATGGGGCCGGGCCTTGGTCGTGATCCAGGTACGTTGGGACTAATTGAGGCTGTGATGAATGGACTAAGCCTGCCCAGTGTGATGGATGCTGACGCACTGTTTCATCTTGCCAATATACCCACCGATCGTCTTCGAAAGAAAGATAATTGGGTTTTGACGCCTCACGAAGGGGAAGCGGCCCGCCTTTTGGGGAAAGAGGTGGGTTGGATTAAGGAGCATAGACAAGAGACTATGGTTGCATTGTATGAACGGTATGGTGGTGTTATTCTTCTTAAAGGAAGTCGTACCTTGATTTATGATGGGAAGCATCTGGCCATCAATACTACAGGTAATCCAGGTATGGCGACAGGAGGGTCTGGAGATGTCTTGAGTGGCATGATCGGAGCACTTCTGGGGCAGGGCTTAGATGGATTTTCGGCGGCCAAGGTTGGGGCATATCTGCATGGTCTGGCAGGGGATTTAGCGGCAGGGGAATGGAGCGAGGAAGCCATGAAGGCGGGTGACATTACCCAGACCATCGCCAAGGCTTTTTTGGCGCTGAAGGATACTTGGAAACAGCATACTTATTTGAATAAAATGGTATAGTGACTGGCTTGCTGATCATCGATAAGATAGAACCAAAGGAGAAATGATATGAGACTGGTATGGGCAGAAGTAGATTTGCAGGCCATACGCAATAACATCAAAAAAGTGCGTGAACAACTAGATCGAGACATCAAAATCATGTCTATCATCAAGGCCAATGGCTATGGACATGGATCCAGTATGGTAGCCAAGGAAGCGCTTGATGAGTATTCAGATTATTTTGGGGTGGCTGTGCTTTCGGAAGCGGTAGAACTGCGAAAAAGATGGATCACCAAACCAATTTTGATTTTGGGTTATACCGACTGGCATGATTATGATCAGTTGCTGCAGTATGATATCATGCAGACCATATTCAATAGAGAACAGGCTGTGAAACTCAATGAAGCAGCAAAAAAAGTAGAAGCCATGGTCAAGGTGCATATCAAGGTGGATACTGGGATGCACCGCATTGGTTTTATGAGCAATGAAGAGTCTCTTGCTGATATTTGCGCCATTGACGATTTAAGCAACATTCAAATTGATGGTATTTTTTCCCATATGGCCAGTGCCGATTCCGGCGATATAGCGTACAATCAGATGCAATGGGACCGATTTGTTTCGTTTACGGATCAGTTGGAAAGGATGTTGGTCAAGAAAAATGACGCCAAGGGCTTGCCCACCAAGATCCCCATCAAGCATCTGGCTAATTCTGCGACGTTGTTGACCATGAAAGAAGCCCATCTGGATATGGTTCGTCCCGGTATTATTCTTTATGGACACTATCCATCCCCCTATATAGAATCTTGCTGCTGCGATCTATTGTTGGAACAAGCCATGACCCTTAAGGCCAGTATCGTCAATATTCTTCATGCCAAACCAGGGATGAAAATCAGCTATGGCGGTACCTATGAAACCAAGAAGGATTCGGTGATTGCTACGCTGCCTTTAGGTTATGCCGATGGTTATCCTAGAATGTTATCCAATCGAGGTTCGGTTCTCATCAAAGGGAAGCGAGCACCTATCGTGGGCAGCATATGTATGGATCAATTGATGGTCGATGTGACGGAGATTGAAGATGTGAAGTTGGGTGATGAAGTGGTGGTCTTTGGTGTGGAGGCTTCATCGGGGCAAAGCCTTCCTGTTTCGGAACTGGCTGAATTGACCGGTTCTATCAATTATGAGCTTTTGACTACCATTTCAGAAAGAGTACCTAGGGTGTACAAACATGAGTAAAATCTTATTATGGGTAGATAGAGCCTTTATAGGAGAAGAATACCAGGATCAGGTATATTTGTTGCTGGACCAGGGTCGGATTGTTTCTTTAGGACGACAAGAAGATTGGCGGGAACAAAAAGATGAGTCTATACAGAAGGTCGTATGTCGCGGAACTTTGTGGCCTGGACTTATCGATGCCCATACGCATATCGGTTTGGAAGAAGAGATGGATCCAAGCGGCTCAGATACCAATGAAATGGGGAACCCTATTCAGCCGGCGCTTCGGGTGATTGATGGTATCCAACCTTCAGATGGTTTGTTTGCTCAGGCCCGTGAGGAGGGAATTACCACGGTGGGTATTTTCCCTGGTAGTTCCAATCTTATTGGGGGTTTAGGCGCCAGTCTGTATACGGCAGGACGGACGGTGGATGAGATGCTGATTGAGTCTCCCAATGGCCTTAAAGGCGCTTTGGGAGAAAATCCTAAACGGGATTATGGCAGTAAGGGAGAGGCGCCTTTTACTCGCATGGGTGAAATGATGCTGCTACGCAAGGCTTTGTACGAGGCTGTGGCCTACCAAGAACAAAAGGCCCATAATTTGGACCTTTTTCATTTTGAGAAGGAGCCACTCTGTTGGCTATTGGAAAGAAAAATTCCTCTACGTTTACACGCACATCGTGCTGATGATATTTGTTCGGCAATTCGTCTGGCGGACGAGTTTCGGTTTTCTTTGGTGATTGAACATGCGACTGGCGCAGCCGGACTTTTGGATGAAATCAAAGAAAAAAAAGTGGGACTGGCAATCGGACCGCTTTGGATGGTGAGAAGCAAACGGGAGATGCAGGCATTTACTGCTGCTCTTCCTGCTTTGTTAGAAGAAAAGGGAATCCCTTTTTGTCTGATCACAGATGGACCGGAACTACCACCATCGGGACTTCGATTGTCAGCCATGCTGGCCAAAAAACAGGGTTTGTCTGAGCGTGCGGCTATTTTGAGCATTACCTGGGAATCCAGTCGTATCTTGAGACTGGATCACCGGATGGGGAAGATCGAGAAGGGTTATGAGGCCAATTTGGTGTTGTTTCAGGGGGATCCTTTGGATTTCTACACCAAAGTAGGATGGACCATGATCAAAGGAGAATTTGTTTATGGCGAAGATCATGCATGTGCGCAGTCATAGCGCCACCGAGACGGTAGATGTGGGACGATGCATTGGAGTAGTGGCCAAAGCTTCGGATGTGGTGCTTTTTTTTGCTGATTTGGGTACGGGAAAGACTACGCTTAGTCAGGGGATAGCACTGGGCCTTGGCATTACAGAGCCCATCAAGAGTCCGACCTTTACCTTGATGCAAACCTATCAGGGGCGCTTGCCCCTGATGCATTTCGATGCCTATCGGCTGGAACAAGAAGACGAAGCCATGGATATTGGGCTGGAAGAAGCCATGGAGGCAGAGGGACTGTGTTTGTTGGAATGGGCGGAACGTCTTCCCGGTTTATGGCCTGAAGCCTATCTATCTATAAAAATGGATCGTGTTGATGAAACAACAAGGGACTTGTGCTTTGCTGCCCAGGGCAGAGAAGGCGAAGAGTTTTTACAGCGCTTGGCGCAGGCATGGGAAAGGGCAGGAATAGAGTATGAATGTACTGAGCATTGAAACGGCTACGCAGGTCGCTTCCGCAGCCCTGCTTCGGGAGAAGCATCTTTTGGGGGAGTTTTTTCTGAATATAAAAAAGAATCACTCGGAAAAACTGTTGCCGATGATCCACCAATTGCTGCAGGATGCAGAAATGCCTTCTAAAGAGATCGATTTGGTGGCAGTGAGTATTGGACCCGGTTCGTTCACGGGTCTGCGTATCGGGATGGCTACGGCCAAGGGCCTTTCCTATGGCTGGGGTGTGCCTTTGATTGGTGTGGGAACACTCGATGCCATGGCTTTTTCCCAGAGAACCTACCCTAAGGCTGTGGTGCCACTGATCAATGCGCGTAGGCAAGAAGCCTATGGTGCCATCTTTTTGGAGGGTGTCAGAAAGACGGATTACTTTGTATGGCCAGTCGCTGTGCTGCTGGACAAACTCAAAGAGATGGGACAGTTGGCTCCTCTTTTTTTGGGGGATGGGGCTCAGGTTCTCAGTATTGAGTTGCAAGAGGCGTTGCCAGAGGCCCGATTTGTAGGGGCAGGAAGCATAGACAATCGAGCTGGTCATGTCGGATTTTTGGCCTTGGAGGAATATGCGCAACGAAAAGAGGATTCCCTAGCGGATCTGGCGCCTTTCTACGTACGGGATTCTCAAGCAGAGCAGAACTTGAAGAGGAAAATGAATCATGAGTGATATTCGCATTGAACCTCTTGCCAAACATCATCTGGATGATCTGCTCAAGGTGGAAACCTTGTGCTTCCCGACACCCTGGACACGTGAAACCTTTCTCTATGAGCTTGAATCCAACAAGTTGGCTCATTACTGGGTAGCTTTGCTGGTGGAGGAGGTCATTGGCTATGCTGGAATGTGGTATATTTTAGATGAAGGGCATATTACCAATATTGCGGTGCATCCATTACACCGCAGAGAAGGCGTGGGATCCAAACTGCTACATTCGCTACTTTTGACGGCCATTGCTTCTTCGCTTATGGATGTGACACTGGAGGTCCGGCGATCCAATCAGGCGGCCATTGCTTTGTATGAAAGGTATGGTTTTCAGGTGGAAGGTGTGCGAAAGGCGTATTACGCCGATAACGGGGAAGATGCCCTGATTATGTGGAGGCATTTTGATGAATCGTAAAGAGAGCCTATTGTTGGCCATTGAAACCAGCTGTGATGAAACGTCTGCAGCTGTAGTCCGAAATGGACAAGAAATACTAAGTAATATTATTTCCTCCCAGATTGCCATTCATGGTTTGTATGGTGGTGTGGTGCCGGAAATTGCTTCACGGAAGCATTTGGAAAATTTGGTGGGTGTCGTGGATCTGGCGCTTGCTGAAGCCGGTGTGAAAAAAGATGAGATCACAGAGATTGGCGTTACCTATGGTCCGGGTCTGGTGGGAGCGCTTTTAGTGGGTGTGTCGCTGGCCAAATCGTTGGCTTATGCACTGGGCATCCCCTTGATTCCGGTGCATCATTTGCTTGGGCATATGTACGCCAACCTGCTCAGTCATCCGAAGACCACTTTCCCGCTTTTGTGTTTGGTGGTTTCTGGAGGTCACACCAGCATTATCTATTGGAGAGACCATGGTGACATGGAGATTTTGGGGGAAACCAGGGACGATGCCGCAGGCGAAGCCTTCGACAAGGTAGCGCGGGTTTTGGGACTGGGATACCCGGGAGGTCCGGCGATTGAGGCCAAAGCGTTGTCTGGCAATCCGCGGGCCATTGATTTTCCCAGGGCGTATTTGGAGAAAGATTCTTTGGATTTTAGTTTTTCCGGGTTAAAATCATCAGTCATCAATTATTTGCATACCATGAAGCAAAAAGAGGAACTTATTAGTAGAGAGGATGTTTCAGCCAGTTTTCAGGAGGCCTTGATTGAGGTGCTGGTGGAAAAAACGCTTAAGGCTGCTTTGTTGAAGAATGTAAAAACGGTGGCTTTGGCCGGTGGTGTTGCAGGCAACAAGATGCTACAGGAAACCATGCGTATACGACTAGCCCTGGAGGGTATCCAGTTGATTTATCCACAACCTGTACTTTGCACGGACAATGCTGCCATGATTGGTGCGGCAGCATACCATCTTTATCAGGCGGGGCGGGTGGGGTCTTTGGACCTGAACGCTGTGCCGCACATTTCCATCCATGGCTAGAGTTATCCACAAGAACAGGTGTTTTGTTGCTAAAATCTGTGGATTATGGGGATAACTTAGCCGAGGAGGCACGATGAAGAAATTATTTAGGTTGTTAAAGGTGGTTTTGGTATTCTTTGCGGCACTGGTGTTTCTTTTTTCTGCTTACAATATAGGCTTGATTGGGCAAGAAATAACAGGCAGAGAAGCAGAGCAACAGGCTTTGTCGCAAGAGGAACCCTATTTTTTGTATTTTTATTCTAGTGACTGCGTCATGAGTCGATTGGCCGATACGCCACTTAAAGAGATGCAATCCCGTTTGAAAGAACAGCAGGTAGATTGGCGCTGGATCCTGATTGATGTGGAGGAAGAAAATGAGATGGAGTTTTCTTGGCATAAACAAGTCCAAGTGACACCAACGTTATTTCTGTACGATGAGTTTGGCCATATCTGGCAGCAATACGCAGGAAGTATGGATTGGTTGATGATTGAGCAGGAAATCTTAGAAGCGTACCACCTTTGGAGTAAGGCAAAGAAGACCATGGAATAGATGCGGATACGGTGATGGGCAGGACTCCCTTGTTCAGAAGGGCGTTTTTTTGTCGCATTCAATCTCAAGGTGTCCTATAATAATGAATAGACATACAAAAAGGAGTGACCATGCATAAACATCGTATTCGCTGTGTGGGTATTGTGCTTCAAGACGACAAGATCTTGATGGTGTTGCACAAGCATTTAAAGGAAGAAAAATACTGGCTCATGCCTCCAGGTGGCGGCCTTTTAGAAGGGGAAACTCTTTATGAAGGCGCTGTTAGGGAAGTGTTCGAGGAAACTCGTTTGGAAACAGAACCGGTGCGTATTATTTATGTTCGTCAGTTTCTAGAGGACGAGAGGAATTATCAAAATCTGGAAGTGTATGTTCTTTTGCGTCGCTTGGGTGGCGTCCTAAAAAGAGGCACGGATCCGGAAGAGACGGTGCAATACATCCAGAGTGCGGGATTTTATAATAGACAGGAACTAGAAGATTCTCAGTTGACGATTCACCCGGCTATTTTGTTGGATCAGTTCTGGCAGGACGCTAGGGATGAGTTTCCGGTTGACCGACTTTATTTGGGTATGACAACCATTGAAGAAGAAAAGAGGTGAGCTTATGGAAAAGATCAAGATGGAAAAAATTGATGAGTTGGCGCTACAACGAAGCAAAGAAGGCCGTATCAGTTGTGCCGTTGCTCGCCGCATTGCTGAGGAGCTCAGCGTTTCCTACCGTGAGGTAGGTGATCGTGCCAAGGCTCTTCATCTGAAAATAGTAGCCTGTGAGTTGGGCTGTTTTTAGGAGTACAAGATGAAAGAATTGTTTACCATCACAGAAATCAAAGAGGCAAAATCCCTCCTTGGGAGGGATTTTCAGCCTCAGCTGAAAGCAGAAACGGTGGCTTTGGAACAAGCGTTGGGGCGTATCAATTATGATGATATTCTGGCCACCGAGCAGGTGCCCAATTTTAGCCGGTCTACCAAGGATGGCTATGCTGTACGCGCCCGGGATACCTTTGGTGCCTCTGAGTCCTTGCCGGGACTGTTGACGCTGGGAGAGGAAATTTTGATGGGGGTTCCCACCTCGTTTCCATTGGGGCCTGGTCAGGCATCCTACATTCCAACGGGAGGCATGTTGCCCGAGGGTGCTGACGCTGTCTTGATGATTGAATATGCAGACCATCTCTCAGACGAAGAGCTATTGGTCTTAAAGGAAGTGGCCAGGGGCGAAAACGTCACGCTAAAAGGTGATGATGTGCAGGTGGGGGATTTGCTGATCCCCCGGGGGAAACGCTTGCGACCACAGGAAATGGGTCTTCTCGCTTCCCAGGGTATTGTGACGGTGACGGTGCGAGAGCGTATTCGTGTGGGGATTTTGTCCACTGGCAATGAGCTGATTGAGGCGGGATATGTACCTAGTCTGGGACAGATAAGGGATGTCAACAGTTATATCCTTCGTGCGGAAGTAGAACGTGCGGGCGCATCCCCTACCATCTATCCCATAGCGCGGGATGAGTATGATCACCTTTATGGGCTGGTGTCGCAGGCTTTTTCAGAAAATCATATGGTGCTGATTTCCGGTGGAAGCTCAGTGGGAACCAGGGATTTTTGTTTGAAGGTACTGACAGATCTCACAGGCAAGGACCCTTTGTTTCACGGGATCCCACTGAAACCGGGGAAACCAGCCTTGGGGGCTAGTTTGGACGGTAAAGTGCTGCTGGGACTTCCGGGTCACCCGGTGTCTGCTCGTACGGTTTATGATGTGTTGGTCAAGCCACTGTTGCAGACAGAGGAAGAAAATGATTGGAAAAATATGGTGGAAGGCATTCTGGTTAGAAATGTGGTGTCGGAAACCGGGAGAGATGATCATATTAAGGTACAGGTTCGCAAAGAAAAGGGAGAGATTTTGGTCTATCCGCTACTTGGCGTATCGGGTATTGTGAGTTTGATGACAGAAGGAGATGGCGAAATGGTTATCCCCAAGGGTACAGAAGGGTTTGAGCAAGGGAAAAGGGTGCAAGTCATTCTTTACGGATAAGGAGAGTATCGTGGCAAGAAGAATTTATCTTGAGAATTGGCAATTGGAAGAAGCTTTGGCAAGATGGTTTGTGGTTTTGGAACAGGCCCAGGCGTTGCAGCTGGAATCAGAACGAATCCCGGTAAGGGAGGCGGTCGGACGCATCACTTCAGAAGCTGTTTTGGCTAAGCGGCACTCGCCTGATTTTCTGGCTTCGGCCATGGATGGGATAGCGGTCTTTGCGGAAGATACGCTTCAAGCCAGAGACAATCATCCGGTTCGCCTTCTGGAAACAAAGGATTACCTGGAAGTGGATACGGGAGACCCATTGCCTGAGGGAAAAAATGCTGTAATCATGAGTGAGGACGTTTTTTATCCAAAAGAGGGAGTGGTGGAAATCATCAAGGCGGTGACCCCTTGGCAACATGTCCGGTCGGTGGGTGAGGATTTGGTGAAAACCCAGATGATTGTGCCGGTGAACCAGGCAATCACGGCATATGATTTGGGTGGTTTTCTCGCCGGCGGTGTCTTTGAGGTGCCGGTTCGAAAAAAACCTTTGGTTTCTATTTTGCCTACGGGGACGGAAATCAAGCGGGCGGAGGAGCAGTTGCTTCCTGGGGATTTGGCGGAGTACAACTCAGCTATCTTTTCAGCACTGATTTCTTCTTGGGGTGGTGTGCCTTGGGTGGAAGACATTGTTGAGGATCGGTTGGAGAGCATAAAAAAAGCATTGCTTTTGGCCAGTGAACGTGCTGATGTCATTATTATCAATGCTGGCTCATCAGCGGGTCGGGAGGACTATACGCATCAGGCTATAGAAGAACTGGGGACCGTGGTGGTGCATGGACTGGCTGTAAAGCCGGGTAAACCAGCCTTGCTGGGACTGATAGGGAGGACACCGGTAGTGGGTTTGCCGGGTTACCCGGTTTCAGCTACGCTTGATTGTGAGCTTTTGGTAAAACCCTTGATGGAAAAGCTTCTCAGAACGTCTTTGAAGGAGAAAGATAAAGTACTCGCAACGTTGTCTAGGACCACCAATTCCAGCGGGGGAAGCAAGGAATATTTGCGCGTGACCTTGGGGCAGGTGGGAGATAAGCTGGTGGCCACGCCCATCGGTCGGGGAGCTGGCGTGATTACGTCTTTGATCAAAGCAGATGGTCTCATGGTGGTGCCGGAAAACAAAGAGGGATTTGAAGCTGGTGAATTGGTGGAAATAGAGCTGATGCGCCAGAAAAAAGAGATAGCCCGTAGCATCGTTTCTATCGGTAGCCATGATTTGACCCAGGATGTGCTGGGTTCTTATTTGCGTGAGAAAGATTATGAGATTCGTTTGTCTTCGGCCAATACGGGAAGTTTTGGCGGTCTCATGGCCATGCGCAGAGGGGAAGCGCATATGGCAGGCATACATTTACTTGATGAGAATACAGGAGAATACAATGTTTCTTTTGTAAAAAAATATCTTCCCCACGAACCGGTGGTATTGATGAATTTGGTGCATAGGGCACAAGGATTGATGGTGCAAAAGAATAATCCTTTGGGTATTAGGAGTATCAGGGATATGGCGGAACGAAGACTATCCTATGTCAACCGGCAAAAGGGCAGTGGAACACGAATCCTATTGGACCATATGTTGACACAGGAGGGAATCAGCCCTGAAAATTTAGCAGGTTACGATTTGGAGGAGTATACTCATTTGGGTGTGGGAACAGCTATTCTGGCCGGTCAGGCTGTGGCTGGCCTGGGCATATATAGTGCGGCTCAATCGTTGGACCTAGATTTTATACCTCTTTATGAGGAACGTTATGATTTGCTACTAAGAAAAGATTTTTTCGAGTCTGAGGAAGGACGGATTTTACGCGAGGTAATTGCGTCGGAGTCGTTTCAAGGAAGTGTCGAGAATATGGGAGGCTACAGCTTGCGTGATACAGGCAAGATTTGGCTGGAAATGGACGGACAATGAAAGATTCATTCAAACGAGAAATTGATTATTTGCGCATTTCGGTGACGGATCGCTGTAATTTGCGCTGCACCTATTGCATGCCGGCAGAAGGCATCAAGACCATCAGTCATGAAGAAATCCTAAGCATGGAGGAGATTGCTCGGCTGGTACGTATTCTGGCCGGACAAGGGATTCGGAAAATCCGGTTGACTGGTGGAGAACCATTGGTTAGAAAGAATATCGAGGCTTTGATTGCACAGTGTCGCGCTGTGGAGGATATAGAGGAAATTTCACTGACCACCAATGGGATTTTATTGCCCACGATGGCAGCAGATTTGAAGGCAAGCGGATTGGACCGGGTGAATATTTCTTTGGATACCTTGGATCCAGAGCGCTATCATCAGATTACGCGTCTGGGTGATTTGAATCTGGTTTTGCGAGGTATCGAGGAAGCGAAAAGCGTGGGCCTTACGCCCATCAAGATCAATGCCGTGGCCATCAAGGGGTTCAATGAAGGAGAAATTCTGGATTTTGCGAGACTGGCCATTGATAAAGAGTTGCATGTGCGTTTTATTGAATTGATGCCTGTAGGGGAAGCCTCAGAGATCAAGGAAACACATATTTCCATGGAAGAAATTATTGAGACTCTTGAGAAAGAATTTCAATTGGTGGAAATCCCCTTTGGAAAACATGCTGGCCCTTCCAAGGATTTTGAGATAGAGGGGACAAAGGGAAGGGTCGGTGTGATTGCGGCGTTAAGCAATCATTTTTGCTCTCGGTGCAACCGTATGCGCCTGACAGCGGATGGTCGTTTTCGCCCTTGCCTTTATTCCAGCCTGGAGTATGATGTGCGCGAGATGCTCAGAAATGGTTCCACTGATGAAGATATTGCCAGTCTGTATCAGGCCGTGATTGGACTCAAACCTAAGGAACATCATATGCTATTGGACCGTTATGAATGCAGTGATCGTCGCATGTCACAAATTGGAGGCTAGGATGGAAAAGAAGAAATTATCTCATCTGGATGCAGAAGGAAGAGCGTATATGGTGGATGTGGGCGGCAAACCGGCGACGGAGCGCGAGGCTATCGCCAAGGGGGAGATCTATCTGTCTTTGGACTTGTTGGAGAGAATTGAAGCCGGAGAAATCCCCAAAGGGGATGTCTTGTCGGTTGGTCGGATCGCTGGCATTATGGGAGCCAAAAAAACATCGGAGCTAATTCCCATGTGTCATCCCATGCTCATTACCAATGCCAAAGTAAAGCTGGACATCCACAAAGACAGGGGTTTGATCGAAGCGACAGCTACCGTAAAAACCCAGGGTGTGACGGGTGTGGAGATGGAGGCTCTTACGGCTGTCTCTGTGGCGCTACTGAGCATTTATGATATGTGTAAAGCCATGGATAAATCAATGGTTATGGGCCAGATCCGTCTTATGAAGAAAACCGGTGGCAAGTCTGGAACCTATGAGAGGAGTTAGTTATGGCTGTGATCAAGGCAGTATGCATTAGTGATAAAAAAGGAGTAAAGAAGAGCCCCATTCCTGTTGCAGTTCTTCGGGAAAATCATGGGATAGAAGGAGATGCCCATGCAGGTGACTGGCACCGGCAGGTCAGCTTGTTGGGGGAAGAATCCATCGACAAGATGCGTGCTGAGGGATTGACGCTGTACGATGGTGATTTTGCAGAGAATATCGTGACAAAGGGTATCACTTTGTATACTTTGCCTGTGGGCACCAAGCTTAAGATGGGAGAGGTGCTGGTAGAAGTGACCCAGATTGGGAAAAAATGCCACACGGGTTGTGCAATTGCCAAAGAAGTGGGTAACTGCATCATGCCCAAAGAAGGTATTTTTGTAAGAGTTTTACATGGAGGGACGTTGCAGGAAGCAGACGTTATTGAGGTGCTTCATGATTAAAATCGGAATCATCACTGCGAGTGATAAAGGATCCCAGGGGCTAAGAGAAGATATTTCATCGGAGGTTATTCGAGAGAAAGTCAAGGATATAGGGTCTGTAGTCCAATACAAGATGGTGCCTGACGACAGAGAACAATTGGCCCAAACAATGCGTGATTTTGAAGCATTGGGCGTAGTGCTTTTGTTTACGACAGGCGGAACTGGATTTTCCAAACGTGATGTGACGCCAGAGGCAACCCTTGACGTGGTGGAACGCTTGACACCGGGCATTCCGGAGGCTATGAGGGCGGCCAGCATGCAGTTCACTCCCAAGGCCATGCTGTCTAGGGCGGTAGCCGGCATCTTAGGCAATATGATCATTGTGAATTTGCCAGGTAGCCCCAAAGCATGTGCAGAGTGTCTGGATGTTATTTTGCCTGCTTTGCCCCATGGTGTGGATATTTTGCAGGGCGATGCCGCAGAGTGTGCCAGGTAAGATGAAGAAAGGTCAGAAAATATCAAAAAAATGTGAAAAAACACTTGATTTTCTCACAGGAATTGATACTATAGATTTAGTGATTAGCACTCTTTCATAAAGAGTGCTAAAAAATGCTATCAAGGAGGATTAGATATGAGTTTAAGACCATTGGGTGATAAAATCATCCTAAAAGTATTGGAGTCAGAAGAAAAAACGGCCAGCGGTATTGTACTGCCTGATTCAGCCAAAGAAAAGTCCCAAGAGGCAGAAGTGATTGCAGTAGGACCAGGAAGAGAAATTGATGATGTCAAGGAAGCGATGGAAGTGAAAGTGGGCGACCGCATTTTATTCAGCAAGTATTCCGGGACAGAAATCAAATATGAAGGTCAGGAGTACTTGGTTATCAACCAACGAGAAGTACTGGCTGTTATTGAATAGTACAAAAAAAACGGTCGAATATGACGATGTGCAAATGGTGAAAGGAGATTAGATTATGGCTAAACAGTTAAAATTTTCAGATGAAGCAAGACGTGCCTTGGAGGCTGGTGTAGATGCTTTGGTTGACGCGGTAAAAATCACACTCGGTCCAAAAGGAAGAAATGTAGTATTGGAGAAGAAATATGGTTCGCCCACCATCACCAACGATGGGGTGACCATTGCCAAAGAAATTGAATTGCCAGATGCTTTTGAAAACATGGGTGCCAAATTGGTCAAAGAAGTGGCGACCAAAACCAATGACGTTGCTGGTGATGGAACTACGACGGCAACAGTGTTGGCGCAGTCCATCATCAAAGAAGGCCTAAGAAATATAACGGCTGGTGCCAATCCTATGATCGTGAAAAAAGGGATTGAAAAAGCGGTGGCCGCGGCTGTTGCCGATATCAAGGCTGGAAGTAAGCAGATCATCAACCAGGAAGAAATTGCTCAGGTGGCATCTATTTCAGCCAATGACAGCGAGATTGGTCAGTTGATTGCGGATGCTATGGACAAGGTTGGAAAAGACGGGGTCATCACTGTGGAAGAATCACAGTCATTGGCTACGGAACTGGAAGTTGTGGAAGGCATGCAGTTTGATAGAGGATACCTATCTCCTTATATGGTGACGGACACAGAAAAAATGGTGGCCCATCTGGAGGATCCTTATATTCTGTTGACGGACAAAAAAATCAGTACCATCACAGAAATTTTGCCTTTGCTGGAAAAAGTAGTGCAGACGGGCAAACCATTGTTGATCATTGCCGAAGATGTGGAAGCCGAAGCCTTGGCTACGTTGGTGGTGAACAAGCTTAGAGGCACCATGAACTGCGTTGCAGTGAAAGCGCCTGCCTTTGGTGATCGTAGGAAAGCCATGCTGCAGGACATTGCTGTGGTGACAGGTGGACAGGTCATTTCTGATGAGTTGGGCCTTAAACTGGATACGGCTGAATTGTCTATGATGGGTACGGCCAGACAGGTCAATATTACCAAAGAAGACACGGTCATCGTGGAAGGAAAAGGCGAAGCGGAGGAGCTAAGCAAGCGTATCAAACAAATTCGTAATGAATCTGATGCTTCGACTTCGGATTTTGATAAAGAAAAACTTCAGGAACGTTTGGCCAAACTTTCTGGTGGCGTAGCTGTCATCAAGGTGGGTGCAGCTACGGAGACAGAGCTTAAAGAGAAGAAATTAAGGATCGAAGATGCGTTGGCGGCGACCAAGGCGGCTGTAGAAGAAGGTATTGTGGCTGGAGGCGGTACGGCTTTGATTGATGCCATTGCTGCTGTAGAGAAGCTTTCGGAAGAAGGCGATGTGCAAACGGGCATCAATATCGTGAAGCGTGCTCTGCAGGAGCCTACTCGTCAGATTGCCAAAAATGCCGGGGCCGAAGGTTCAGTGGTGGTAGCAGCTGTGCTGGAGAGTAAAAGAGGCATGGGCTACGATGTACTGACAGGTCAGATTGTGGATATGATTGCCAGTGGTATTGTGGATCCCGCGAAGGTGACCCGCAGTGCATTGCAGAATGCCGGATCGATTGCAGCGCTACTTCTTACGACAGAGACGTTGGTGGCTGACATCCCGGAAGAAGCATCGGCTGGTGGCGGCGGCATGCCAGGTGGTATGGGCGGCATGGGCGGCATGGGTATGATGTAGTAAATATGGAAGAAGGCCATGGCCTTCTTCCTTTTTTTGTTGAACGAAATTCCGATAAGCGATACACTGAAGTTGGTTAGAGACAGGAAAGGGGAAATAAAAGCGTTGGAAAAAAATCAGATTTTATCGACTTCTTTGGAGGTAGCAAGACCGTATTTGCTGGGGCGGACCATCAAAAGAGCGGTTATTGGATTGAGTATCGTGGCCGTGGAGCTTGATGATGGATCACTCGGGTCTTCCTATGTATTGCGTGAGGAGCTGGATGGGTGTGTAGCCATTTTCCAAGACAATCTGCGCATGCTGGGTATGGATGCGTATGAGATGGCGTCTTGGGCAGTGAATAAAAAACATGTACTAAAGCGTGCGCTGGGCATTGCTACCTTGAATTCGGTCACCAGACGGTATTTCGAACAGACCGATCTCCTTCGTGAAGATTTACAGCTGGATGTATTTGGTTTGCTCAAAAATGAGGATACGGTAGGGATGGTGGGTTACTTGGGTCCGGTGGTTAAGATCATCGAAGAAAAAGGACTCACCTTGCATGTTTTTGATAAGGGACATCCGACGGCTGGATCCGTGGAAGAGCTTTCCAGGCTTCCGGAAGTATTGCCCACTTGTTCTGTGGTTTTTCTTTCTGGGACATCTTTGATCAACAATACCATTGATGAACTGCTTGCTTTGTGTACCACAGCCAGAGAAATCATCATCATGGGATCAACGGCAGTGGGTTATCCGGAGGCCTATGCAGGTACGAGGGTGAGTGTGGTGGCAGGAACTTTGTGGCGCCAGGAAAAAGCGAAGGATTTTTTTGATATTGTTTCTTTGGCGGGAGGCATTAAAAATCTAAGGTCTTGTATGCAAAAATATGCCTATCGAAATGAGAAATGATGAAAGGGGCCTCAGGGTGAAGACGTATAAAAAAGAACGGGAACAGGCGCTTATGGCGGCCGTTTTGGCAGGAGAGCAAATC
The DNA here is from genome assembly GCA_002418765.1 of Peptococcaceae bacterium UBA5767. Classification (GTDB taxonomy): domain Bacteria; phylum Bacillota; class TC1; order TC1; family UBA5767; genus UBA5767. The sequence goes on along the minus strand of DIET01000010.1, from coordinate 41,171 downwards.
ATGAGGGTCTATGAAAGTGATTTTGCTGTGGCCTACAAGGAAGACAAAAGTCCTGTTACTCTGGCCGATGAACGGGCGGATGCCTTGATCAATCGTCTTTTATCAGAGTCATTTCCGGATTATGGTATCTTGTCTGAAGAAAATATTGAGAATCAAGAGACGCTCGATAAAGAGTACTGCTTCATCGTGGATCCTTTGGATGGCACCAAAGAGTTTGTGAAAAAAAATGGAGAATTTGGTGTCAACATTGCTCTTAGCAGGGGAGGCGAATCGGTCATGGGCGTCATTTACCTGCCGGTGACCCGGGAGATATATTTTGCTTCGAGAGGTGAGGGTGCGTTTGTGGGTCGGGTAGATGAGAGAGATAGATTGGGGGAGATCCTACCCCTTACGGTTTCATCAAGATTGACCAATCTGGTGGTGACGACATCACATCCTTATGTGGGGGACAAGCTAAAATCGCTTCTTGTGCAGCATGAAGACAAGATTGGGGATATACGGTATGTAGGAAGTTCCATCAAGGGCTGTCTGATTGCCCGGGGCATGGCGGACGTATATTATCGTTTTGGTCATACCAATGAGTGGGATACAGCAGCGATGCACTGCATTGTGGAGGAGGCTGGCGGTATTTTTCGCCAGATGGATGGGACGGTTCTTTCTTACAACCGGATCAATCATTTGAACGAGAAGGGTTTTTATGTGGTCAATCGCAGGGAGAATATTTGGGTCTAAAGGAGATAGCAGATGGTGGATCAGGTTTCTTTGCTACAGTGGATTGCTCAGTCGGACCGGTTGTTGTGGGGGGAATTTTATCCAGAACCAGCCCTTTTGACCCGGGCCGAGATGCTTGGGACATCAGAGGCTGCTGCAGTGTGGGGTATTGATATGCTGACATTGCCCCCTTTGTGTAAAAAAATAGATCAGGAAAAGTCTCATGTAGATCTGTTTGGCAGATACCAAAATCAGGTACAGAAATTAGCGGAGCTCATGGATAAGGAGTTTCCTGTGTGTGATGATTATTTTTTAACCGACTGGGATGCGGCCAAGAAACATCATATCAAGACCAGCCTGCTTTTGGAGGGGCCCATTCAGATGTTGTCGAACGTCATGCCCTTTGAGGCCTTTTTGATTGCTTGTATGAAGGAGCAGCGCCTTATGAAGGACATCATGGAGCGTTATGCTGCGTATTTGTTGCAAGTGGTGGAACTGGCCAAACAGCAAGGGGCTCTGGCCGTGGTCCTAGGCGATGATGTAGCCGGTCAAGCAGGACTGATGTATTCGCCCCGGTGGCTAGATGTTATGTATTTTCCCTGGTTGGAAGACTTTGTACGCCAAACGAAGATGCAGGTGGTGGTGCATAGTGATGGTGACATCCGGAGTCTGGTGGACCGTTATCGTTCGGTGGGCGTCGTTGGGGTGCAGTCGGTGGAGCGTGCGGCATCCATGCGTGTTGAGGAGCTTGTGGAAAAATACCCTGATTTTCTATTCTGGGGTGGTATTGATAGTGTTTGTTTTCAAGGAGAAATGGATCTCCTGAGAGAAGAAATAAGTCGTTTGAAGAAACTAAAAAAACAAGGCGCTCTGTTGATGGCAGGCTCTTCGACGGGGCTATTGGATGGTGGCATGGAACCGGCTGCTTTTATCGAAATGGGTAAGTGCCTCAGGGCTTAAGAATGGTAGGAGGAAGCGGATATGGCTGGTATTATTTTTGGCTATGCCTGGACCAAGGATGGGATCGTTCCGGTGGATTCCTTTGCAGCGGCCCCAGATAAGGGGTTTGTTTGGTTGCATCTTGATCGGAATGAACCGGAAACACAGGCCTATTTGGAGAAAGCCAGCAGGTTGCCGGCGATGGTGACCAAAGAGCTATTATCTCCGGAGACCAGACCCAGATTGCTGCCTTACGAAGGGGGTGTATTCATATGCCTTCGTGGTCTCAATCTGCATCATGAGCAGAAAACGCAGGATATGATTGTGCTTCATCTTTGGGTAGAGGAGCACCGGATGATGACCATGCAAAGTAACGAGCACAGTACCATTGAAGCCATGCACAACAAGATTTTGCATCAGAAAGCGCCAGCGAAAATGGATGAATTGCTCTTGGCCATCATTACGGACATGACAGTGAATATCAGTGAAACCATTGCGGATATGATCGATCGGGTAGACGAGTTGGAGGATCATCTTTTGGATTTTGAGCAGCAGGAAATTCGTAGCACCTTGGTGATTGTTCGCAGACAAGTGATTCAAATACAGCGTTATCTCTTGCCGCAATCTGATGTGTTGTTTGCTCTGCTGAGTACGCCGTTTCCCTGGATGAGGGAAAACCAGAGACTTTTTCTAAGAGAGAATCAGGAAAAATTACTTCGGGGGATGGATGAATTAGAGATGATTCGAGAGCGTGCCATGCTGATTCAGGAAGAGATCATGAGTCAACATCAAGAGGCAATGAACCGCACGGTCTATCTTTTGAGTGTTGCGGGGGCGATTTTTTTGCCATTGACGTTTTTGACGGGATTGTTCGGCATCAATGTGGGAGGTATCCCCGGAGCCCAAGATGGTCGTGCTTTTGTCTGGTTTGCGCTGACCATGTTGTTGGTAGGGGTATTGGAGTATTTATTTTTAAAACGACGCCATTGGTTTTGAATCGATGAGAATAGGTGGAAATGATGGATGAATTGCATTACAAACGGTTTTATGCTGTAGGAGATTGTTATCGTTTTTTGTTTGATGCGATGCGAAGTATCCCTGACTTGAAGAGGGCCAGAAAAAAAAGTTTGCTGCCAGATGATTTTATGGAACGCATTATGCTGGCTGTAACAGAAGTCAACGGTTGTGAGATCTGTTCCTATTTTCATACGGGCGAGGCTTTAAAAAAAGGGGTGAGTCCAGGAGAGATCAAACGGCTTCTGGCTGGGGACTTGGAAGACGCGAAGGAAGAAGAGGCGACGGCACTATTTTTTTCTCAGCATTATGCAGAGCAGCATGGAAGACCGGACAAAGAGGCCTGGGATAGGATGATATCGGTGTACGGTGAAAAGACAGCCTATGGCATTTTGGCGGCGATCCGGATGATTTATATGGGCAATGCCTATGGTATTGCGGCGGGAGCTTTTTTGAGACGACTAAAGGGTAACGCTGTTAGGAAGAGTTCGCTTGGCTATGAGTTAAGTGTGCTTTTGTCTTTTGTTTTTTGTCTGCCCGTGCTTGTGATTCATCTTGTGGTGGCTTCTTTATTTAGTCAATCGAAGCTTTCTTTCTCTAAGTGAGGAGAAAAACAAGCTGGTGGAGGGTGGGCCACAGATGTTGTCCGTGAATCTGCCAGTCTCATGGTGTATAATAAATTTAGACTAGATTCTTTTTGGGGGTTGCCGGTGACAAACAAAGAATTACGCATCAAACGAATACGGGGATATTTTATTGAGGCCGCACAGGAAATTATTGACAAAGAAGGCATTCATGCCGTCACCATCCGCAAGGTGGCGCAAAGAGCGGGCTACAATAGTGCTACACTCTACAATTATTTTAGAAATCTGGATCATCTTCTGGCTCTTGCTTTGTCAAGACACATGGGGCACTATATTGAAACGGTTTTGGAAACCTTGCGAGGCGATGAGACACCGTTTGAACTCTATTGTACGGATTGGTTTGTTTTTGCAGAAAAATCTTTTCGCCTGCCCAAAGAATATGATTATTTGTTTTTTAAAAAACCAGGCGCTGATATTGCAGAGGTGTATAATGAATACTTTAAGGAGCACCCGGATCACTTTGAGCAGCTCCCCGAAGCGTTTCGCAGTATGTGCAAGGAGCAAAATCAATATACACGTGATTTGGCGTTTTTGCATACGCAGTTTGGTTTTCTAGAAGACAGCGTGTTGAGACGCATCAGTGAGATGAATATTCTTTTACATAAGGCCATGCTCCGTGATTTGGCAGAGGATGAGGCGCTTCAGGCGCACTGGGAGGAATATTTGGAACGATTCAAGGCGTACTTTCTTTTTGTTACCCGTGAATTGGAAGAGGTGGATCCTATTCTGCCATGAAGATGAATATGATGGAATGTGAACGAGGAGAGGAGATCATCCTCTCTTTTTTTTGTTATCAGGAGTTGTTTCAGTGGAATATGTACGAGGCGTATCGTAACGGGATGATTTGTTTATGCAAAAAAAAATGAAATAGGAGCAGGAGAATAGCTAAACGTGTAGAATTAATAATCATGATTAAAATATAAATATGATTAGGAACGGAGATTATCTCATGAAGCATCCGTGGATCAGCGAAGAAGAGTTTGCCAAGCTACAAGAAGAAATCATTTCCTTTGCCAGTACCTTGATACAGATACGCAGTATTACTGGCGATGAAGAAGAAGTGGCGAGAGCGGTGGCAAAAAAAATGGAAATGCTTCAGTACGATAAAGTAACGATTGATGATTGGGGCAATGTTGTGGGTGAGATCGGCGACGCCGAAGAATGTATCTTGTTTGATGCCCACATGGATACGGTGGATGTTCCCAAGCAGGAGCAGTGGGATCATGGACCTTTTTCTGGGGAAAGAACAAGCGAAGCCATCTATGGCCGGGGTGCAGTAGACATGAAATCGGCTCTGGCGGCCATTGTATATGTTGGTTATGTTGTAAAGAAATGGAAGATCGCACCTGGTAAAAAGGTGGTGGTCAGCGCCACGGTGATGGAGGAGGATTATGACGGGTTGGCACTGGACCATGTTCTTCGGTCCATGGCTAAAAAGCCAAGCTACGTGATTATTTGTGAACCCAGTAACCTGAAGATTGCAGTGGGTCACCGAGGACGAAGCATGCTTCTTGTTTCTTCGACAGGGGTATCTGCACACGGAAGCATGCCGGAGACAGGTGTCAATGCGATTTATCGACTGGCTCCCGTCCTTCCCAGGGTAGAAGAATGGCAGCAATCTTTGTCGCATAAGCCTGGGAGAAAGGGTTCGGTAGCACTTACCAGGATTGAGAGCACCTCAGCTTCCTTGAATGCTGTTCCGGATTTTTGTTGCTTGTATTTGGATAGGCGCACCGTTTTGGGTGAGGACGAGGCTAAGATAGCAGAAGAAATGGAGCGGCTCCTCCAGGGTTTGTCGGCATCCTGGCAGGTGGAGGAACGAAAAGCTATAACCTGGTCGGGAGCGGATGTGCATAGCCATACTTTTTTCCCGGCTTGGGAGATGGAGCGGGAACATGCTCTTGTACAGGCAGCCGTGCGAAATCATCAACGCATTCTTGGCGCAGAACCAGAAATCATTACCTGGGATTTTTCTACCAATGGGGTAGCTTCATGTGGTATTCATCATATTCCCACTATTGGATTGGGACCGGGAGATCCTTCTTTGGCACACAGAAAGAATGAGCATTGTCTTCTTAGCCAGATTCAGGATGCCTTTTGCTGGTATGTTGGTTTGCTTATGGAGTTGTGATATGTTTTATGGAAGGGCAGGTGATAGGTGGCGACGCTAACGGTTTTTGTTGCAGGGTTGGTTGAAAATCTAATAGAAAGTAGGGTTTATGATCATGGAACAAGATAATAAAAAGGTGCAATTAGGTTATTCATCACAAATTGCCCTGGCGATGTCCCTGATTGCCGGAGCTGTTGGAACAGGAAATATTTGGCGTTTTCCCAGGGTGGCGGCATCCAATGGTGGCGGAGCGTTTATTGTTACTTGGACGATTATGCTCATGTTTGTTTGTCTATCCATCATGTTGGGTGAGCACGTGATTGGCAAAGCGACCAGACATGGGACGCCAGGTGCATTTCGTGATTTTTTAGGAAAGAAGTTTACGTGGATGGGTACCGTTGTCGTCATTCTGATGGCTATCGTTGCTGCTTATTATTCGGCGGTGATTTCCTGGGTTGCCTATTATCTGGGCCTTTCAGTGACCAAGGGTTACTATGGAGCAGAGAAGGTAGCCTTGTTTGACCAGGTTTCCAACGGAAACTGGGTTACGGTGCTCTTGTTTATCGGTGTGTTGGCTATTTCTGCTTGGATCGCCTACAGCGGTGTCAAGGGCATTGAAAAGGCCAATAAGGTTTTTTTGCCGGTACTGTTGGTTTGTATCATCATTGCGGCCGTACGGAGTTTGACACTTCCAGGAGCGGCGGTGGGACTCAATTATCTTTTTTCCTTTGAGTGGTCTGAACTGCTCCATTATAAGGTCTGGCTAGAAGGGCTAACGCAGGCGGTTTGGTCTGCAGGTCCAGGTTGGGGCTTGGTGATTACTTTAGCCGTTTTTTCTCATCCTAGGTCCGATGTGAATCTGACAACCACTACCCAGGCATTGGGGGATGCTTCCATTTCTTTGATTGCAGCACTGGCTGTGATCCCAGCAATTTTTGCATTGTCTCCTTCTGTGGAGGCGGCACTACAGGTTACTTCGTCTGGGAACAATGGTCTTACCTTTATTTCCATGACCCATTTGTTTGAGATTATGCCAGGAGGACATTTTATTTCCATCGTCTTTTTCCTAAGTCTTCTCTTTGCTGCACTATCTTCTAATATTGTTCACTTCTTGATTGTTTCCCTACCAATGGCGGAATCGGGGATGAGCAAGAAGAAAGCTGTTATACGTGCTTTTTTGATCATGTTGGTGATCGGCCTTCCCTCGGCCTGGAATGTTAACTTTTTATCCAACCAAGATTGGGTAGCTGGGCAAATGATGCTGGTGGGTGCTTTATTCTCTTGCTATGCCATTTATAAATTTGGAGCGAAAAAGGTTAGAGCGCGTTACCTCAATAATCCTTATACAGCGTTTAAAATCGGACGTTGGTGGGAGTTTTCCATCAAGTATGCAGCTCCGGCTGTGGTGATGATTATGTTTATCTGGTGGTCCGTGCAGTCAATCGGCTGGGATCCTCAGTGGTGGAATCCTTTTGCGGTGTTCTCTTTGGGAACATTTGTGGTCCAGGGTGGTTTGATCATTTTGGTTTCTGTTTTGTTCAATGACCGTGTTGCTGATTCGATCAAGGAACGCTACTTTGATCCGGAACAAGAAACGTTTCCAGATGTTCCAGATAATGAGTATAGTGCTTAAGGGAAAGGAGAATCAATCATGACAACAGAAGCAATCATCATGATGATATTGGTGTTGACGTTTTTTTGGGGAGGATTTATCTGGGCGATTGTGCGGTTGAAAAATATGTCGACTGAGCAGAACTCCGGAAAGTAGGGATATGGTGGAACGGATAGAATTTACAGAACAAGAGATCAAGATGCGCATTGAAATGGCTCAGTTGAATTTGCAGACTGCTGGCATGGTAGGGATGATGCTGACGGCAGAAAGTAATCTTAACTACTATTCTGATTTTAGGAGTCATGCCCCATGGACGACGTTTACCAGACCTAGTTTTTTGTTTGTTCCTGTCAAGGGGACACCTAGGTTGTTGGTGCAAACATTTCTGGTGCCTGAAGCCAAAGCCATTGCCAAGGGTTGTTTGGTCCAGGGCTTTGATAGTCTCATGGGCCCGGACATAAAGGATTTGGTACATTTGCTGGAGGACTGTTCCATGATGCGGGGTGATGTAGGCATGGAATTAGGACATGAGCAGCGCTTGGGTTGTCAGGTAGATACCTATGAGAAACTCAAAGCATCGGTGCAGGATGTACAGTTTGTTGATGCTTCTGGTATTATCTGGAAGCAGCGTCTGATCAAGTCGCCCAAGGAAATCGCCTGTCACAGAAAAGCTTGTGAGGCCACCAGTTATGCTCATGACCATATTTTTGATGAAGTTCATGTGGGCATGAGTGAATTTGAAATCGCAACTCGGGTGCAACAGCTGATGCTTGAGGGCGGCACAGAATATCCTGGGTTTGTCATCATTACATCGGGCACAGGGCATTACGGGCGAATTAGTAAAACCAACAGCAATCGAATACTGGAAAAGGGTGATTTGCTTTGGTTGGATCTGGGAGCACGTTACAATGGGTACTGGTCTGATTTCTGTAGGGCTGGCGAAGTGGGCGGACTCAGTAAACAAAGACAGGATTGGCAGGATTCAGTCCATGAATTGACGATGGCGGCGGCCCAGTCCATGAAACCAGGTGTCCCAGTGTCGGAGGTGGCCAGGGCCTGTGGGTATGAGTTGGAGAAAAGAGGCCATGAAGCTACCTTTGATTGCGGACGAATGGGTCATGGTATGGGTCTGATGAGTACAGAGCCTCCTTCGGTGACGCTATATGATAATACCATTTTGCAAGAGGGTATGATAATCAACCTTGAGCCGGGGATTGTCAATGAAGTAGGGGTGTTTACGGTGGAAGAGAATTTTGTGATTACCTCGAATGGATTTGAAGTTCTTTCTGGTGGTAGCCGCAGGCTGCATGAGATACGCTAGCGTTAAATAATTCATAAAAAAGGTGTTTGCATCCATATGGATGTAAACACCTTTTTCTTAATTAATTAAAGTGGTTAAATGGCTTCCCTGAGTTGGGCTGCTTCTTTTTTTCCAGTGACTGGTTTGATGATGAAGGTGACAACCAGGGTCAGGGCCAGCAGGCCGGCAGAAATCAAGTAGGCCATGGTAAAGGTTCCTGTTAGATCCTTGACGGCGGCGGCAATCACCGGGCCGATGGCGCCGGAGATACCCCAGGCAGTATAGAGAACACCATAGTTCAGTCCAAAGTTTTTCATGCCGAAATAATCAGAGGTGATAGAGGGAAAGATGCTCAGCAAGGCACCATAGGCGATGCCGGCGGCAGCCGTTCCCACGGCAATCATGAAAGCTGTGCTGTAGAAGGAAAAGGCCAGCATATTGATGCCTTGTAGCAGTATCATTAGTTGCAGGGTACGGATTCGACCGATTTTATCGGAGAGTATACCACCCCCAATACGGCCTGTGGCGTTGAAGATAGCCAATAGTCCTACCAGCAAAAAACCAGCTTCAAAGCTTGCTTGCTCAACGGCAATCAAGGAGATGCTCCCAATAATCAAGAGACCAGCTGAAGAGGCTAAGGCAAACATAAGCCAGAGCATGTAAAATTGGCGTGTGCGGAGCATTTCTTTCCAATCGTAGTTCCAACCTTTGATGGCGGGTTTCTCGGCTTCGCCGGCCTTTAATGCTGGTGCTTTGGCGATGTAACCTGCGGGAGGATTGGTAATCAGCATGGACAGAGGCAAACCAGTCAATAGCACGAAGGCCCCTAGTATGCGAAATGTGGCTGAGAGAGCGAAAGTAGCGATCAAGAAGCTGGTGACAGGTGCGACGTATACAGACGCGACGCCGAATCCACCGACTACGATGCCTGTGACCATGCCTTTTTTATCTCTGTGCCACCATTTCATGACGGCGGGGGTGACGCAGGAATAGCCAAAGCCGATTCCGGTGCCAACCAGAACACCGTAGGTAAGCACCATCATGCCGGGTGTGGTGCTAAAGCTGGACAGAAAAAGGCCAGTTCCGGTCAGGATGACACCAGCCATAACAAAGCGTTTAGGACCCATTTTGTCTTGTAGACGACCGGCGACCAAAAGAGCGATAGCAAAGACGACGATGGCTATCGTGTAAGGCAGTGAAGCGGCGCTGTTACTCCAGCCTAGTACATTGACTAGATTTTTGGAGATGATGCTCCAGGAATACAATACGCCGAGTGTTAAGTTGATGCCTGTGGCCGCCACCAGGATAACCCTGGGGTTTTTGAGTTTGGATGTTTTTTCCACATGTACCTCCATAAAAGAAATATTTTGAATGAAACTACAAAAAAACTAAAGTTAGTCGTCTAGATGTCCGACTAGATTTGACGGCAAGAAGATTGGCTAACTAAAAAATATTGTAACAGTTTTGGGTTGGAAGCGCTAGTTTTTTGGGTGTCACACAGCATGTTTTCTAAAAAAAGAAAACAAATGAGTAGGGAGGTAAACTGGCTTCATCTTCGTCCAAAGTTATGTCTTTTGTGGTTACGGTGTTTCTTTGTTGGGTGCTAAGTGCTATAATACCGTTATCAATTTAGGAGGGTAGGCGATGAATTTTTTTGATGATCATATTGAGAAGGTGCTTCTTACCAAACAAGAGATCAGTGATAAGGTGAAGGAGTTGGGTGCCCTGATTTCGAAGGATTACAAGGATTCTGGCAGAGAGCTGATTGTTGTCTGTATTTTGCGTGGTTCTCTCATTTTTGCCGCTGATTTGATCCGTCAGATCAACCGTAAAGCAGTGCTGGATACCATGGTGGTTTCCAGTTATGGAGAAACGACGCGTTCGTCTGGTGTGGTAAAGATTAACAAGGACCTCGAGGAGGACATCGCTGGAAAGGATGTCTTGATCGTTGAGGATATCGTGGATACTGGGCTTACGCTTAGTTATTTGAAGAAATATCTTTTGGCCAGGGATCCGGCTTCCGTGAAGGTTTGTACGTTTTTGGATAAACCGGAGCGCCGGGAGATTGATGTGGATATTGATTATTGTGGCTTTGCTGTGCCCAATGAATTTGTGGTGGGCTATGGTCTTGATTTTGGCCAGTTCTATCGCAATTATCCAGAGGTAGTGGTTCTGAAGCCTGCGGCTTATGAGTAAGAAGGGGGCACGATGGAGCATTTGAAAGAGGAATTGGTGCTGGTCCTTGATTTTGGGGGGCAGTACAACCAGTTGATTGCCAGAAGGGTGCGGGAGGCTCATGTATATTGTGAGATGATTCCTTTTTTTACACCCATTGAAGAGATTGAAAAGAAAAGCCCAAGAGCCATCATTTTTAGTGGTGGTCCTTCGTCTGTTTATGGTGAAAAAGCACCAAAATTAGATCCCAGAATTTATGAGCTGGGTATTCCTATTTTGGGTATTTGTTATGGTATGCAGCTGATGGCAAAGGACTTGGGTGGAGAAGTAAAAAAAGCTACAGACACCCGGGAGTATGGCAAGACGGAATTGCATGTTATTGATCAGGATGCCCTAATGGATGGTCTTCCTCGGGAACAGCAGTGCTGGATGAGTCATGGGGATTTTATTGCCCAAGCACCAGAAGGATTTTTGGTAACTTCCAGGACGGATTCGAGTCCGGTAACGTCGATGGCGCACAAAGAAAAGAGAATGTATGGCGTTCAGTTTCATCCTGAGGTGCGCCATACGCCCCACGGCCAGGATATGCTCAAACATTTTCTATATGATGTGTGTCATCTGAAGGGCAATTGGACCATGGATACTTATATTGATGATGAGGTGGATCGTATTCGTCGCCTGGTCGGGGACAAGCAGGTGCTGTGTGCTTTGTCTGGTGGTGTGGATTCGGCTGTTTCTGCCTTGCTGGTTAACCGGGCAATCAAGGAGAATCTTACTTGTGTCTTCGTGGATCATGGACTCTTGCGCAAGAATGAGGCGGAGCAGGTAGAGAAAACGTTTAAGGGTGAGTTTGGGCTGAATCTGATTTGTGTTGATGCCAAGGACCGTTTTTTAACCAAGTTGGCAGGTGTGGAAGATCCTGAGATGAAACGCAAGATCATCGGGGAAGAGTTTATTCGTGTGTTTGAGGAAGAGGCGTCCAAGCTGGGCGATATGGATTTTCTGGTCCAGGGTACGCTATATTCTGATGTGATTGAAAGTGGCACGGATACAGCGGCGACCATCAAGTCGCATCATAATGTGGGTGGTCTACCTGAGGATATGCAGTTTCAGTTGATAGAACCGCTGCGTACTTTGTTTAAAGATGAGGTTCGCTTGGTGGGAGAAGCACTGGGAATGCCCAAAGAAATTGTCTGGCGTCAGCCGTTTCCTGGACCTGGTTTGGGTATCCGAGTCCTCAATGTCATCACCAAGGAGAAATTAGAAATCCTGAAGGAAGCAGATTTTATTGTGACCTCAGAGATTGCCAAAGCGGGGCTTGATCGGGATGTATGGCAATATTTTGCAGTCTTGCCAGACATGAAATCTGTGGGTGTGATGGGGGACGAGAGAACGTATGCCTATACGGTCATTGTGCGAGCGGTGACCAGTGATGATGCCATGACAGCGGATTGGGCCAGATTGCCTTATGATCTCTTACAGAAGATGTCTTCAAGAATTGTCAATGAGGTGCCTCATGTCAACCGGGTAGCATATGATATTACTTCGAAGCCACCAGCAACAATCGAGTGGGAGTAACAGAATAGTTGTTCTATTTATCGTTTTGTGTCAAATGATGATGTTTCGTTTATTTTATTTGATTCTAATTTGATTCTAATATCACAATTTTGAAGAAAAATGGAGTCGATTAGACATTCATTTTTAACATTTGAAAATACGCTTTTTAAACTCATTTAATTCTTCACTTTGAACATTTGAAGAAATAAGTGAGTTTATTTTTATAGTGCTAATTTACGTTGCAAAACGCAACGATAAGTGCAACGAAAACATTTACGTTACAAAATCTAATGAATTTGATATAATATTGCTATAGAGGAGGGATGTTGTGATGGGAATAATTGAGCGTGAAGACTTAGAATACAAACAAAGTGTTTCAAATACATTTTTAAAAACGGTGAGTGCTTTTGCTAATTATAAAAGTGGTAAAATTATCTTTGGCATTTCAGATAATGGTGATATAGTTGGTTTAAGCAATTTGGATGAAGCGTGTTTAAGTATAGAGAACAAAATTAACGATAGCATAAAGCCGATGCCGGAATATACTATTAGTGTTGATGCTAAGAATAGAACCATTTCTTTAGATGTATATCAAGGCGTTCATAAACCGTATTTTTATAAGAACAAAGCATACAAACGTACTGATACATCTACGATTGAAATTGATCGTATAGAGTTAAATCGGTTAATCCTAGAGGGAACTAATAGAAATTATGAAGAAATGCAGGCTTTCAATAATGAATTAAGTTTTAATTATCTGGAAAGTAAATTAGTTGAGAAACTGGGTATTCATAAACTAAATGAGGATATTATGAAAACCTTAGATTTATATTTTGAAGAAGGAAAATTTAACCGAGTGGCTGAGTTACTATCTGATGACAACTCATATCCAGGCATTGACATGGTACGTTTTGGAGAAACATTAGATGAATTCCTTGATAGGGAAATCATTGAAAGCATATCGGTGCTTGAGCAGTTTGAAAAAGCAATGCATTTGTTTGAAAAGTATTATGTTATTGATGAAATTATTGGCTCAGAAAGAGTTCGCAAAGAACTTATACCTGAAAAGGCTTTTAGAGAGGCTTTAGCAAATAGTATTGTTCATCGTCTATGGGATATAAAGTCTTCTATCAAAATATCAATGTATGATGATCAGATTGAAATTGTTTCACCAGGGGGGCTACCAACTGGTATGTCAAAGGAAGAATATGTGGATGGACAAATATCTTTACTTAGAAATCCAATCCTAGGTAATCTGTTTTTCAGATTAAGATATATTGAAAAATTTGGTACAGGTATAAAAAGGATAAAGCAAGCTTATCAGGATGCAGTTATTCAACCTGATTTCAAAGTGTATCCAAATTCTATTTCTATTGTACTTCCAGTCATAAGAAAAGACTCTGGCGTTCTCACAAAAGAAGAACAAATAGTGTATGAGTTACTTATCAATAATAAATCTTTGAGTAGAAAAGAAATAGAGAAGCTATCTAGTTTCAATAAGGCTAAAACAATCCGTATTTTAAATAAGCTTATTGAGAAAAATGCAATTGAAGTTACAGGCCAAGGAAGAAGTATAAAATATAGAAGAATAAGCGATTAAGTAGGAATTTATTATGAAATAAAAATTTAAGGATCTTCGACAAAAATGTAATAAGCTTATTAAATGCAAATCTATTTTGTAAGATGAAAAAAACTTGTGAGCTAAAATACTGACTCCAAAATGACTCACTTTTGACTCACGAGCTAATCAATGACTCCAAAATGGCTCGGATATTTTTGATAGTCAGCAAAATTACGGCTAATATTGCAAATAAAAGCACAAAAAACACCCTGAAATCAATAAAATTTAGGGTTAAACTACCCTGATCGAGTGGGAGTAATTTTTTTTATCATTTGTTATTTCTGATGCATCCTAGTGCTTTATGATGGCTGTATATCGCCTAGTTTTATATCTATAGGATGAGAAAGAATAGAAAAGACATTTGTCTGTGGTAAAGCTGAAGTGATTTAAAAAAACAATGCATAAAAAGTAGTATTTCTATGAAAAAGCGATGTAGTTGGTTCATACACCTGATTTTTTCACTTTTGCTTGTTGCGTAGGAATAACTTTATCATTTGAGCTTCAAGTTATTGGTGTATTCTTTCCTTGCTCTTTTGGTCATATTTACTGACTTCTTTTCACTTGCTTATTTTATATGATCTTTGAGAATCCCCTGGATTAATCCAGGGGATTCTCAGGTGATGCCAATAAATTTGTAAACATTTCAATCTTTCTGATTATTCTTGAGCATATTGCAGTGTGTAATCGTTCTCAATTTTTTGAAATACTTTTTCGACATCGGAATCAATATATTGCAGGACATCTTCATCTGTTTTTACTTCCCCACCAATACCACAATTGGAGCTTAAGATTCTGGGAACAGGCATCAGTGTACAAGCCACACCCAAGTTTTTCAGTTTTTTGTCGAACTTAATGGCGCCTGAGTGGGTAAAAAAGAGGATCATATAAGTATTCATTTCATTTTTGTCCTTTGACAATAATATTCTCATCTTGACTATCGAAGGTCACATCGTATCCTGAATGGGTTAAAAACCTTTTTACATTTCCTTTTGCTGTTTCGTTATCCACCAATACCTCGATAGATTTTGGATGATCTATAATGGCATTTTTGGTTGCCAATACGGGTTGGGGACATGATAGTCCACGCGCATCAACTTTAATCATCATGAAGCCTCCTTTTGATTTTCTGCTTTACTGCCAATCCATTCTGAGTTTGTGACGGAAATAATCAAAACCACCACAATGGAAAGTATGACAGCAATTTGCCCATTTATTGTTGCCCCAGAACCACTGGATGCTAATCCGAAATTATGAGCGATGGCCGCCCCGACAATCATACCCATCACGCTGATGGCGGAATCAGTGTTCCCTTCTCCGGCCAAAATAAGTTGTCTTAATGGACATCCACCTAGTAATACTGACCCCCAACCGGCTAGTAGCATACCCATAAAATTCCATAAGCCATCCGTATGGGCAACGGGTTGTCCTGCAAATCCAATATTGAAATATCCCAAGACAAGATTACCGGCCAAAGCAAAAACAAATATAGAAACAAATCCTGTTATGAGGTGTGTATCTCTAAATAGAATCAAATCTCTGATTCCACCCACCATGCAAAGTCTATTCTTTTGAGCTAGAGCTCCCACTAGAAGTCCTGCTGCCAATGAGATGCCAATAGGTGCGTACATCGATCCCGGCCCTTCAGTACTGAAGAAAAGAAAACCGGCCCCCACAACGAGTAGTACAAATAAGCCTATGTTGACTGCTGGGAACAAATATCCATCTAGTGTTGGCATTTTGTAACTTCTCTTTAGCGTAAATCCTTTGTTCAAGAATAAAACACCAAAATATATTCCTGCAATGTATCCGGCAATTCCGACCAATGCATTCAAATCACCGCCTGCCAATCTTAATACCATTCTTAAGGGGCATCCTAAAAACATAAGGGCACCAATCATCACCAAGGCACCAAGTACAAATCTTGTGAAGGCGGACGATCCACCTACAGGGATGAATTCCCTGTTCCTTTTCGATAGAAGGAATGAACCAAGAACCAAACCGATGATTTCAGGTCTGATGTATTGAACCACAGTAGCTCTATGCAGTCCGACGCCACCTGCAATATCCCGTAAAAAACAGGCAATGCATAATCCCATATTCAACGGATTCCCATAATAGACAAGCAGAACAGATACGATACCTACTACGGCACCAGCAATAATAATTCCTTTTTTCTCTCTCATTCATACCTCCTAAAATCAACAATGATTGCTTATACCGTTGACATTGTAACAACTTTCTTGTAATTAGTTAAATCAAATAAATTTATAGAATTTCGATTAGCATAAGTTGTTTAAGTACTATTTGCATGGTGCATTATTTAGGAGTAGCATGATAGAAAAATAATTAAAGGAGGATAAAGTGAGACAAATATACTTGGATAATGGCGCTACAAGTTTCCCCAAAGCTCCCGGGGTTGTAGACGCCATGACCCACTTTCTTGCCAATGTTGGGTCCAACACGGGCAGAGGTATTTACGAAAGTTCGTTTGAAGCGGAACATATCGTTTATGAAACCAGAGAACTGATTGCTGAGTTATTTCATTTTCCAACGCCCAGTCATGTCATCTTTACCAAAAACATTACGGAGAGTATCAATGTGATTTTAAAGGGTATTCTTCGTGCAGGTGACCATGTAATTGTCTCCTCTGTAGAACACAACGCAGTGATGAGACCACTCCATGCACTTGCCTCTAAAGGGATAACTTTTTCCAAAGTGAAATGCTCCACAGAGGGTGTTCTGAATCCTGAAGACATCAGGCAGGAAATAAAAAAAGAAACAAGAGCCGTGGTCATGACGCACGCTTCGAATGTCAGTGGTACGATACTTGATCTGGAGAGCGTAGGCCAAATTTGTAGAGATAATGGCATATTTTTCATTGTTGACGCTGCTCAGACTGTTGGTTTTGTGGATGTGGATTTTCAAAAGTTGCAGGCAGATGCTATCGCCTTTACTGGACACAAGAGTCTATTGGGGCCTCAAGGCATGGGTGGATTTATCGTTAGTGAAGCATTTGCAAAAAGTATGACCACCTTTATTGAAGGTGGAACGGGAAGCTTATCGGATCGAGAAACGCAGCCTGAGTATTTGCCGGACAAATTTGAAGCTGGTACGCTCAATATCCCTGGTATTTATGGTCTGCATGCTGCTCTACAATATTTGAACCAAACTGGTCTCGAAAACATACAAAAAAAAGAGTTGCATCTCGTTACACAATTCATTTTGGGTTTGCAAGAGATGGAGGGGATAAGAATCATTGGGAAAAAGGGCAGTAAGGAGAGAACGGGTGTTGTTTCCATAGATGTCCCTGAATTCGACAATGCGAGTATTTCTTACCAATTGTATGCCAAATATGGAATTGCCACCCGTTGCGGGATGCATTGTGCGCCTTCTGCACATGAGACTTTGGGTACTTTCCCACAGGGCACTGTGCGCTTTAGTTTTTCACATTTTAATGAGATGAACGACGTCACAGATGCATTGAAAGCACTAAAAGAAATCATTTCGGAGCAACAATGACCTATCGGTAACATGAGATCGAAGTTCAGGCAAGGCCGCAAAATCTAAGGATTTTGCGGCCTTGTTATTTGAAAAGAGGTTAGGCATCATGGTGGTAGTCGTTTTCAAATGAGATGCGCCCCTTGGGTAAAAATGGAAATCAGCCATATTATTTATTTATTTTTTTCTTAAGCTATCACTTACATAGACTTCATAGGGTCTTAACATCTTCTGGTTATACTTATCTTAAATAAATAGGCTAGGAGGTGAAATATATGTTGGTCGTGTCACATTATCTGATTGGCAATTATATTTACAAGTCCCTATTCCATGATAGCAACAACAAATCTTTTATCAGCCAAATTTTATTTGCGTATGGCAATGTACTACCTGATCTACATCCTAGATTATCTCAGATAGACCATTATGTTACATGCACTTCTGCGTATCTGGAAGAATTTACAAAAAAGAGTCAAAACTCCAATATATCTGTTAATCAACGCATCGTAAGCCTTGGTGTCATCTGTCATTTTCTTAGTGATTATTTTTGTACTTATCATGCATTCCCCTCTTATAGAAAGAAATCTATCTTTCGACATCTTTTTTACGAGTTAAGGCTTCACCTTCATTTAACCTTTCTTTTGCTTTTTTATAAGAAAACCCTAACGGCATTGTTTACCGACAACATTCAAACTTATTCAGATATCAATACGATGATTACCATGTTGCAGCAGGACTATTTTAAAGAAGAGGTATGCATGATGTCGGATATTGTTTTTGCATTTCGAGCAACCTATATGGCGGCTTCGTGGCTGCTTGATTTTCCTGTTCACCATATGGGGGAAAATGCTCATAGCCTATGGTGGCCCGTACAGGAATCAGAAAGGAGTTTTCAATGAAGATTGCGATATTTACGGATACGTTTCTTCCTCAGGTAAATGGTGTCACCAATACACTTTCGCGTTTAGGGGATTACTTAACCAAAAAGAAGATGGAATACATATTTATTACGCCTGATCAGCCTATGATGGGAAATGATACGTACAATATGGAAAAGTTTTTTAGTACAGGTTTTTTTCTTTATCCTGAGTGTAGATTCACCTTTCCCAACATATTTCGCATAAATGAGGTTTTGGATGATTTCAAACCGGATATCATCCAACTCATGACTGAATTTAATGTGGGACTTTCTGGATCCTTCTATGCCAAAAAAAAACGAATTCCATATTTCACAAATTTTTCTACCAATTATGAGGATTTCTTAACCTCGTATCATTTAACCATGTTGCAAAAGCCGATGTGGCGATATTTGAAAAATTTCCATTCTGAGGCCCTATCAACACTGATCCCATCCAAAGAAACCGAAAAACTTATTCATGCCAAGGGAATTACACGTACCGCATTGTTTTCTCGTGGCATTGACTTTGAGCGATTTCACCCCAACCATCGTAAAACTGCTCTTCGTAAATCACTCCATATCGATGATAAGATTGTCCTATTGTATGTTGGTAGAATTTCTTCAGAAAAAGGGCTACTCTTGCTACGCGATAGCATGCATGAGCTAAATAAAAAATACAGTGATCAAATTGCCTTGATGGTTACTGGTGAGGGCCCTTTGTTATCCGAATTGCAAGCAACTATGCCAGACAATGTTATCTTCACTGGTTACAAGCATGGTCAGGAACTATCGGAGATTTATGCTTCCTCTGATATTTTTGCCTTTCCTTCCAGTTTTGAAACTTTTGGCAATGTAGTTCTTGAAGCGATGGCTTCTGGCCTTCCTGTAGTCGGTGTTTCCAAAGGGGGTGTCTTGGAAAGTATTTCACACCAAAAAAATGGCTTGTTGGCCATTCCGGATGATGTGAGTTCTTTTTCTCAGCAATTGGAAATCATCATTCAAAACAAAGCGCTTCGTCATCAATTGGGATTACAGGCAAGATGCTTCGCCGAAACAAAATCATGGGATCATATCTTTGATGGTTTGATCAAGCATTATCAAGATGCGCTACAGAAAACCATCATAAAAAAGCCATTTTATAAGGTAGAGCCATCTTTATATGAAAATTCTCTAGGCAATATCAATTGAGTTTGAAAATGTGAAGATTATGGTTTTTTTAAACCAGCCATCGTCTGCCAATAGATACCTGAGACCTTGAAATTTTCTTGGAATCAGGTTTTTTTATTTGGTTTGCAAATCAATTGAATGGAATCTAGTATAATGAACAGGATATTCGACGCGGCCGATAAAGGTGATACTTTGTGGGGAATAGATGTCGATATAAAAGATTATTTCGGCAGTATAAGCCACGACAAACTACTTATAAAGAAAAATTTAGTTTCAAATTATGCTGCATTTATGCAGCGTAAATAAAGATAAAACTTGCTTTATCGCAGCGGATATGTTATTCTGTTTTAGAGGTGTAACTATGATTGAATTAAGTAATCGGTTAAAAGAAAGTCGCAAAAAAAGCGGTTTGAGCCTAAAAAGGGTATACGAAATAACAGGTATCACAGATTCAAGACTCAGCAAGATCGAGAGAGGTCAGATCGATTGTACTCCGGCGGATTTAAAAAAACTTGCGCATTTATACAACATTCATTTGATATCGCTTTATGTATTAGCAGATTATTTAAATGAAGAAGATATTAGAGAGTATCAGTATGTATTTCAAGGGGTTTCTTCTCTCGATAATGAGGAAATGCAACACGTTCAGGCGCAAATTGATTTTCTTAACAAGAAAAAGGAAGGCTGATTAAATATGATTTATAGACTAGGAGAATTATTTTGTGGACCAGGAGGTATTGCTTTGGGAGCTACTAATGCACATATTGAAAATGTCGATTTTGGAATTGCGCATCAATGGGCAAATGACTATGACGCAGATACTTGTGAAACATATAGATTCAATATCTGTAACGATAGACCAGACACTGTTTACCATGAAGATATCCGAGATTTTGATATGTCTAAACTAGAACCGATTGACGCATTGGCATTTGGTTTTCCTTGTAACGATTATAGTGTTGTTGGAGAACAGAAGGGCATGGATGGTATATATGGTCCTTTATATTCATATGGAGTTAAAGTCTTAAGATTGTTTAAGCCGCAATGGTTCTTAGCGGAGAACGTTGGTGGATTGAGAAGTGCAAACGATGGCACAGCGTTGTTTCAGATTCTCAAGGAATTTAGAGAATCAGGATATAAAATTACACCTCATCTATATAAATTCGATAAATATGGAATACCCCAGGCTAGACATCGGTTGATTATCGTTGGTATACGAAATGACATCGATGTTGAATATAAAGTTCCATCTACTACACCATATGCGAATATGGATAATTCCTGCAGAACAGCGATTGAAGTACCCCCAATTCCCGAAGGTGCGCTTAACAACGAGAGGACTAAACAATCGGTAACTGTTGTCAGGAGACTGGAACATATCCTTCCAGGAGAAAATGCGTTTACAGCTGATTTACCCGAAAATCTCCAACTAAATATAAGAGGGGCGAGAATCAGTCAGATATATAAAAGACTTGACCCGAATAAACCAGCTTATACTGTAACTGGAAGTGGGGGTGGCGGAACCCATATGTATCATTGGGATGAACCACGAGCACTGACAAACAGAGAACGAGCGAGACTGCAGACCTTTCCGGATAACTATAGATTTATTGGAACCAAGGAAAGTGTACGAAAGCAAATTGGAATGGCTGTTCCTTGCAGGGGAGCACAAATTATCTTTGAAGCAATATTGAGAACTTTCGCCGGAATTCCTTATGAATCAATAGAACCAAATATCAACGAATAAAGAACCAGCAAAGCATTACGTAAAAATGACAATGCTTTGCTGGTTTTTTTATTGCGTAATTATGTTGTTATACAGGGTTATTAAGTTTGAATCAGCAACAGTTTTTTTTAGCTGACATTCCCAGATAACCAGAACATTCCAACCCTGTTCTCTGAGCAATTTAGCATTATCCTCGTCGCGCTTTACGTTTCTTTCAATTTTATTATGCCAATACTCTTCATTGGTTGTCGGCCATACAAAACGACTGCAGTCATGATGATGCCAAAAACACCCATTCACAAATATTACTGTCTTGTATTTTGGAAGAACAATATCAGGGCAACCAGGAAGAGTGCGAACATTCTTTCTATATCGAAGACCACAAGAAAATAGATATTTTCGAACAATTTCTTCCGGTTTGGAATTCGTGCTTCGAATGCGAGACATATTGATGCTTCGAATTTCTTTTGAGTGATTATCAGACATATGCTAGTCCTCCTCAAACAGATGGCACAGAAGCAGAATAGCCACCTATGCATATTATTATAATACTTCCGTGCAGTCTTCGCTCACATCATAATACATAGTATCGTGGGGAAGTTTGATGTTTGGAATCCAGAGAGTTTTTCCACCCCATCCCTTAGTTCCTGTAACCTGATACATGGTTAGAACAATATTTTTAAGGAATGTTCCACCTAGTTGCCAATCATTAGGCGATAGCAATGCGCCTGTGCCTTGTGCAATATTTCTTTCTCTTCGAACAATTAAAATACCCTGCCCTGTAGGTTGCTCTGAAAGTATAGTATCAATGAGGGAAAGAAATGCATTTAATTTGAAGTCTGGGCTAGGAACGATATGGGCTAAGAGTTTTTTTATAAATCTTAAATTAACTTGGTAGTATGGCTCTTTTTCAGAGAAAGGTTCTAACAATTTTGTTATATCCTCAATAGTATTATTATCGGGATAGAACGGGTAATAGTTCGTTCCGCCTGAGAGAATTTCAACGTGTTCATTATCTAAAACATTCTTTCTGGTGGGACTTAACCCAATTGGATAATATATTTTAATATCATCAAATCCTTGCTCAGCTTGCGAGATTATCGCATTATTAGTTGCATTAATATCAGCGAACAATTTGTAAAGCTGTTCGTCTATAAATATTTTCATCATACCGGGATCTCTGTCATAGCCAAACATTCGACTATGTTGCCACATTGTATCCGCTTGTGGTTTTTTGCTTGTTCGCGTATAGTAGATTGTTTGAAGACTAGGGAACGTGACACCTCGACCAAGAGTATTCCCGCCAACAATAAAATTACATCCTGTTGCATACTCAGGACTTTCAACATCTGTTTTACCATTCATAACAAGTGTTTTTATGCTTTTTTGTACAATCAACTTTCTTGCAGTTCTATTGATAATGTCGAAAGAGAATTTCTCGCTTTTTATTGGGGTTAAAAAATCATAGTGTTTTTTTAGTTCTACCATGAATTCGTCATTAATATGTTCAAGACACCAATTTTGTTCTTTATTGATGTAATCTGCAAACCGTCGGTGAACAGCCTGACGAACACTTGGGTGCAATAAACAGTTGGATACTTTGCCGCCTGAAGCTAAAATCTGGGCAGATACAGCAATGTGTTGAATCACAACACTTCTAGTTGGTCGTTTGATTGTTTCAAGAAAGCTAATGCATTTAGGTGTGCCGCTTGCCGGGAAGAAAAAGTCTCCGCCTAAATAGCTATCACCAGGATTAAAGTAATATGTAAAATATGGATGCCAGCCGGATGCTAGAGTCTGTAACAAGATTGCTTGAGGAGTCCCTGTGACCTGCAAATAGAGACTGCTGGTAGCTCCGTTCTTTATTGAGGTCAGATATCTATTAATTGATGACTGTCCATTACGGTTTATTAATGTATTCAATGAAGCGGCATCTGCTTCATCATCAACAATGAATAAAGGGTTTCCTTTCATAAACCCCGTAGAGTTAAATACATTTGCCCATAGTCTTAACATTCTTGTATTTTTCTTAAGCACAACTATTGTGGGCTGTACTAGGCTATTTTCTATAAATAGGCCTGAATCATTTTCGCCGCAAATACAGAAGCCATCTAAATCATCTTTGACACGCTCAAGGGTTTGTTGCTGCAAAACAACATTGTCCGTTGTAAGTAATATAAATGCTGGAAAGCCTAAATCAGCAGCTTTACACATTACACCAAACATTTGGCCCGTTTTTCCTGATTGAATATTTCCGAACAACAAACCAATCTCGTGACTTATGAAAGAGAAATTGCGAATATACTGATTGCCAATATCTTCAGCAGTCTTAGAAATAGATTCAGCAAGTTTTTCATTCCCACGGTCTGTGATTTTCCGCAGATAATTTTTTAAGTATTGCATAGTCGCACCTCTCATTCATTAGTAGCAGCTTCAAATGATAAAAACCATACATCAAGCTCAGAGCCATCTTCGTCTAATGCTTTCTGGTCTGTCTTTGAAAGGACAAGACTATCGCTTCCATATGCTTGCAACATTTCTTGTGTGATCATTCCCTTGCGATCTGTATCTTTCTGGGTATCATTAACAGGCGTTACTAATCCAGCAGCCGCGAGTCGACCTTTAATCCAACGACCAAGAATAAGTTCATCACCTACAGCACTGAATTGTTTATTGCCGTCGCTGGTAGTATGAGCTTTAAACCAGTAGCCATCATCAGTAACAACGAAGAAAGTCTTATTTTTCTCCGGATATCCTGCTGAGCGAGTTATTTCTTTGCTCACGGTCATCTGGGTCTCATACCAATCACGGGATTTCCTTTTGCTTCGAGGCGCAGCATAGCTGACGTTAATATTAGATTTTGTATAGTGTTTACCATCATCCATATGTCGCTCATCGTTGCTAGGAACTTTGATCGGTAAAATAAATGATGTGCCAATCCTGTGCTGTTCATAAAGCCGGACACCTGTTTCAGGGATTTGTATTACTGTATCGATGCCACTTAGAGATGTATTAACTTCTCTTGTGAGTGTCATACCGGTTATATTAGCAATATTATCTGAGCAATTCGGAAGTTTTAATCGTTCTATGAATTCTGAGATTTCGTTACATTCAGCCGGATCACCAGTAATTGATGAGATTTCATATTGTCTACGGTTATTGGCATCTAATTTGATTACACCTAAGTTTGCAGAGCCTATAATTGCAGAAAAAGGCTGTCCTTTATTATAAAAGCAGTATAGTTTGCCATGGTACTTAAATGCCTTTACAATTCTTATTTCGCCGATACCAGTTTCTTTCCATTTTTTGTTTAGTTCGAGCGCAGTGTTATAAGATCCTTCCGGCATACCTTCAATGAAATACATGCCAATTGTAAGGCATATATTTGATATGTTATATTCATTGATCAAACAGTTAAGTTCTTCTAGAGCGGCACGAGATATATAACCAACTGCAATTTCAACTTTATCAGATTTCGCGATTTGATCATTAAAACAGTCGATAATTGTTTCCTGCTCCTCCGAAATACCAAGGGGTAGGATGTTTGTATACAAAAGTTTCATATTACTACTCCTTATTATTGTTTATATTGTTTTAGGATTCCATAATTCCCGTAATATCCTGAATATCACAATCTGAGGTTTTACTTAGGTTGAGAAGTACATTAGCTGTAATGTCTGTAACCTTTTAGAGCTTAGCTATTGATGCCGAGCTTGTCCCGCTTGTATTTTGAGTTCTTATTTATTAATGTTGTGATTACTGAGCATTTGTTATAGACTATTATAGACAATATACATTGCATATGTTTGAAGTGATATCGTTTTCATCTACTTTTGTATCTTTTTGGCTATCAACTGCTTAATTATTATATCATACCTTGTGGTTCATAATTATGAATTGTATAGGTGAAAATAACCACCTAAGGTTAATTTGATTCTGTAGTTATTACACCAATAAATATATTCCTCAACTGTACGAATTAGACCCGCTAAAGTTCTAACTTTTTGTGTGCAGATAGTTTTGCGTTTTATGTACCAAAGAAACTCTCTTACTGCATTATCTATAGCGTTGTTTTTTGTACTCATGGACGAAACAAACGAAATCTTTTTAAGTAATAATGATATTTGGTGATTGGTATAATATGTCCTGATTTAAGTCTATTGATAATTCAGATAGGTCTTCTTTAGGTTGAATTGATCATGAATTTTCAACGCTTCTTTTTATATTGTATTGGTCATACTTGGCATTTGCTTTTTTCTGAAAAGCAATGGCTAACAAAGGAATTGGCAACAAGAAATCGACTTCCACATTTGATGGATGGAAGTCGTTTTTTTTATGAGCTAATTATGGTGACCAGTCGGGAAGGGTGAAAGAGACAAAAGAATGTATTGCATTTAAATATGCAAAATTGTATATTGCAATAAATCATGCAATATATTACAATAGGATCATCACCAGAACAGAAAAGAGGATAAACATCATGGATATGATACTTAGCGTGGAAGAAACAAAAGAACTGTTGGATGTGGCCAAAGGAAAGAAAGCAGGATCATTGTTGTTGAAAAATGTTCGGTTACTCGATGTCTATGGAGAAAAAATCTATCCGGCCAGCATCTTGATGAAAAATGGGAGGATCGTTGCCGTGAACCCCAGTGAATCTTGTTATGCGGAAAGAGAAATCGATGGGAACAATCTGATTGCTTTGCCAGGTTTTGTAGATCCGCACTTTCACATTGATTCCACTCAGGGAACACCTGCCTCTTTGGCTGAGGCCATTGTACCTTGGGGAACCACAACGTTGTGCGGGGAGATACTGGACATCACCCATTTCGCTGGCATTTACGGAAAAGGCCCTGTTGAGACAGCCAAAGCGTTTCTGAAGGAGTATGAACGTTTCCCCTACCGTTTATTGCCCTTGGCACCTGGGAAAATGTCGGATTCTAAGGTAACAGAAGAATTAATGGATTGGGAAGGAACCTTTGGTCTTGGAGAGGTTTTATCACACAACATTTTGTGCCAGGAAGAACCCTATTTGAACATTCTACATAAGGCAAGAAAAGAGGGGAAATTTATCAGTGGACATATTTTGCATATTGTATGGGATTTCCCGGACGATGATGTAAAAGCCAGACCACTTGGATTCAGGCAGATGAGTGACGATGAAATCAATCAGTTTGCCATTATGGGATATCCTCATGATCATGAAATTTTTAACTACGAAGGCGTGGACCGCATCCTATCAAGAGGCATGAGCCCTTTGGTGAGAACGTTTGAAGGTTTGGCCAAAAGAGTTATGTCTGGCGTTCTCAATGATCATGTTCCGACTGAGAATATCAGTTTTTGTATGGATGATCTTTTTCTTCAGGACATCAAGATGAACGGACACCTTAATTTGGCCGTTCAGCAAGCGATCGATTTGGGAATTTCTCCTATCAAGGCCATCAAAATGGCCACCTTAAACACAGCCAAGAACATCGGATTGGAACGAGAGGTAGGGTCGCTCGCCCCAGGCAGATTCGCCGATATACTCCTGGTTCCGTCTTTGTCAGACATCACACCTCGTTTCGTATACAAAGGGGGAGAACTGGTAGCCAAGGATGGTCATTTGATAGAAGATGTGCATGTCGATTACAGTGAATTGCAATGGAAGTGGGAAAAACATCTTGAGGAATTGGCCAAAGAAGACTTGGCATATGAACCAACCGATCAAGAGCTTAGTGCAGACAAAAAAACAGCAAGAGTCCCTGTATATCACGTCATCAAGAGGATATTCGAAGAAAAAGAGCTACGCGTCGTAGAGGGAAAAGTCTTACCAGATGTCAGCCGGGACATCATCAGGGCAGTCGTCGTGGACAGAAACGACACCCGGAAAGTTATCAAGCTTTTTATCAGCGGTTTTAACTTGAAAGAGGGGGCCATGGCCATCAACTTCAATCAGAATATCTACCGCATTATCGCAGTTGGTCTTGAGGTTGGGCCCATGCTAGCAGCGCTTAAAAAGATCGATCAGCATCTAGGTGGTATGGTTGTTGTCGACAAAGAAGAAGCAGTGGTAGAGTTTTTGGAACTTGATATTGCTGCCGTTGCCAGCAGTAGGAGTTGTCATGACATCGTAAGCAAAGTAAATGCAATGGAAGAAAAAATCAAAACATGGGGCGTGGATATCGACAATGCGCTGATGATTCTTTGGTTCACAGGATTTTTATATCTATGGGATTAGAAAGGAGGACAGGGGTATCGAGTTGGGTGAATTGCCTACCATAAGAAAGTATGAAAGGGAAGGGGTTGTTGTGATGAAAAAGATATTGACCGTTAGTCTACTGCTTTGTTTGGCTTTTTCTCTGATGGGCTGCAGCAATGAAAGTGCGAATCAGGAAGTACCAGCAGAAACTGAAAATCTCAAGGTTGCGTTGTGTTTGACAGGGCCCATCAATGATAAGGATTGGAATGCCCTGGCTTATGATGGTTTGATGTTGATTGGCGAGACATATGGGGTTGAAACCAATTATTCCGAATCAATCAGCCAGTCTGAAATGGAAGAAATTATCAGGAACTATGCACTTAATGGTTATCAGGTGATTTTTGGACATGGTTATGAGTTCATCGATGCCATGATGAGCGTGGCAGCTGAGTTCCCAGAGGTGCACTTTATTGTGACCAGTGCCGATGTGACCAACGGCAGCAATCTGTGCTCGTTGGCCGTCGACAATAGCCAACAGGGGTTCATATCGGGCGCTGTTGCCGCCATTGTTAGCGAAAAAAATCACGTGGTAAGCATCGCCGGTATGGATATACCACCCATGCGTATGACCCTTGAAGGATTTGCTTTGGGTGCCAAGTACATTGATCCAGACGTTAAGGTGGAGACAGGATATTTGGGAAGTTTTGATGATGCCGGAAAGCTCAAGGAAATGATGACCAGCTATTTGGACGGAGGGGCTGACGTCGGTATGCTGGCTGCGGATCAGGCGGCCATGGGAGGCATTTTGGCCATCAAGGAAAAAGATGCCAAATGCGTAGGTCTCAATTTTGATCAAAGCACGTTGGCACCGGAAAATGTAGTTTTAAGTGTTGGGCAGAGCTATGCTTTGGCTATGGATCACGTTTACCAGGAAATTGTAAAAGGGGACATCCAGCCAAAATTTTACAATACAGGATTGCAAGAAGGCACGCTGTTTATTATTGACAATCCAGATTATGAATTGTCTGATACAGACAGAAAGAAAATTGATGATGTCCTGGCGGGCATTTTGGATGGAACGATTCGCACTATGGAGTAACGGGCTTGATTGGGTTAGGTGTTTTCTCCTGTGGAGAAGGGGACAGATATCATTGGTTTTCGAAGTAAGGTTTGCATAGGTACATAAGTAAGAATGAACTACCATAAACCATATTGTCAATGTAGCAGGGTCCGCGTCTCTTAGGAGAAGTCGGATCCTTATTTTTAAATAAAACTTTCTTCCCTAAGAGGGCACTTAGGAAGGAATTGTTTTTTTTGCAGGGTTTGCTATGCGACTGTAGAAGGTATTAATATAGCACCAATTTTCATGAAAACGATGGAGGTGGGACCTTGAACACAAGAGATAGGGGGATGAGCGGATCCCCGCTGATTTTTGGAGAGGTGCTATTTGATCGCTTTGATGGAGAGGAGGTGTTGGGTGGGGCACCTTTTAACGTCGCTTGGCACCTGCAGGGTTTTGGATTGAAGCCGTTGTTGATAAGCCGGATTGGAAAAGACCGGCTGGGGCAACAAGTATCGAAACGGATGCAACAGTGGGGGATGGAGATGAAGGGTGTACAGATAGATTTCAGTCGGCCCACTGGTACGGTAGAAGTCAAAATCCAAGATGGTGAACCCCACTATGAGATTTTGCCTCATCAAGCTTATGATCAAATTGATGCCACAGCCGCTCGGACAGCTCTGGAGGGTCAGAAAATATCATTACTTTATCATGGGACGCTAGCCATGAGGGAACCACAGTCCGAACATGCGTATCAGACACTCCAGAAGTGTGTCCGTCCGATTTTTGTGGATGTAAATTTAAGGACTCCCTGGTGGAAACAAGACCAGGTGATAGGCATGCTGGGAAAGGCGAGTTGGGGCAAGATGAACAGCGACGAACTGTTTATGTTGACAAGAGATAAGAAGAGGACGGATTTAAAGATTGTTGCTGAAAAATTTCGCCAGGATATGGGTCTGGAGGGACTTATTGTGACAATGGGGGAACAGGGTGCTGGCCTGTTTACCAGGGAAAAGACAGAATTTGTAGAAGCCGTACCAGTAGACCGGATGGTAGATACGGTGGGAGCTGGAGATGGTTTTAGTGCAGTTTGCATTGTGGGGCTGAGCCGTGGGTGGGAGCCGTCCCTGATGCTTAAACGGGCAGTATTGTTTGCTTCGGAGATTTTGCAACAGCGCGGTGCAACGAAAGTGGACCGGGCACTTTACCAAAAAATTCGAATGAGGTGGTCCGAATGATAGAAAGAAAAGAAGGGTTATATGTGCTCCTCATCAGCATCCATGGGCTTATTCGGGGAGAAAACCTGGAGCTGGGTCGGGATGCGGATACCGGTGGACAGACGAAATATGTGGTGGAACTATTGAAAAGCCTGGCTCTTAACCCTCGGGTGGATCGGGTAGATCTGCTGACCCGGCAGGTCATTGATGAGAAAATTGATCCATCTTATGCAGAGCCCGTGGAGCAGGTAGCACCTGGGGCTTATATTGTCCGTATTCCCTGTGGGCCCAGGAGGTATCTGCGTAAGGAGGTGCTTTGGCCTTATATGGATAGTTTTGTGGATATGACGCTTCTTCATTTGAGAAAAATAGGGCGGATTCCTGACTGGATCCATAGTCATTACGCCGATGCCGGCTTGGTAGGTTCCCGATTGTCCAATCTATTGGAGGTGCCTTTGGTTCATACCGGGCATTCATTGGGGCGGGTGAAAAAACAACGTCTATTGGACAACGGGATGAAAGAACAAGTCATTGAGAAGCGTTACAACATCACCCAACGGATTGAAGCGGAAGAAACCACACTTGATGTGGCTTCGCTGGTTGTGGCTAGCACCAGGCAGGAAGTCAATGAGCAGTATGTACTCTATGACAATTACCAGCCAGAGAATATGGTGGTTTTGCCTCCGGGTACCGATTTAACCAGTTTTCGTCCGCCAAAAGAAGATGATCCTGAACCACGCATCAAGGCAAAAATAGACCGTTTTCTAAAAAATCCTGAAAAGCCAATCATTCTAGCCCTGTCACGGGCAGATGAACGTAAGAATTTAACTGGCCTGGTGGAGGCATATGCTATGACCGCAGGGATTCAGAACAAGGCCAATTTGGTTATTTTTGCGGGCAACAGGGATAACATTGAGACGATGGACAAGCAAGCGCGGACGGTCTTGTCAAATCTGCTACTTCAAATTGACCGCTATGACTTGTATGGCAGGGTTGCTTATCCAAAGCACCATCGGCCAGAAGATGTCCAGGACATTTATCGCTTGGCAGCCCGTAGCGGGGGCGTGTTTGTTAATCCGGCATTGACCGAACCTTTTGGACTGACTTTGATCGAGGCAGCAGCCAGCGGCCTTCCGGTAGTGGCTACGGAAAACGGTGGGCCGATTGAGATACTGGAAAACTGTCACAACGGGTTGCTGATAGATCCTTTGGATACGAAGGCCATAGGTGAAGGTTTATTGGATGCATTGTCCGACCGGAAACGCTGGAAAGTCTGGTCCGAGCGTGGTGCTGAGGGTGCTCATAAGTATTACACCTGGAACCGTCATGTGAACAGCTACCTGGATTTGGCTGAACAGAAGTTTAGTAGAAAAGCCAAGTCTTGGGAGAACAATCGCAAAGCCAAAGGTCAAATCCCTACCATGGACCGCTTGATCATCAGTGATATTGATAATACGCTTCTGGGAGACCAGGAAGGTCTTAAGGCATTGTTCAAAGAAATTAACCAAGCCTCAGAGAATATCAAACTGGGTTTTGGGATTGCCACAGGACGCCGACTAGAAAGCGCCCTCGCGGTGCTGCAAGAAGGGAATGTGCCCACTCCGGATATTTTGATTACAGCGGTTGGCAGTGAGATCAATTACGGGCGTTCTTTGCTCCCGGACCAGAGCTGGCGTCGGCACATTAGGTTTCGCTGGCAGCCGGACCGGTTACGGGCATTCTTTCAGGATATTCCTGGGCTGGTAATGCAGCCGGACGAAGAACAGCGGGAGTTCAAGATCAGCTTTTATGTGGACCCGGATGGGTTCTTGGGCATCCGGGAACTGAAAAGAAGATTGCGCAAAGTAAACCTGCGGGCTCAACTGATCTATTCCCATGGTGAATTTCTGGATGTGTTGCCCATCCGGGCCTCGAAAGGGGAGGCAGTCCGGTTTATCAGCTTGAAATGGGGTATTCCCATCCAGCGTATCCTGACGGCGGGGGATTCCGGCAACGACCGGGGAATGTTAGAAGGAGAAGCGCTCAGTGTCGTGGTAGGGAATAGGAGCCCAGAGCTTAAGACATTGGAAGAAAATCATCCTCGGATTTATTTTGCCAAAGGAGAATATGCCTGGGGTATATTAGAAGGCATTGGGCATTATAAGTTTCTAGGAAAACTGCGCAATCCCGATGAATACGATGGAGAGGGCCGTGAGATTTATGAGGAAACTTGATACTGCAATGGAAGTCAATAAGGATGCACTATACCTGCTCTTACGCCATTACATGGGGCTGGAGCGAAACTTTTTGCTGCAGTCAGATCTTTGGGACGAATATTTATTATTCATGGAGTCAATTGACAAGGAAACATCGGAGACAGTCAAACCTCTTGGGAAAACAGTAAAAATGATTCAGGAGGCTGTTTTGGACGCACCATGGGTATATGTTGCTATGCGCCCAGTCATCGGCAGGTGGGAATACTACTGTTTTCATATCGAGACGCTTCAGTTTAATGAGGTCACCGTGCAACAGTTTCTGATGTTTAAAGAACGTATGGCCCAGGAAAAAGAAAATATTTGGACGTTGGAACTGGATATGGAACCGTTCAATCAAGGGTTTCCTAGACTACAAGAAGCCCGTTCCATTGGAAATGGTATGAAATTTCTCAATCGCCGTCTGTCCAGTCAGATTCTGTTGGATAATGATGAGGGCAGCAAAAGTATGCTGCGATTCCTTCGCATGCACCAGATGCAGGGGAGGCAACTTCTGCTCAACAAGCAGATCAAAGAAGTAGCTATGCTGCACCGGGGATTGCAACGGGCCGTGGAATTTATGTCGGGGCACCAACCAGAAGAAGAGTGGAATGATGTTGAGCGTTATCTGCGATACCTTGGGTTTGAACCCGGCTGGGGTCGTACCGTTCAGCAGATGCAAGAGACCATGAATCTACTACTGGATATTTTGGAAGCTCCCGAACCGGAGGCGCTGGAAGCATTTATTGGGAAAATACCAATGATTTTTAGTGTTGTAATCATCTCACCCCATGGGTATTTCGGTCAGGCCAATGTATTGGGCATGCCTGATACTGGGGGCCAGGTGGTCTATATTCTAGATCAGGTGCATGCTTTGGAAAAAGAGATGCGCCAGCGTCTCGATGAACAAGGGTTGGACATTGAACCGCAGATTTTGGTGGTGACCCGGCTGATTCCTGACGCCAGAGGCACCACCTCCGATGAAAAAATGGAACACATCGAAGGAACGCAAAATGCTTGGATTCTTCGGGTACCCTTTCGTAATGAGACGGGAGAGATTATTCCTCATTGGATCTCCAGATTTAAAATCTGGCCATATTTGGAGGAGTTTGCTACCGAAGCAGAAGAGCAGGTGCTGGCCATATTGGGAAACCGGCCTGATCTGATTATTGGGAACTATTCCGATGGCAATCTGGTGGCCACTCTTATGGCCAAAAGTTTAAAAGTGACCCAGTGTGCGATTGCCCACGCTCTTGAAAAGACGAAATATCTCTATTCCGATCTGTTTTGGCAGGAAAATGATTCCCATTATCATTTTTCTTGTCAGTTCACAGCAGATCTGATTGCCATGAATACGGCAGACTTTATTGTGACGAGCACCTATCAAGAAATTGCAGGAACCAAAAACGGGGTGGGGCAGTATGAAAGCTATGCTTCGTTTACCATGCCTGGACTTTATCGGGTTATTCGGGGGATTGATGTGTTTGATCCACGGTTTAACATTGTGTCTCCAGGAGCCAATGAAGAAGCTTTTTTCCCGTATACCAAAGAGGACTGTCGTCTTAAGCCACTTAGGAAAGATCTAGATGAACTGATATATGGAGCGCCGGATGAAGAAACCAGGGGACAGCTAAAAAAACGAGATAAGCCACTGATTTTTTCCATGGCCCGGCTGGACCGAATTAAGAATCTAACCAGTCTGGTGCAGTGGTACGGGGAGAACGATCAGTTACGAAAGAAAGCGAATCTTTTGATTATTGCGGGACATGTTCAGGAAGAGCGATCAGGAGACGAGGAGGAGAGGGAGCAGATTCGCCGGATGCATCAGCTGATGGATCAGTATAATCTTGATGGGGAGTTTCGCTGGTTAGGAAAATTTTTAGATAAGAAGGAGGCTGGGGAACTATATCGTATCGTTGCAGATGGTCGGGGCATTTTTGTCCAACCGGCGCTTTTTGAGGGGTTTGGCATTACAGTAATCGAGGCGATGACTTCTGGTATTCCAACCTTTGCAACAAAATATGGTGGTCCCTGTGAGATCATTGTGGATGGGGTGTCTGGATTTCATATCGATCCAAACCATGGAGATCAGGCCGCCCAGTGGATGCTTGATTTTTTTGAACGCTGTGAAAAGGACAGTAGATACTGGAATGAATTATCGGAAGGAGCCATGGCGCGAGTTCGAGACCGTTATACCTGGGAGAAATATGCTCAGCAGTTGATGACACTTTCAAGAATCTATGGCTTCTGGAAATATGTGACCAATCTGGAACATGCAAAGACCAGACGTTATCTGGAGATGTTTTATGGCCTTCAGTATCGGCCGCTGGCTGAGAAGATGAGGAAATAGTGTGCTCTTGGTTGTCAACAAGTCTTTGATGATTCAAGTGTGACAATAAGAGGAGGATAAGGGTGTTCTTTACTTTTTAGGAGAAAGATTGCAGTGATAGGCACAGAGTGTCAAGCACTTCACAATGGATGGTGGCGCATGTAGAGAACAGCCTTATGTGCTATAATGAAAAAAATATAAACTCGCTTATGCGTAACAACAAAGAAGGATGGATATATGGATTTAGCCCAACTGATTCAGAATCATTATGAAAAAATGAGCAAGACCAGGAAGAAGATTGCTTCTTACATATTAGGAAATACAGATGAATTCATGTATCTGACTTCTAGGGAAATTGCCAAAAAATGCAATACCAGCGAGTCCTCCGTGGTTCGCTTTACGCATTTTCTTGGTTTTGAGAAATACAAAGACATGCAGGATTTCGTTAGAAAAAGTGAACACAAGAATCTTAACATTATTGAACAGTTCAACATCAATTCTGCGGATATGCTGAGTGAAAAACGTTACCTGAAGGCGGTAGAAAAAGATATGAAGAATATCCAGGAAACCTTTGGTGCCATGGATCAAAAGGTGCTGGAGGTTATCATGGATAAGATCATTGACGCTAGGCATATTGGGGTTACGGCCATGCGTGGTGGTATTGCTCCTGCCCTTATTTTAAAGCATTTTCTCAATGAACTGTTTGATAACGCTCATTTGCTCACACCTGGCTTCGGCGATTCCTTTGATGTGATCAAATCCTGGAACCAAGATGATGTCATTGTGTGTTTCGAATTTTTTCCCACCAAAAACCACACCTATGAAGTACTTAAATTTGCCAGAGAAAAGGGTTGTCAGATTATTTCTATCGTCAGCGAATTGGCCTATACCATTAAGGATATGTCGGATTATGTCATTACGGTGAAGATCGATGGCACACTCATCTCGTATACCACATCTGTCATCCTTGTAAACGTTTTGCTTGATATGATTTGTCATAAAAAGAAAGGGGATATTCTTCCCAATCTTGAGGAAACAGCCAATATTCTAAAGCGTTTGAATTAGTGTGTGATTGTCCTTTATCTTGTTGCAGCCAGGGTGGAGACGATGGGTGTAAATGTGTTTGGTTTGGCATCATAGCATAGTGGCCATGGCAGAAGCATCAGCCAAAGTCAGAATTCTCTTTTTGCATAGAATTTCAGTGATAAAAAGAAGGAGAAGCATAGAATCAAGAGAGTAAGAACAACAAAAGCTATGCTGATTGTTACATCAGATTGATTGTTGAGGATGTCCACTGCGATTTGGGAAAATGCGCTCTCTTGCCGCACTTTGACCCAGTTGACCAGTGCCGGCAGACCAAAAAAGAAAACAAAAAATAAGAGGAAATGAAATATCCTGGATTTCGTATATCCTACTTTGAAGATGATGGGTAAAAAGATAGCATTGATGATGCCCAAAGCAACAAAGCTGCCCGTTAGGGCTGTCAGGTTGATAGGATAGATTGTAATAGGGACCTGGGCAAGCGTAATAGCAGCATACACAGTGCTGTAGAAGAGGGCTCCCATAATCATAAAGACGAACAGTGTTATGTATTTGGCCATGACGATCTGGCTTCTTTTGACCGGAAGGCAGTTGAGCATGATGTCCGCTTTGTTTTTGTCGTCGATGGCAAAGGCCCCCGTGATTAGGATATAGGAAAAGGCTACACTGGCTCCTGTAAACATCATGCTCTCCAAGTTTCGATACACGACCATGAACAGAACAATGTACAGAAGAGCAATGAGCAGAGATTTCTTTTGGATGTAGAGATCCTTCAAAATAAGGTTATGCATGGCGATTCCTCCTGGTGTAATAAATCAAGATGTCCTCCAAGGTGGGTTTTTCTATTTGCAGCTTTCCTTGGAACTGGCGTATTGCTTGTTTTCGGTCTTCAACCAAGGCATCAAAACCAAACTGATTTTCATGAATTCCTATGAAATGTTTCCGATTCTCCGGGGTAAGAAACTCTTTGGAAGCCTTGATTACCCCATAGTAATCCATCAATTGGTCTTTGCTTGCGCTTAAGATCAGTTCTCCTTGATCGATAAACGCAATATAATCTGCAATTTTGTCGAGATCAGAGGTGATGTGCGTGGAGAAGAAAACCCCTTTGTTTTCGTCTTGGATAATGGTGGATAAGATATCCAAAAATTCACTGCGTGCCACGGGGTCAAGACCAGAAGTTGGTTCATCCATCACCAAAAGTTCGGCATGATGTGATAAGGCGATAGCCAACGAGAATTTCATTTTCATGCCCTTTGACAAATCCTTTATTTTCTTTTTCCCGGGAAGATCGAATTCTTTGAGATATCGGCCAAAAGCCTGGTTGTCCCAGTTTCGGTAGAAAGGCATGATGATTTTTTTCATCTCCAAGAGAGTTAACTCCTCATAAAAATGATTTTCATCGAGAACAAATCCGATTCTGTTTTTGATATCCAGTTCGTGCTTGCTGTTGTCCAGCCCAAAAATCTTGATGCTTCCTGAATCCTTGCGTATAAGATTCATCATGAGTTTGATGGTGGTACTTTTCCCCGCCCCATTGGGTCCGATGAAACCCATGATGTATCCACGTTCCAAGGACAGGTTGATTTGGTTTAGTGTGAACCCTTTCCATGCTTTGCTTACATTGCTGATTTCCAAAATCGGTGTCATCTTAGCTCCCCTCCCTAAATAAAATCTCCAGCATGCTTACCAATTCATCTAAGGTAAGGTCAATGACCTTGGCGGCTGCAATGCCTTCCAAAAATTTTTCCTCTACAATTCTGATTCTGGATTCCTTTAAGTACGCCCAATTCTGCGCAGCCACATAGGAACCCTTGCCGGGAATTGTGGTGATGAAGCCATCTCGCTCCAATTCCTCATAGGCGCGTTTGGTGGTGATTACGCTGATTTTCAGTTCCTTGGCCAGACTTCTGATGGAAGGCAGTAGTTCGGCTTCAGTTAGCCCCCCGTTTATGATTTGGTCTTTGATTTGTAAGGCAATTTGTTCATAGATCGGCTGATTTGAAGAATTCGATAGAATAATGTGCAAGCGAAGCCCTCCGTTCATATTGTATATACTGACTATAAACAGTATATACGCATATGTATCTTGCGTCAAGAGAAATTTATCAAGCCAAATCGATGCTATGATGATAAAACGATGACGTAAAATGGGAACAAAGCAGCAGTAAAAAACGACAATAACACAGATGATGAAAAGCTAAATATTGTGATATTGATGATCAACAAAGGTAAGAGGTATCAGATCAGTCTTCTAGGACATGTTGCAAGCATTGAAGCGACCAAGAAAGGGTGACATGGTATTTTTCGTGATATAGGTGTAAAATAATAGGAGGAAGTTATTCCTAATAGGGATAAAAAAAAGTCTTAAAATGCAAAAAAATGAGAGTAAAAAGGAATGAGCATGGTGCGCCTGATTATTGCATGGAAACGGGAAAAAAGCGATGACACCTTGCTGTGCAAGATTGATAAAGAGAGAAAAAATGAGAATGGGGGAATGAAGATGAAAAAATGGTTGGTAATTTTCTTAAGTATCTGCATGATTCTATCTGTATCGACAGCGTATGCAGCTCCAGGACATGTTGTCCCTGGTCAGGCCATGGCAAGAGGTGCAGCAGGGCAGGCATCCTATGATTACATGCTGATGGTGAATGGCCATCTTTTGAACATCAATAAGACCAAAATCTATGAGCGAGAGGGAGATCTCATGCTTCCGCTCCGTGATCTTTTAAAAGGGCTGGGATTCCAGGTTCGTTGGAATGGTAAAAATGGTACCATTACTACGCATTTGGCCAATCAGGATTTCTTCACCATCGATACTAAGGAAGAGGATGTAGAGATTTTGAAGGGAACGGCCTATATCGCCATGGACTATATCCGGGATATTTTGGAAGAGGAGGACGTGGAAGTTGATTTTGATCAGGAAGATGGAGAAGAAATCAAGGTAGGTAAAAAAACGATTCGTACGGGAGATGTAATTGTAGTCACGGGCGGTTTGGATTCCTCTTGGCGTGGTGGAAACGATACTGAAGAAGGAAAAGAAGCGAGTAGGATAGGCGCCATCACGGACATTCTTTCGGAAAATGAATTACGTGAAGCATGGGAGCTTTCATGGACCCAATGGAATGATTTTTGGGCAGAGAAGGACTGGGATGATGTAGAAGGAGCCATCGAAGTTGATGAGGAAACGCTTTTTGTCCTGGATGCCAACGGGACGGACATCTTTGATCTCGAAGACGTTGAGATTGATTCTGATGAGCTAGAGATTGGCTGGTTGATACGGGTGACCTACGACACCACTATCCTCCAGGATTCACCAAGAACGTATTTCGCTCATCAGGTAGAACAGCGAGAAGAATCAATGACGGGACGCATTACAGCGCAGTTGAGTGAATCGGAAACGAGAGGCGCTCTCGGACTTGATGAGGATGACTGGAACGAGTTGCTTTTTGATCTGGAACTAGATTCCTGGATCGGAACGGTTGTTTTGGATGAAGAGACTCTGTTTCTGATTGATGAAGATGAGAGCGAGCTGTTCGATGAAGAGGGAGACGCCATAGCGTACGATGTTTTGGATGTTGACCAATGGGTCAGAATCAGCTTTAGGCAAAAAGCGCTGTCTGATGATCCTCTTGGTTACGTGGCCAGCAAGGTAGACTTGCTCGAGGAAACAACCACGGGATTTGTAACCGAACTTCTTGATGAGGAGGAGACCATCAGTGTTCTAGGCCTGGACGAGGAAGGTTTTGCAGAATTTTTAGAGGAACTAGGCTTAGATGCTTGGCTTGGTACCTTGGAATTGGATGATGAGACACTGTTTCTCATTGACGAAGACCAAACGGATCTTTTGGATGAAGAATCTGAGACCATAGATTTTGAGGCACTACAGCTCAATCAGTATGTGCAAATATCTCACAAAAGCCACCCGGTTCAGGACTTGCCAAGGACTTTTGTGGCAGAAGAAGTCATGCTGATGGAAGTCACTGTGCAAGGCGAGATTCTCAATGTACAGCAAAGTGCAGGAGAGGTTATTTCTGTTCTTTTGGATATAGCGGGAGAGGATATCCTGTTTCTGGTGGATGAGGATACGGATGTAGAGGGTATGCTCCTTGTTGGTGAAGAGGTTGAGGTGATCTACCTGAATACGTTGCTGGATGAGACACCCAAAACGTACTTGGCCAAGTATATTGAGGCCTTGTGATAAACATAACTGTTTAGAGGAACTCGTACTGGGTTCCTTTTTTTTGGTTATTTGTTTGTGATCATGGGGCGTATCTTGCTGTATAATGTAAATAAGAATGGGTCCATGGGAAATAGGGTGTTGATATTATTCTAATAGGGGGGAAGTGTTATGCTTGGATGGAAACGGACAATACGCTATGCAGCGAGCTGGATTCGTACCTTGTTTCACCGTTTTTTTTCAGATGACATACCAGCCAGTTCAGCGCAGCTTACCTATTACCTGATACTCGGTATTTTTCCATTCCTCATATTTATCATCAACTTGTTGAGCTATACGCCTTTGAGCGCCTTGTCGCTTACAGACAGTATGATTCCCATTCTTCCAGCGGATACGGTGATTTTGATTCAGAGAGTGTTGGCTGAGACCGTGGCAGCGAAGAGCACGACACTTCTTTCTGCATCAGGATTTTTGGCCATTTGGTCAACATCAAGGGCCATGCATGCCATCAATCGGGGTCTGAACAAAGCTTACAAGACACCGGAAAAGCGAGTTCTTTGGAAAAACTTTTTGCTGGCCCTGGTGTTTACGGTGAGCCTCATGGTTCTGGTGGTGCTGACACTCTTTTTGCTTGTCTTTGGTAAGACTATCTCCCAAAATTTGTTTGTGTATTTTGGTGCTAGTGAACTGTTTCTTTCCCTTTGGCATCTTCTGCGCTGGGTGCTGCCCATCATCATGATGGTCTTTTTGTTTTCTTCATTCTATCGGTTCATGCCCAATCGCAAGGTTCGTTATCACGAAGTATGGGTGGGGGCAATTTTTTCAACACTGGGCTGGCTATTGGCCTCAGGGCTTTTTTCCCGTTATGTCAGTGAGTTTGACAATTACACAAAGGTCTATGGTAGCCTGGGAGGTATCATTATTTTTCTGGTTTGGCTTTATATAGGCAGCATGATACTGATGATGGGTGGAGAAATCAATGCTACCATGGCTTACTTTTCCAACCAGAAAAAAGACAGGCAGTAACAGTGTGAACCATGATGATGGGCATTGTGATGCTATTCACAATACGAATGCAGTATCAGAAATCTGGATTGCATGTTTCTTTTATTCTTCCTGGCTTAGGAGTATATTGAAATGGGTATAAGCCCAATAAATGTTCTAAGGGGGAAAAAAGCATGGCATCAAAAGAAATTAGCATTCAGGCTAGCGTGGGTAAGACTTACAGAGTCGATCTACAAGCCAGAGACCACAGTTTGATTATCGATCAAGCAAAGAATGCCGGAGGGGAAGACTTGGGACCATCACCATTGGAGTATTTCTTCTTTTCTTTGGGAGGGTGTATCTGCACCATAGCCCGTATCATGGCCAATCAGCAGCGTATCGAACTGAGGAATCTGACCACCCGTGTTGTCGGTAGTTTAAATGTGGATGTTCTGATGGGGAAAAGTAAAGAGGATCGCGCTGGATTTGAGAGTATCAAGGTGTATACGACCATTGATGCGGATATGACTCCGGAAGAGAAGAAAGTTTTTCTTGCAGAAGTCGATGCACGCTGTCCTATATCGGACAATATTCATGGTCTGACGCCCATTGAATTTTTGCTGGAAGATTAATATGGGTACCATAGCCCGGCTCCTTAAGGAGACGGGCATTATTTATATTGCCAGAAACTTCTTTTCCTTGTAAGATGTAGACAGTAAGGTGTAAAAGGGACGAATTTGTGATACTGAGCATTTGGTGGTCATTGAATTGGTATGGTGAATTGATTTGGCAATGTCTTTCTTTGAGGTTGTTTTTATTTATTTGGTCAATATGCCTATTTGGAACAATGTAAGGATTGCAGATCTATATGGCGAATCACCGTTTCTACCTTTGCCTATGATATAAAGACTGACTATATGAAGTCAAGATGTAAATGAGAAAAAAGTAGCCTAGACGCTAGAAGCAGTGAACCTTG
>DIET01000005.1 GCA_002418765.1 Peptococcaceae bacterium UBA5767 | reverse complement strand
TTGATGTCTGATACCAAAGTCAGGTTATACATAACAGAAAGGCGCAAGTCAACTATCCAATTGGAGCAAGTTTCTTCCCACCAAGGATGTGAAAATGCAAATGTTGGATAATCTGCCCAGCATCTTGTCCGTGATTGCTCAATACCCGATAACCGTTTTCAACTATACCTTGGTCTCTGGCAACATGAGCAATCACCAACATCATTCGTCCCATCATAGAAGCATGTTCTTCCTTGATATACGCCAGACTATCAATATGTTTCTTAGGAATCACAAGTAGATGAACGGGAGCCACCGGATTAACATCCTTAAAGACTAAAAACTCGTCATCCTCATAAATTCTAACGCTGGGAATACTTCCATCAACAATTTTACAAAACAAACAATCCATCTATTCTTCCTCCCCTATCACAGCCTGAACCAAGCCTTGAGAATAATCTACCAATTGCACACGTACCACTTGGCCTCTCGTATATTGATCTGTTAAATCATTTGCATTGTTCACCAAAAAGCGAGTTCGCAAATAGTTTTCCGTATAGCCATAAGCCCACGAACAGTCATTCTCATCTGTTATCTTTTCAACCAAAACTTCAGCAGTTGTCCCTATTTGACTACGCGCAAAACGTTCTTTCAGTTTATGTTTTAAAAAAAGCATGTCCTGCATGCGTTGATCTTTTACATCCTCTGCAACTTGATTTGGAAAACCCGCTGCCTTGGTATTTTTCCGCGGTGAATACTTAAAGATATGAATATCGGAAAAATTT
Organism: Peptococcaceae bacterium UBA5767; assembly: GCA_002418765.1. Taxonomy (GTDB): domain Bacteria; phylum Bacillota; class TC1; order TC1; family UBA5767; genus UBA5767. Next base: position 111,598 of record DIET01000005.1, on the reverse strand, counting down.
AAACTTTCAACAAAAGACAAAGAATTTTGGTGTTGCTCATTGGTTTCTCCCGGAAATCCAACCATCACATCTGTGGTGATAGAAACGTACGGAATATTTCTTCTCAAGTCCTCTAACAACAAAGCAACATCGCGAGCAGAGTAACCTCGATTCATCCTCGACAAAATGTTGTCATCACCACTTTGCAGCGCAATATGGAAATGATTCATCAAAGGCTTACCAGCATAGAGGACTTCCTTCAGTGCAGGGCTGAAGTCAATAGGGTCTAGACTCCCCAAGCGAATTCTTTTTAGACCAGAAACCTTAAGACTCTGAAGCAGGATACTCAAATCAGTTTCTGCGAGATCTTGTCCATAAGCACCCAAATGAATACCTGTTAATACAATCTCTTGAAACCCTTCTGCAAGCAAGCGTTCAATTTCAATGCCGATCTCATTCGGCTTTCTTGAACGAACAGGACCCCGAGCAAAAGGGATGATGCAATAGGTGCAAAATTGTTGACAACCTTCCTGAATTTTTAAAAATGCCCGGGTCCTAGAGGTATGTACGAGTGGCAAGTCTTCAAATAATGACTCTCTTGATATATCTTCCACAATATCGATTTGGCCTACATCATCAGCACCGTACCATTTTTTTTCAATTAGGCTTATCAATTGATGGCGATTCTTGGTTCCAATCAAAATATCGACAGGTTCTTCCTGAGCAATATTTTGATCACCCATTTGCACATAACAGCCACTTACGACCAATATAGATGTGGGATTGTCTTTTCTGGCCTTATGTATGGCTTGTCGGGATTTGGCGTCAGCCGTATTGGTTACTGTGCAAGTATGAACCAAAATTACATTCGCCGCATCCCCAAATGCAACTTCCTCTAGCCCAGCATGACGCAGCATTTCCCGAAAGCTGTCTGCTTCCGTTTGATTGACTCTGCAGCCAAGACTGTATATCGAGAACGTTCCCTTCATGTTTGATCTCCAAACGCATAAAACACACTAGACAAAATCAGTAAACCAGCTGTTTCGGTACGCAAAATCCGTTTACCCAGACCAATAGTAATGGCACCACGGGATTGTAAAAGTCTTATTTCTTCAGGACTCCAGCCACCCTCTGGCCCCACTGCAAACCACAGTTCCTGAATACCTTCTGGCAAACTATCCAATGCCTCTTGGATGGATCGCTTATCCTCATTTTCCCAGGACACAAACAAGGCAACTTGCGGAGGCAAATCATTTTTTGCCCAAGAATGCAGGCTTTCAACAGGATCAATATCTGGTACTATACCCCGACCACACTGTTTGGTTGCCTCTTGTGCTATTTTTTTCCATCTCGTTATTTTATTATCGGCTCGATTTTTTGGATAATGCACATCGGATCGATCACTCTCAATGGGAATAATGCGTTGTACTCCCAATTCTGTTGCCTTTTGCACCACCCAATCCATTTTTTCCCCCTTGCACAGGCTCTGAATCAACACCGTTCTTTTGGCCAGCTCTTTTTGTACAAATTCTTTGGACAAAATACTAGCTCTCAATTGTTTACCATCCTGCTCCATGATTTGCGCTTCATAAATATACCCGGATCCATCAAGCAAATGGATTTTCTGACCCTTTTTTTTTCGCATCACCCGCAGAATATGATGCGTCTCCTCCTCAGATAGAATAACCTCATTGTCCTGGTCTTGCACAAATCGTTCTAAAAAAAACCGTTCTGCCATTACGGTCTTCTCCCTACAATGGTTACCCATTCACTATCCAAGACCTGATCCACAATTTCATATCCTTCACTAGCCAAAGCGCCCAGCACACTATCCACCTTTTTATCCAGAATACCAGACAAAATGATCAATCCTCCAGATTGAAGAACAGCATGGGTTTGAGGTAACAAGGTCACTATCAGATCAGCAATCAGATTGGCGACAATCATGTCATACGATCCTTGGACACCCAAAAGAAGGTCATTAAGACATACTTCAACTGTGTCTTCCACCCCGTTGAAAAGAACATTTTTTTTGGCAATTTTGATGGCTGTTGGATCATTGTCAACGGCCAATACCTTACCTGCCGACATCTTGGCTGCAGAGATGCTCAAAATGCCAGATCCACACCCAACATCGATTATATGCGCATGGGGCTCTATGAATTTCTCCATATATCTTAATACATGCTCTGTAGTTGGATGCTTCCCTGTGCCAAAAGCCATTCCAGGGTCAAGTTTAACGAGGATTTCCCCTTCCTGAGCTTCATATTCCTCCCAGCTGGGACTGATAACAACATGTTCACCAATTTTCTCCGTTTTATAATAACCCTTCCAATTGGTTTCCCAGTCTTCATCTTCAATTTTCTGCAGACTAAGCTGAGCATTGTAATCAGTAAAAAAATCTGAAAGCTTTTCCAATTTCTCCCGAAACATCTTCAATCGTTCTCTCAATAAATCATCGTCGGGAAGATACCCCTTTACCAGAACAGTCTCGGCATCCAAAACCTCTTGAGGGGATTCATAAATATCCCACAATCCCTCATCGATATACGATTGCCATGTTTTGGTATCTTCAATTACTACACCAGTTGCACCCGCTTCGTAATATAAATTGATAACGGCATCTCTGGCTTCTTCACCTACATTGACAGTGATTTCTTCCCATCTCATGGATATCTCCTTCTATTCAAAAACATCTTTCACTTTTTCGAAAAATCCTTTGCTTTTGGAATGCGTTTTTACTTGCTTTCCCGTAAGGCTCTTTTGGAATGTTTTCAATTGGTCTTTTTGTACATCAGTCAGATTACTAGGCGTGACAATTTCCACATAAAAAATATGATTACCACGTCCTTCACTCCTTAATTTTTTGGCTCCATGATTCTTGAGTTTGATGGTGTCCCCAAATTGTGTTTCTGCTGGTACGACCAGCAATTTCTCTCCATCCAAGGTATTGACCAATACCTCATCGCCCAGTGCTGCTTGTACAAAATCAATACTAATTTTACTGTGAATATCATCTTGGTCTCGAACAAATTCTTTGTGAGGCTTGACATCAATGAATACATACAAATTCCCATTGGGACCACCATAATAACCAGCATCACCCTCACCACTCACTCGTAATCTTGCCCCTGCTTGCACACCACCAGGTATGGTCAAATGAATTTTCTTGGTTTCTTGTTTTCTTCCCTTACCATGACATTCCTTACATGGCTCATTGATGATTTTTCCTGTTCCTTGGCATGTTCGGCAAGTTCTAGATGTTTGAAAGCGACCGAACGGGGTCTGCTGGTATACGGTTTCTTGTCCGGTTCCACCACATGTCGAACAATTTTCAATATTCGTACCTGGGGTAGCACCTGTACCCTCACAGACTTCGCATTCCACAACACGCACAATTTCAATGTCCTTTTCTAGGCCAAAGCACGCTTCTTCAAAAGAAATTCTTAAATCATACCGAATATCCTCACCACGCACAGGACCTCTTCTTTTACTTCCTGATGACTGTCCTCCAAAAAACATGTCAAAAATATCACCGAAACCATTGAATTCCATCCCAGAGAAATCAAAACCCTGACCATTCATGCCTTCATGTCCATAGGTATCATACTGATAACGCTTGTCATCATCAGCCAGAACAGAATACGCCTCTTGTATTTCTTTAAATTTATCTTCAGCATCATGATCTTCTTTGTTGACATCAGGATGATACTTTCTGGCCAATTTTCGATATGCTTTTTTTAATTCTTCCACCGATGCATTTTTCGTTACGCCCAATACTTCATAATAATCTCGTTTTGTTGACATCTCACCTAACCCCTAAATTCGTCTGTAGCTATTATACTTGTTTGTCTATCATAAACCAATACCAAATTAAGGCGCACCAATGCGGTGCACCCTAATATGGTATTTATAATATCTACTACTCGTTGTCGTCTACTACCTCATAATCAGCATCTATATCCTCTGCACCTTCTGATGGGCTACCAGTCTGTTGGTCAGGTTCCTGAGCTTGATATGCTTTCGTGGAAATCTCATTGAGTACGGTCGTCAATGCCATTGTTTTTTCTTTCATCTCTTCCACATTATTGCTCTCAATGGCTTTCTTCAGCTCTTCACGCGCTGCTTCCACTTTGACTTTATCTTCTTCGGCAACCTTGTCTCCCAAATCCTTTATCGCCTTATCTGACTGGTAATACAAAGCATCTGCTTCATTTTTGGTGTCAATTTCTTCTTTCTTCTTTGCATCGTCTGCTGCATGCTTTTCTGCATCGTTAACCATTCTTTCAATATCTTCATCACTTAATCCTGATGAGGCTTGAATGGTAATATGTTGTGATTTCCCAGTCCCCTTATCCTTGGCAGAAACCTTCAAAATACCATTGGCATCAATATCAAAGGTTACCTCCACTTGCGGGACACCTCTTGGTGCTGGTGGGATGCCATCGAGAACAAAATTTCCCAATGTCTTATTGTCTGCAGCCATTTTTCTTTCACCTTGCACGACATGGATTTCTACACTCGGCTGATTGTCTGAAGCCGTTGAAAAAACCTGACTCTTTGAACTTGGAATAGTAGTATTTCTCTCAATCAATACCGTGGCTACGCCTCCCAAGGTTTCAATGCCGAGAGACAATGGGGTAACATCCAAAAGCAATACATCATTTACTTCTCCAGTCAGAACACCACCTTGTATGGCAGCGCCCAAAGCCACACATTCATCAGGGTTAATGCCTTTATAAGCATCCTTACCAGTGATTTTTTTTATGGCTTCTTGCACAGCTGGAATTCTGGTGGATCCTCCGACCAGAATGACTTTATCGATTTCAGAAGATGAAATCCCTGCATCTTTCAATGCCTGTTTGGTGGGACCAACTGTCGCTTCCACAAGGTCTTCTGTTAATTCATCAAATTTGGCCCTCGAAAGGGTAATATCCATATGCTGAGGTCCCTGTTCATTGGCTGTAATGAATGGAAGATTCACATTCGTAGAAGTCACTGTTGATAACTCACATTTGGCTTTTTCTGCTGCTTCTTTCAGTCTCTGCAAAGCCATTTTATCCTTGGCTAAATCGATACCATGGCTCTTTTTGAACTCCGCTACCATCCAATCCATAACTTTTTGGTCAAAATCATCACCACCCAAATGATTATTTCCACTGGTTGCTTTGACCTCAAAGACACCATCGCCTAAATCTAAAATAGAGACATCGAAGGTTCCACCTCCAAGGTCAAATACCAAAATTGTCTGCTCTGTCTCACTCTTATCCAATCCATAAGACAATGAGGCTGCTGTAGGCTCATTGACAATTCTTTTCACATCCAAACCGGCAATTCTTCCTGCATCCTTGGTAGCCTGTCTTTGGCTATCAGAAAAATACGCTGGAACAGTAATCACGGCATCTTTAATAGGCTCACCCAAATAAGATTCTGCATCTGTCTTTAGTTTTTGAATAATCAATGCAGAAATCTCTTGCGGGGTATATTTTTTGCCTAACAAATCTACCGTATAGTCTGTACCCATATGCCGTTTGATTGACATAACCGTATTATCAGGATTCGTAATAGCTTGTCTCTTGGCAACTTGGCCTACAAGCTTTTCTCCATCTTTTGTAAATGCAACCACAGAAGGTGTCGTGCGATTTCCTTCTGCATTGGGGATGACTACAGCCTCCCCACCCTCCATGATGGACATACATGAATTTGTTGTTCCTAAATCAATCCCTAGTATTTTGCTCATTTTTCCTCCTCATTTTTACAATATTTTCCAACTTTGACCATGCTTGGACGTATAACTTTGCCATTGATGGTATATCCTTTTTGCAAGTCTTCCAAAACCATATCATCTTGATCTTCATCATCTGTATCTATTTTCATGATTGCTTGATGAAATTCAGGATCGAACGGAAACCCTTCAGCTTCAATAGACTCTAAACCATGTTTATTCAAAACCTCTCCAAACTGACGATAAATGAGTTCCATTCCTTTTTTGAGTTCTTCTACACCACTGTGACTGTGATCTACTTTCAGAGCTCTAGAAAAGTTGTCTACAACGCCCAACAACTCCTCAATCACCTGCTCTCGACCTAGACAAGTCATATTGGTCATCTCCTGACGACTTCTTCGCTTATAGTTTTCAAAATCCGCCTGTAAGCGTTGATATTTACTCAATGGAACTGTCGTTTCGGTTGCTTCTATTTCTTTTGGTCCATCGAAATTATCGAATTTAATCTCTTCCGATTCTTGAGAATCCGAAGAAGGTATTTCCGAAGAATTTTTTTCTTCCTTAAATTGTTGTTCATTTTCCTTGTCATGTTTTGTCATCATCTCACCACCTTACCCATGCTGTAAATTTAATTTATAAGAAACCTTCTCAGGCTACTATAACTATTTCATTAACCGAATCAGTGATATACCCAAATTTTCTGATATCTTTTCAAGTAGTGTCGAGCTTTTCGAATAATCCATCCTGGTCGGACCGATTACACCAATGGTACCAACTGGTTTTCCATTAACGCAATAAGTGGAAGTAATCACAGATAGACCTTCAAGATTATCCAATGGAACTTCCTCACCAATGCGATAACTGATGCCTTCCCTACCACTTTCAACCAATTTTTGTAATGATTTCTGCTGCTCAAAAAAATTAAGCAGCCCTCTTACTTTCTCAATATCCTTGAACTCCGGTTGATTGAAAATATTAAGAGTACCTGATATATGGATATTGTGAACGTTATCTTGGTCGACTACATTGGCAAGCGCCCTTAATATATCTTCCATAACCAATTTATCATTCAACGATTGGTATCCCCAATCAGGAAGCATTCCACTATTGATACCTGAAATATCCTGCCCAGCTAACCGATCGTTTAAGATATTACTAATGGTCTTATAGTCCTCTTCCTTAAGACGACCAACCAGATTTATCTGATAATTCTTTATACTACTATCATCCAGGACAATAACCAACAGCGCCATGGTATCGTTGATTTCAACCAACTTAAAATGACGATATCGCTTTTGCGTCATGGTTGGTTCACTCACGATGGATGGATAATTGGTTAATTCTGATAAAATTTCACCTGCCTTTTGCAATAGGGATTCCAGTTTATCTACCCTTTCATCCAACCGATTCTCTATGGCTTGTTTTTCACGAATAGCCAAACGGTATTTTTCCATCAAATAATCAACATAATAACGATACCCCATTTCAGAAGGAATGCGACCGGCAGAGGTATGAGGTTGCTCTATGTAACCCATTCTTTCCAAACAAGACATTTCATTTCGCACCGTGGCAGAACTAACATCGAGCCCATATCTTCCCGTAATATTTTTCGAGCTGACCGGCTCTACTTTTCCGATATACTCACGAATGATAGCTCTGAGTATGAGTTGCTTACGATCATCCATAACCGGCTCCTTTTAGCACTCAAAACGATTGAGTGCTAAAAATAAAATATCATGGCAAAATTCTTTTGTCAAGAGAAATACGTGTTTTGGTCAAAAAAGGTCAAATGGCACAGAATCCCGAAAATGATTCTTACAAAAACCTGTTGGATTCGTATAATTACCCTGAGAAACTACATTTAAAAACCAAAGATTACTATCTGTAATCTTTGGCCAACAGGTGTTCATGTGTGAAAACACCTTCGTACTTTTGCAACCCAAATCTCCTGGTAAAGAGGTCACATTTACAGAGAAATAAATAAAAAACATTGAGTCCATTCTCTGCCAATGTCTCGAAATTCCCTTGACCTTTAGCCAAAATAAAATCACTGTCATGTATGGCATGCAAAGCAGTTCTCTGAATTTTATCAAGCTGTGTCCCTGGTATCCCCGTCCCATTGTCAACCAGTTCCACCAATCTTTCTAAGCCGACTTCTTCCGCATCTAACCTCGTAACATCATTGAATACAGGTTTTCCCCTCACCATAAAAATAATTTTCATGGCCGGAAAGAACTTCTTTAATTGCACAATAAACAACTTATCCAATACAATCTCGCCAGCATTATCCCCAATATACAACATTTGGCGAGCAGATTCCAATGCCGAACGAAAAAAAAGCATGGTTTGACTAGACAAGGTCATGGTTGGTGCTTTTTGAATCAACAATGTGAGCATTCCCACATCCACGTCATCCATTGCTCCAAAATCAATAAAATTACCGACCATCGCAAATTTAATGGCCATCTCCAAAGAATCCTCGCTGCCTTCTATACGCTCAAGTATCTCCTTCTCTTTTCGTAAAAGCATTTGATTGTATCTGGATTTGTTTTCACGATAAGGGTCTTCTTGACGACTGTATCGCTGCAATACCTCCAACATCTTGGCACTTAACAGTGGTGCTGTTTCGTTTCCGCCAACGTGAGATGCAAGTGCATAAATATCCTTCATAAAGTCCAATTTCATCATCGGATCACAATCATACTGATCATACATTCTATCCATTTTGGCGATAGAACAAAGGATGCAATCCGTATTTATCTTCATCGATTTCTGCCTCTTCTCCTTCTTCTTGGACAGCTGGTTTCACATATGACCATGTCCATATCATCTTTACAAAGTTGATAATCTCCACCCTCAATACTTATGATCTTACCCTCTACCAAGGCCTGGGCCATCTTTCGCCTGGCATTTTCATAGGTGCGTTGTACGGATGACCTAGCCACACACATAGCTTCAGCAGACTCTACTTGGTTCAATCCTTCATAGTCCATCAGTCGGATACACTCATACTCCACAACAGTCAAAATGATAGAATCATGCAACTGCTCCCCCGAAGGTTCAGTGATAGGACCATAAGCAAAATGTGGCGGCATAACACAAACTCTTCTTGTTTTGGGTGGTCTAGACATATCTAGTCTCCTTATGGTGTTTAATAAAACAAAAGTATGATGTACCCGTGAAATCAATCAGCCATGCAAAGGCATCAGCATAGCGAATCCGATATACCATAAAAACAATACAAATAAGTAACAATATGATTTCAGATCAAGTTTGTTGACTCTCACTATTATACTAACAAAAAAGGGATGGAAATCCACCCCTTAATGATCATTTTTCTTCTCTATCGCTCAATTCACGATTTATTTGATTCAATCTGTCCTCCAAAATCTGCTTCTCATCATCGAGCGAAGTCGAAGGAAAAAACCGGCCGGCTCCCAATCCTCTTCGAAAACCTAACCCTCTACCATAGCCATAACCAAAACCGTATGCATCATTAGGTCGATTGCTTCTACAATATCCCATTTGCCTTCCCGTCATCATACCTAAACCTTGTGGCCCAGTTCCATCTCTTCTTGGCATATTCTCACCTCCTTTATGGGCATATGCCCTAATTAAAGGATAGCATGTTTTGGGTATATGTCAATAACTATTTCTAAAAAACCTCCTGCCTAGCCGGGACTTTGCAGGAGGTTTCCTAGAGAAACAATTTTCTCAACTCTTCTTTCTCTTAATGAAGGTTAGATCTATCCAAAGTGGACTGGCAACAAAAATTGAGGAATAAACTCCTGAGATTGAGCCTATCAACATAGCCAAAACGAAGTCACGAATCGTATTGCCTCCAAGGAAAAATAACGAAAGCAACACGAGCAACAGAGCCGCTGTCGTTGTTATGCTACGGAATAAGGTCTGATTGATGCTTACATCAACAATCTCCAAAATACCCATTTTGCTTTTCCTATTGCTGTTCTCTCTGATGCGATCAAAAATAACAATCGTGTCATTGATAGAATAACCAATAATGGTTAGCAAAGCCGCAACAAATGCACTGTTGATCTCGATCTGGAATATCGAGAAAATGCCCACTGTAATCAATACGTCATGCAATAAAGCCAAAACGGCAGCTATCCCAAAGTAAAACTCAAAACGGAAGGTGATATAGGCAATCATCAAAATGGCAGCAATTCCCAATGCCATCAAAGCATTCCTAGTTAGTTCTTCCCCAATGCTAGCACTGACTTTTTCATCTCGTTGCAAAGTCACTTCACCGTATTCATCACGAATACCACCTAGCAATTCAGAAGCTAACTTCTCATCCAGTTCCTCAGTCCTTAGGATATATCTGTCATCACCTGATTTTTGAACGTTATACGATATGCTCTGATCTTCCATATGAGTGCGCAATGAATTAATGCCTGGGTCATTGGTAAATTCCAACTCCATCATATTCCCACCTGAAAAATCAATCCCAAAATGCAAACCTTGGAGCATCATTGATAATAATCCTGCGACAATAACCATCATAGAGATGAGATACCATTTTTTTCTGTGCTTTGTAAACGCGATCTTAGTCAATTGCATTCACTCCCTTCTTACTTACCCCATAAAAGGCAATATTTTGTAAAAAAGGAACTTTGACGACCAAACGCAAAACCCATTTGGTCAGCAAAAGAGCCGTGATCATATTGGCTACTATGCCCAATGACAACGTCAACGCAAAGCCACGAACAGAACCGGTGCCAAATTGAAACAAAACAAAGGCTCCAATAATCGTGGTAACATTCGAGTCAAAGATTGTCCAGAACGCTCGTTTAAATCCCGCTTCCACAGATGCCCTTAATGATTTCCCATTTCTCAATTCATCCTTGATGCGCTCAAATATGATAATGTTGGCATCAGCTGCCATGGCCACCGTCAATAGAATGCCCGCCAATCCAGGTAACGTCAAAACCGCATTTACTGCTACCAAGCCTAAAAGCAAAAGCAATGCAAAGATAATGAGTGTCAAATCAGCCATGAATCCTGGGAGTCGATAAATCGCAACCATAAATATGCCCAATAAAATAAATCCCACAATGATGGCACTAACGGAACTTTCCAGAGAATCCGATCCCAAGGAAGGGCCTACCGTTCTCTTTTCGACAATTTGCGTGCTGATTGGCAAAGCGCCTGCGCGCAATAAGGCTGCCAAGTCCGCTGCCTCTTCATATGAAGAGAACCCTCCGCTGATTGATGCAATCCCATTGCCAATAGACTGTTTCACATAAGGCATCGTCAGTAATTCATCATCAAGAACAATACCTATAACTCTGCGCTCGTCATTGCTAGGATATGTCGACACCAGAAAGCTAGTAGCATCAGCAAATAGTTGTGCACCTTCACTATCAAATTCCAACGTGATTTCTGGTTGATTGTCATTGTTGATAATTGCTTTTGCTTCCTTCAATTTGTCACCAGTCACAATGATATCGCCATCGTAGGTTACAAATTCCAGTTTGGCAGTTTTTCCGATGATCTCCACCGCTTTTTCCGGATCATCTATGCCCGCCAACTCAACCACCAATCTATTGTTGCCAGATAATTGTATAATTGGTTCACTAACACCCAGTTCATCTACTCGTTGTCGCATCACAGCCTGCAACTGCTTCATTTCTTCCGCTGTAACAGATTCACCCTCATCAGGATCAGCCTCTAACACAACATGGACACCCCCTTGCAAATCTAAACCCAGTCCAATCTGCTGCAGTAAAGGTTGGTAAAAAAATATACCAGACGCAACGATGATGCCGATGACCAAGAGTAATTGAATAGCGTATGTTTTTTTTGCCATTTCTCTCTCCTTCATATTCATCCTATTTCAGAATAAAACTCTTCCCTATTGGGAAGAGTTTATCTTATTCAACTTCTTTGGTCTCCATCACCTTTGCTACTGCAGCCTTTTCCATGGTGATATCCACCCCTTTGGCAACATTTAGCAAAATAATGCCCTTGTCACTATCAATTTGAGTAACAACGCCGTGAATGCCTGAATAGGTAATCACTTGAGCACCCTTTTTCAAAGAACTCATCAATGCTTCTTTTCTTACCTTTTCCTTTTTCTGAGGTCTTATGATCATCAGATAAATTAAACCGATAAAGAAAGCAATATAGATTACCAATCCCATTGTTTGATCCATTGTCCCACCACCTTTCATGGTTACTTTCTAGACTATTCTAACATAAAAAAGCAATTTATTGGTATATTTTTCTCAAACCATGTCAATGCCTGTCATTTATGATTCCTCACCATAATAATTTTTTAAGAATTCATTGACATACTCCTGCTCTCGTTCTTCTTGAATTGCCAATCGTAATCCGTCCATCATCTTGATTAAAAAATGAAGATTATGGATAGTCAACAGATGAAACCCTGTTATTTCTTCAGCCTTTACCAAATGTCGTAGATATGCTCTGGAAAAATTTCGACAAGTATAACAATCGCAATCATGATCAAGAGGCATAAAATCCTCCTTGAATTTGGCTTTTTTAATCGAAAAGTATCCCTTGTGCGTCATGGCGCCACCATTTCTGGCTATACGTGTAGGCAAAACACAATCACACATGTCCACACCCATCAATGCCCCTTTGAGCAAATAATCCGGGGTCCCAACACCCATGACATACCGTGGTTTATCACGAGGCAATAAATCAATAGTGTGATCCAATAAATCAAAATACATTTCTTTAGGTTCTCCAACACTCAATCCGCCAATGGCAAACCCAGGGAAATCCATAGAACATATTTCGCTAGCACTCTGTGTTCGCAAATCTTTGAACATTCCACCTTGAACAATCCCAAACAACGCCTGGTTATCGCCATCGTGCTCTGCCAAACATCGTTTTGCCCAATCCGAGGTACGCATCATAGCCTTCTTAGACTCTTCATAGCTACAAGGATACGGTGCGCATTGGTCAAAAGCCATAGCAATATCGGATCCCAAAGCCATTTGAATTTGCATTGATTTTTCAGGATCTATAAAATGCTTCGAACCATCAATATGTGATCGGAATTCGACACCATGATCCGTAATCTTATTGATACCACTTAAGCTAAACACCTGAAACCCACCTGAATCTGTGAGAATAGGTCTATCCCAATGCATAAACGAATGCAGTCCACCCGCTTTCGCAACCAATTCATGTCCTGGCCGAAGATAAAGATGATACGTATTTGATAAAATAATACTAGCCCCTACTTCATGCAGGTCCTTGGGTGTCATGGTTTTCACAGTAGCTTGCGTTCCTACCGGCATAAAGACAGGCGTCTCGATATCACCGTGCGATGTAGTGATTTTCCCTAATCTCGCCCTGGTATGTTTACTTTCCTTCAACAATTCAAACTGAAAACTCAAAATGGCACTCCCCTCTATTCAATCAGCATAGCATCACCAAAACTAAAAAAACGATAGTGTTCTTCGACAGCTACTTGGTATGCACGCTTGGTCAGCGATGTCCCCATAAACGCACTAACCAGCATGATCAATGTTGATTTGGGCAAATGGAAATTAGTAATGATAGCATCTACTGCCTGAAATTGATACCCTGGATAAATAAATATTTCCGTATGTCCACAATGTGGGATGAATGATTTCTTCTCCTGCATCAAGGATTCCAATGTACGGACACTGGTTGTTCCTACCGCTACGATCCTTCTGCCTTCTTTATTAGCACGAGAAAGTATGTCTGCCGCTTCCGGAGATACTTCATAATACTCCGAATGCATATCATGATCTTCCAAATGTTGCACTTGAACAGGCCGAAATGTTCCGAGTCCTACATGCAACAATACTTCGCAAATCTCGACTCCCTTGGCTCTCAGCCTTGCCATGAGCTCTTCTGTGAAATGCAGGCCGGCCGTGGGTGCTGCCGCCGAGCCCTTTTCTTTGGCATAGACTGTTTGATATCGTTCCTGTTTTTCCAATTTCTGGGTTATATACGGTGGCAGTGGCATTACTCCTACTTCATCTAGTATTTGCTCGAAAATGCCCTCATGAGTAAAAAGCAACTTTCTTGTACCACTTTTCAAGTCAATGCCCACACATTGACACCGGAGCTTCCCCTCATGAAAAACGATCTCAGTTCCTATCTGAACCCTCTTACCTGGTTTCACCAAAGCTTCCCAAAGATCCTGTTTTTCTTTTTTCAGAAGCATAACTTCAATTTTTGCCCCAGTATCTTTGTATCCAAAAATTCGTGCTGGAATTACCTTGGTGTTGTTCAACACCAAAACATCACCAGCATGTAGATAGTCTATCAAATTGAAAAAAGATTGGTGCGTAATGGTTTGCCTGGCTTTGTTAATCACCATCAAACGCGAATGATCTCTCGGCTCAATAGGTGTCTGTGCGATCAAATCCAACGGCAAATCATAATCAAAATCTTCTACTTTCATAAAACCTCCCAAAAAAATTGCCCATAGCCATAAATCCAACTACGGGCAACTTTTGAGTCTAGACAAATCATTTTAAGGGAATACACCACGAATTCTTCTGGCTTCTACAAGTCGATTCATAGCAACCATGTAAGCACCTGTTCGCAACGTGCAGCCTCTTTCTTGCGTTACTTTCCATACTTCCTCAAAACTACGGATCATGATTTTCTCAAGATTCTTATTGACTTCCTCTTCATCCCACATCAAAGACTGAATGTTTTGCACCCACTCGAAATAGGATACGACCACACCACCGGCATTGGCCAAAATATCTGGGACCACAATGATCTTTCTTTCAGCCAATAACTTATCCGCCTCAGTCGTCGTAGGGCCATTGGCACCTTCGACAATGACAGATGCTTTGATTTCTTTTGCCACATCCTCCGTAATTTGATTTTCCAAAGCAGCAGGAATCAACACATCACATTCACACACAAGCAGATCTCTGTGGGCAATCTCTGTCACACCAGGAGCCTGATAACCTTTTAATAGTCTGCCATTGGCATTCCAATAATCATTGACCGCCTCAATATCGAACCCATCTTTGCAATAGTAGGAAGCTGAAACGTCGCCAATGGCTACAATTCTACATCCTTCTTGATGCATAAGTGTTGCTGCAGTTCTGCCTACATTACCATAACCTTGCACTGCAATCTTGGCATTTTTTAATTTTTTTCCTTGTTTCTTTAAAAGTTCACGTGTGGAGAACATAACTCCACGACCGGTTGCTTCTGGTCTGCCAAGAGAACCACCCACTTCCAAGGGTTTCCCTGTAACAACGCCAGGCACTGAATACCCTTTGAACATACTATAGGTATCCATGATCCATGCCATAATCTGCCCATTGGTGTTTACATCAGGTGCCGGAATATCCTTTTCCGGACCGATCAAGGGTAGAATGCCGGCAGTATAACGCCTGGTCAATCCTCTTAACTCATTTTCAGATAAGGTACTTGGATCTACCTGTACCCCGCCTTTCCCTCCGCCATAAGGGATATTCACAACCGCACATTTAAGCGACATCCAAGCAGCCAATGCCTTGACTTCATCCATGTTGACATCTTGATGATAACGGATACCACCTTTACATGGCCCTCTTACGCTGGAATGTTGTACACGGAAACCTTCGAACACTTTTACAGTGCCATCATCCATTCTGATAGGCAAAGAAACCTTCAACTCGCGTTCAGGATACTTCAGGAAATTATAGTCACTTTCATCAATCCCTAAAATGCCGGCAGCAACATCAAGTGTGGCCAACATCTGATCATAAGGATTATATTCCTTCATAAATTACCTCCTTGAGAACAATCTTCAAATACATCTTAGTACAGGATACAGGCTATGTCTAGTACTATTTACAAGTTTCATCAGTTGCCTGGCTCCTGCCTTTTTTTGTATTTCAAGCCTCAATATTACGTTGATAATCGAAAAATTTAAAGGATTTTCGTCTCTAATATTTAATGTATATATTTAAGCAAAAAAATCGGTGTGTCTTACGATTTACACCAATAGTCCAAGGAGGATTACATGAACATATTTCAGACAGAAAAGCTCAGAAATGTAGGCTTAGTTTCCCATGGAGGGGCGGGTAAGACTTCCCTTGCCGAAGCACTCCTCTACAATGTTGAAATGACCAATCGGCTTGGGAAAGTAGATGAAGGCACTACTGCACTCGATTACTTGCCAGAGGAAACCAAAAGAAACATGACCATTTTTCTGGCTATGGCCCCCATTGAATGGAATGGGTGCAAAATCAATTTGATTGATACGCCTGGATATGCTGATTTTTCAGCAGAAGTACACTGTACGTTACGGGCTGTCGATGCTTTGGTTTTCGTAGTATGCGCCGTATCTGGTGTAGAAATTCGAACTGAAATGATTTGGGAAGAAGCAGACCAGTATAATCTTCCTCGACTGGTTTATATCAACAAAATGGACCGTGAAAACGCTGATTTTTATAGAACACTTGCTGATTTAAGACACAAATTTACCAAACGACGTCTCGTGCCATTACAGTTCCCTATTGGAAGCGGAGATGATTTTTCAGGCATTGTAGATTTGCTTACCATGAGAGCCATCAAATGGGATCGCGCATCACACGATTGGAAGGAATTAGAGATTCCTTTAGAATACCAAGAAAGTATTAAGAAACACCATCTGGAACTTGTCGAAGCGGCAGCTGAGGGTGATGATGAATTGTTAATGCGATATCTAGAAGGAGAAGAACTCTCCACGGATGATTTACTAGAAGGGCTACGAAAGGCTTGTAAACGAGGCGAAGTGGTTCCCATTCTCTGTGGCTCAGCAACGCACAACATTGCAACAGTTCCGCTCCTCAATAAAATTGTAGATTATTTTCCTTCCCCAGTAGAGTCCATGAAATCCACTTCTGAAGAGAGCGGGCTATCTACTGATCCCTTTGCCGGCATTGTTTTCAAAACCATTTCAGACAATTTTATCGGCAAAATCACATTTGTTCGTATTGTGTCAGGTACCTTAAAAAAAGATATGACCATTTTAAACCCTGACAAAGATACAGAGGAAAAAATTGCTCATCTTTACACTGCCATTGGTAAAGAGCTTAAAGAAATTCCGGAGGCACGTTCTGGAGATATCGTTTGTTTGACCAAACTCTCCAACACAGTAACCGGTGATACATTGTGTAGCAAAGACCAGACCATCACATTGAAGGGAATCAATTTCCCATCTCCCAATTATGCCAAAGCGATTGCACCCAAAAGTAAAGATGACGAGGATAAGCTAAGCACAGCTTTTGATAAACTCACTGAAGAAGATCCATCATTGGCCATTATACGGAATAAAGAAACACACGAAACAACCATCAATGGGTTGGGAAATATGCACATTGATGTGATGGTATCAAGACTAGAACGTAAATTTGGCGTTGAAGTCATCCTTACTGATCCCATCATTCCTTATCGAGAAACCATAACACAATCCGTGCAAAAAATTGAAGGAAAGCATAAAAAACAATCTGGCGGTCACGGTCAATATGGTCATGTATATATCGATATTGAACCATTGCTTGACAATGATTTTGTTTTTGAAGAAACCATCTTCGGTGGTTCAGTACCAAAAAACTATATACCTGCTGTAGAAAAAGGCGTTCGTGAGGCCATGGAGCATGGTGTGTTGGCCGGTTATCCACTTACCCGTATCAAGGTTACCTTAACCGATGGCTCCTATCATTCGGTTGATTCTTCTGAAATGGCATTCAAAATGGCTGGTTCTTTGGCATTAAAAGCGGCTGTAGCCAAAGCATCACCAGTTTTGCTTGAACCTATTGTAAAAGTTGAAGTAACCGTTCCCGAAGCATATATGGGCGATATCATGGGCGATATCAACACCAAGCGTGGAAAAATTTTAGGTATGGAAGCCAATGGGAACAAACAAATCATATCTGCTCTCGCTCCCCTTGCTGAAATGAGCAAATATGCTATCGACCTTAAATCATTAACCCAGGGAAAAGGAACGTTCACCATGGATTTCGATAGCTATGATATTGTTCCCAGCCATCTGGTAACTAGAATAATCGCTGAGAAAAAACACATGGATGAAGCCTAATTGTTAGCAAAAAAAAGCGGCGCCCCCAAGCGCCGCCTTTTTTTGTCTTAAATCCATTTGTTGTGAATCTATACATCCATAATGCCAACATGGCAAGTGATCCCACCATCCATCACATTCACCGACCCATTCATATAAGGTTGCTCAACCAAAAACACCATCATATCAGCCAATTCCTCAGGTGAAGCAATACTGTGTGTCGGAGTCATACTCAATACTTTCTTAGTATAATCATCCACAGCATCATCTTGTGCGCCCATAGCAGTCTGTACGTACCCAGGACAAACTGCATTGCAGGTAATACCATATTGACCCCACTCTGCTGCAATGGTTTTGGTATAACCGATAACAGCATGCTTGGTGGCTACATATGAAGATGACCCGGGTGAACCATACAATCCTTGAATGGATGATGTATTCACGATTCTTCCAAATCCCATATTTTTCATCTTAGGTAACAAATTGTGGGCAAAAAGATAGACGCTCTTGATATTCACACCAAAAACAAGATCGAACTCCTCTTCTGTCACCTCATCAACACGATGGAACGGTCCACCGATTCCAGCATTGTTGATCAAAATATTAGGAACTCCAAACGTTTGCTCAACTGTTTCAATGCAATGCTCTACGTCTTTCTTAATGGATACGTCACAAGAAATTGCAATCGCCTGTCCCCCCGCAGCAATAATTTCATTGGTTACTCTTTCTGCACTGTCTTTAAGCACATCTACTACGGCCACTTTCATGCCAAGAGCTGCAAATTTTTTTGCTGTAGCAGCTCCAATCCCATTCCCGGCACCTGTCACAATTGCAATTCTTTCCATATTCATACCTCCTAGTATAGTCGTATATACTTCTTATAGCATAATGAAAAGTCTTTTTGTTGTCAACGACTAACGTTTAAGTTCCTCATCATATAATGATTCCAGCATTTCCATCGCTTCTTTTTCACGTTCATAGATCACATGCATACTCTCACCCATTTGATGAAGAATATGATTCAAATTCATCGATTCCAGCTGAATTTTGGCATCTCTCATCGCTAGCTTAAACTTCTGATTAAAATCAATATTGTCCTCAAGATTGATGCCCTTTTTACTGATTTCTAGGATTCTCTGATCCATCAATTCTTTTAAATTTCCAAGTGCTTCATATTGATCACTGAGAGCAAGATGAGAAAATTCGCCCCACAATCCCCCCAATCGATAATACGCCTTGCTTATTTTCTCCAATTCTCTGTTGCTTAAAATAGTCGATGACTCCAGCAGAAACTTGGAAAAGATATACCTATACCCACCACCGTCACTAAAAATATTGATATTCAGATAACATTGGATCAAACAATCAAGCAAATAGCGCTTATCCCGATTCTTAAACAGATTGACCCACCCTGTTTCCGATTTGACATCACTCAAACTCTTTGACCATTTTTTCAAAGTTGGTATAGCATAGCTTCTAGAGTTGGACCCCATGTTTTCAACACAATCACTGATGCCTAAACGAATAGCTTTACCAACGTCTACGGGCGTGCGGTTGTCAAGAATCCAAATCCTGTTCTTCAAATTTTTGATAGACATACGAGCATCACTCAATTGTTCTTTTGTAAGAGAAAACTGAAACCCACTGTCATTCAGGATATAATTGTCCCCTTTTTTGGCAATTACTTCCACAACACGTCCATAACAACCAGCACAGATCTGTTTGATTTTAAGATAATTGATATAATAGGCATCTATCCAGACCAGACAAGGACCTTGCTCCAAAGCTTGATCAAGCCAAAGTTCTGCTTTCGATTTACTGCTAGTTGACAGTATATCCGCTTCTATTCCCAAACGCTCCGTAGCTTTATCTATGAACAAGCTTTTATGATTCCAGCCATTTCGAAAACCGACTGTTAAAACCACATCTGTTTCGTTAGGGTCACACAAATTATATCCAATTCCAATGCCGCCAGATATACCGAAGACCAAAGGAGACGTCAAGTGTCCCGTTAAATTTCTCTGTTTCAAACAATCCATGATGCCCCATGAAATATTTTCCCTATAATTATTCTGATCAAACATCTGAGCCTCCTATTTTTGGGTCTTATCTCTATATATTGTACTAAAAAAAAAATCAATAGGATAGAACGGGTTATAAAAAATTTTAAGGCTTCATCATGAAGTTGTCCTTGTTGATTTGATAACCATACTGTTCATATAAATCATGAGCATCGCGTGTCATCAAAATGCCCAATCCTGAATACATGTGATCTTTAAGAATAAAATCCAAAAATACTTTCCCCAAGCCTTTACCCCTGTGATTTATATGAATAACAACATCACACAACCAGTATACACTCACACCATCAGTGACTATCCTGGCGAATCCAACCTGCTGAGATTCCTTGAACAAACCAAAACAATGCGACTGGTGCATTGATGATTCAATTTCCTCCAACGATCGTTGTTGCGCCCAATAGGTAGATGACAACATCCCTGCAATATTCCCAAGCTGCATGTCTTCCTTACCATCGCTCATCCAATACCCAGGTATTCTTTTTATCAAAACAAATTTCCCCCATTCCTCATGATACGGCACATGCTAAGCTAATCTCTACCCATTATACCACCCATTTCCATCCGATAGGACCACAGATTTTCGTGAAGAGAATCATTTGGGTGATCAGTTTCATCAACAATCTTTACACCCCAAAAGCGCCTCACACTCTCAGTGATTTTAATCCATTGACCATAATGGCTTAAATACATTCTAAAAAATCTTAATATGGAGAATACCCTGCACCATATCGAAGTCAGATTATTTTTTTGTGGCAAGGACAAACCTAAATTAACAGCTTATTCGCACATCATGATAATGATTTAGATAGCGATTTAATGGGGACAATTCTTGACGTGAAAAAAGCAAACTAAAAAAAGTATCCCATTATTGTCCCATTTTCGTTTTTGGCCCTCTCTTGAGAATCATTTTTAAGCATAAAAAAGCCCAAAACCTTCGTATTAAAGGCTTTAGGCTTGGCAGGGGAGACAGGAATTGAACCCGCAACCTACGGATTTAGAGTCTAGGATCACCCATTTCTGTTACCTCTCAAAACGGCTGAAACCCTTGCCCTCATTGCGTCTGCCGGATTTTCATTTTCTACTCACTTCTACTCATTTCTGTTCATTAGCTCCATTCTCAGAGATAAAGCCCCAAGAAAGCCCCGGAAATAACCCTACATACGAAATTAAATATTTTAGCCCCTACACTCAAAATCTTGCAAGGTTTATCACTCATGCATGGGAATACTTTGGATGCTCCATCGGTCGATTCTCCTAGTATTATTATGTTGCGCAATCAAGCGCAAGTGTAGTTATTGCTTGATATAATGCATACAGGCGCTGTGGACTGGTTCTTCCTCATACCGCTTTAACGGTTTCTTTAAGGCTCCAGCCACAGCTTTTTGCCAGATTGGTGATGAGTCAGATACCGCCTGACGGTTTATTTAGAACTAGGATCCGGCAGCAAAAAAGTCTGTGGAATATTTAGCGTACTTCTTTTAAGAATGGTCAAGTTATGATCTACGTTGGCATTGACGCCGCCAAAGATAAGCACGATTGCTGTATCCTGAGCGGTAATGGTCAGTTGATTCAGGAAGTGTTTACCTTCCAGAACAATCACGAAGGATTTGAACAGTTGAAAACACAAATTCAGGTATGCTCGCAAGCTGATGGATCTGGACAAATAAAGCAGGACTCGAATCCATCGGTCATTACAGTAGCAACCTTGAAGCCTTTCTCCATAGCACGGAGTCGAGCTGGTGGTCTTCAACCCGTTACAGGTTGACCTGTATCGAAAGTCTCAGAATCTTCGGAAAACCAAAACAGACCAGGTCGATGCCAAGTGCATCGCGCAACTGCTTATGACAGCAGAATCGAATCCTGTGTCTGTGTCTTACCAAATTCAAGAGCTTAAAGCACTAACCCGTCACCGCTTCCGTTTGATTTCTCAACGCACCAAGCTCAAAGTTAGTATATCCAGGTTGATTGTTATTCTTTTCCCTGAACTCCCAACGGCCTGCAATTCAGTTACACAGGCCTCCATAAAGGCTTTATTACTGGAATTACCAGGTGCCCGCCAAATCGCGGCTTGCCGGATTGACCGGCTGACCAATATGCTAACCTCGGCCTCTAAAGGCCGTTATGGCCGTGAAAAGGCTTTGGAGATCAAGTCCCTGGCCCAACAATCAATCGGTGCCAATAGCCCGGCTACATCGTTGGAATTGCGTCCGACCCTGCAGCAGCTTGATTTTCTGCAAAAGCAGATTAGCGACCTCGACAAAGCCATACGGGTTGCTGTTGAACAAACAAAGACCCCTTTAATTTCTATCCCTGGCATCGGTCCGACACTGGCAGCCATTATTCTGGCTGAGATCGGTAACATCCATCGCTTTAGCTCTCCGGACAAGCTTCAGGCTTTTGCCGGCCTGGATCCTTCAACTTACCAGTCGGGTAAATTCAAAGCCGACCGGACGCCAATGGTCAAGCACGGTTCAACCTATCTGCGCTGGGCCTTGATGCAGGCTGCACGTTTGGCCGCTGTGCATTGTGAAACATTCAGTCGATACATGGCGACTAAAAAGGCTCAAGGCAAACATTACTTTGTTGTCCTAGGTCATACTGCTAAAAAACTCATACGCGTTATATTCCGCATTCTGACTGCCAACGAGGATTTTGTTCCTCAGTCATAACTGAGTTCCGATACCTAGTGTCTTAGACTTGTTCCTACTGGTTCAAGTCTGTTCAGCATGCATTATTTTCAAGGAACATTGCTTCTAGCGTTCTAGCGTCTACGCTACTTTTCCTTCATTTCCTACTTGACTTCATATAGTCAGTCTATTGGATTTGTCCGTCACTTGCCTGGTTCGAATCGACTACCGGCTTTCCCCTTATTCTAGGAGTGAGCACTTTATTGTACGTGATCTAATCCTATTGATCTTGTTAATCATTATGAAATCTTCCCGATGTCTATTTATGCCCCTTTGTCTACAGTCTAACTAAGCCTCTGAGAGGCTTAGTCGTCCGAAATAAATAATTGTTTTACATCTATTTTCTTTTTCTATATTTTATCAGCAAGTCCTGTAGTAGAAATATATTTATATGACAGTATTTAAGCTAATAAGCAAATCTCTTACTTATACCAATATGAATCTGCCTGGATGTGAAGAATGGTTTCTTGATCATTATCTTGATAGTAATCAATTTCAATCACAAAAATTCCTGTATCGTCAATAACATCTCCTTCCCAATGGAAGGTATATTCGCCATCAGCATATGCTCCTTCAAACTGGGTCATATCTTGCCAGTCTTCAAATTCACTTGAATACAAGTCAATAACATCTTCCAAAGGAGATGGCACCCAATAATCACCCTGGAAGAGTGTGTCACTTGCCTCTGCAACTCTAATAAGGATTGCTCCTTCAGGTAACAGTATGTTAAGCTCAGGTCCAGATACTTCTTCTGGCGGTGTCCGATTACTTGAGCCATTTGAAGTGTCTTCATTACTACCGCAACCAACAAGTAATAACAATGATAAAATTAAAACAACAAGCAAACTAATTCTCTTCATAGTAATTCTCCTCTCATTATTGCTTGCCCACCTACTCTAGGCAATTGGCATAATTACTATTACCTGAATTCCACGTCAAATCAAAAATTCTTTTTTTTTCAGCATATTTCAGGAGCCATATTCCAGGAGGAATGCAGGTAACTTTTTTTATATCGGACCATTTTCGCCACCACCCCTTTTCTTTCTTAGAACCTTTAATCATTGCCCCCTGAATAATTGCATGCTTAAACAAGCCCTTAAAATCCTTACATAGGCATCTTCTCAATCTAAGGTTACCTGCTTCAGGTTAAACATTTTTCATATGCTACCTTGTATGGATAGTTAAACGATAATTTCTCAATTACATTGCGAGCAGTTTTGATTATTTTTACAACCAGAAATCGATATCTCAAACAAAAAGTCTTAACCTGGATTATTCATCTAGCGCTGAATTAGCGCGATTTGATGAAAAATCCTTCTTGCCCTGCTTCAATTTGTATGCCTGAGATGCATACCACCGGTGATGTGACATGAAGATGTTCTGAAAGCGAAGTTTTCTCAGGCAGAACTCTGAAAGGGGACAGACACCTCTTGGTCATGCAAGAGACAACGATAATTGATCTACTATACGAAGCGCAGATTGTTGATACGTCGCATAATACCGTTGAATATCTCCTGGAATGGATAACTGCTACTCAGACGCAATATAATCCTGCGCCCTGTGCAAATCACCCAGGTTATCTTTTATGTACACTTTTGGGTATCCCATCCAACTTTAGCAACTCCGTAGTATTAAGAAAAGTTCGCACTTCCCTTGACACTACTTTTTATCCGCATTGTGTGCTGTTGGGCCATCTATCGAGAAAGGGTTCCCACAGTTGTGATCTCTCCAGCACTGACCTGTACATTCTGGCGCAAAACAGCGCCGGTCATGGTTCCAATCTCATAGATCCCTGGTTTGAGCAACACGACAAAGGTTCCATCCGGAGCGATGGTTCCCAGTTCCACTTCCTTGTAGACTGGGACGCCTCCCCGGACGGGAGCGAATGTGATATCGTTTCCTGCCTGTGCACCGGACCAGGTACCCCGCAATACTCCCCTGGTAAAGTCCTGAGATGCCACAACACCGTGGGTCAGGCTGACATTCAGGATTCTCCACTGGAGGAAATCGGTTCGGAGATAGCTATGGGAATTCTGATAAGTGTGGCCGATACCAAAGGCCGTTCGGTTTAGGGGGATGTTAACCACGTCGACACCATAGGATCCAACCGGCAGAATGGCCATGTAGCGCCCGTTTTTGATTTCCAAATGATAACTGGCACCAGTTGACGAATCAGCAAAGAGGACCACCCCTTCGGACACTGGATCCCCAGTGAACGGATGATAGATGGTGCCCTCCACTGGGGTCGCCTGGCTGGTGACTACCAGATCAAAGATCCGTTCGAAGAATCGGTCTCCCGCATTGACATTGAACATGAACTGGATGTGCTGTCGGTCATCTCCAGCAGTGGTTGTGTAAGTGGTCTGAATTTGTCCCGCACCGTCGGTTTGTCCGTCGGAAACAGATAGTTGATCCCGGCAGTCCACGCCATTGGTTTGGTTGCTGGCAAACACACTGACATTAGCCCCGTCCACTGGAAGTCCGTCCTGGTCCCGAGCGGTCAGCGTGAAGACCAGCTGCTGTCCTCCTCCTCCGGGAACGAAGGAACGATCGGGCTGGAGATCCAAAGTGACATTCTCGATAATCCGGTCGATCCGTCCGTCAGCCAGCAGGGTCTTGACCGTCATAACAGCAGCTTCCGCCCGGGTAGCTGTCCCGGCTGGTCTGAAGGTGTTGTCTGGATAGCCGGAAATAATGCCTGCCTGGTAGGCGCCAGTAACATAAGTTCCGTAGCCGGCAGCAATGATTCCGGTGTCTGTGAAGGGAAGATCTCCACCGTTTTCGGAAGGCACATCCAAAGCTCGGGTAACCATCATGGCAATTTCCTGCCGAGTAATGGGGGCGTTGGCATCATAGCCATCTTCGTACAGGGACACATCAATAATGTCAGCGGCTGTAAGAGCCTCGATCCAGCCTTTGCCCCAATGCGCGTCCGGAACGCCCGGAAGGGCGTTTCCGTGGGCTTCCTCAATGCCGTAGGACTTGGCCAAAACAACACTGAACTCCGCCCGGGTAATCTGATTGTTGGGCCTAAAGGTGCCGTCGGGATAGCCGGAAATGGCTTCCAGACCGGTGAGCGTCCGGATCCAAGATGCTCCCCAGTGGTTGTCCACATCAGAAAAAGCCAGAGCCGCAGGGGCGGTGGCCGCCAGGCTGATAACAAGTGCGGCAATCAGCAGAACAAGGATTCGCTTGGTGTTCACGTCATCCTCCTTTTCCGGAACTCTCCTTCGGCCAGAGTGCTCCTTTAACAGATTTGCAGGTCACAAAAAAAACATCTGGTCCTTTTATTGGATCTGCGTGGTTTACTATACGCTGGCTATACCTTCTTCAAAGGAACAAGGAAATCCTGCATTTTTTTTCAAAAGAAACTAGGAAACGGGGTTCCCCGGAGAAATGAACGCTTAATTAGATTTCTTCCGGCAATTTTCTATTCTATATTTATGGGCTGAATATGGAAACATAGAGGTGCTCGCCTGGGATAACGGAAAGCCCATCCCTCCCGATCGCTGTGTCTACAATTTCAAGAGGATCATCAAACGGCATGATCTGAAAAAGGTGACCCGCCACGATCTAAGACACACCTACGCACCCTTCTTTTGCACAGCGGACAGGTCCCGGATTTTGCCATCAGCGGCAACCTGGGTCACTCAGACCCAACGACCCACAAAAGGATCTACACCCATGAAATCCGGGACAGCAACCGGATCGCTGCAGACTACCTGGACGAGCTGATCCGATGATGCAATATGAAAAAAGCCCCAAAAAAGCCTTGATGTTCCAAATATATTACTTTTTAAAGCGATGAAAAAGGGCATAAAAAAAAGCCTAGAACCCTTCGTACTAAAGGCTTTAGGCTTGGCAGGGGAGACAGGAATTGAACCCGCAACCTACGGATTTGGAGTCCGCCACTCTACCAATTGAGCTACTCCCCTTCGTTTGACACATTTAACATTATACGAATATAAGCTTCGTGTGTCAACCAATTCTTTCTTTCTCCATATCTACTTAATCGTCTTCCACCAAAAAGGATGGGATATTCTGATATGTCCCAATGGTATCTTCATTGAAATTAGGGTGTCTGTCTTCTTCTGTCATGAGCTTATAGTACTCATGGGATCGTTCAGGGTTCCCCGCACTAATTTCACTCAATGAAAGCCAAAAATAAGTGGCTCCATTCGCAATGTCCATGTCTTCAGCCACGGCCAACTGCTCACTGGCTTTATCAAAATCAGAAAGAATATAATATGCAGCACCCGCATTGTTGATAATCTCAACAGGTACTTCAATAGGATCTATCTTTAGAGGACTCTGTGCCAACAAGGCAGTACGTTTCTCAATCATCAGTTGATACGTTTCTGGATACAAAGTAGCTTCATGCAAATAAGTCATGATCTGAGGTTTCAAATCCACATTACCATTTGCTACTTCCTCTAACAAACGAAGAGAAACAAGCAGGTACATGTCACTCTGTACAATTCGGTATTGATTCTCCCAAGGTTCCATAG
Source organism: Peptococcaceae bacterium UBA5767 (assembly GCA_002418765.1). Lineage (GTDB taxonomy): Bacteria > Bacillota > TC1 > TC1 > UBA5767 > UBA5767. The sequence continues at coordinate 84,581 of DIET01000005.1, read as the reverse complement.
AAACAGCTTTTTCTGCAGAATCCATGACCCAGTCATAGTCCTTATTCTGCCAGGCCATACGAAGTTGTGCTGCATATACCTTCGGGTTATAAGGCTCCCAAGATTCAGCCAATTCAAGGTATTCTCGGGCAACTTCTTGATTTCCTTCCTTTAAATAAATAGTAGCCATGTCTAAGTAACGACCAACACTATAGGGCCACCATTTACTGGCCTTCTCAAACAGAATCAACCCTTCTTCTTGACGACCAGATTTGAGTGCCCCCACAGCCTCACGTGTCAACGATACAGAAGTTTTATAGCTATAGCCAATATAAAATGCTCCTGAAGAAACCAGCAAGGCCACCACCAAAACCGGAATGACTACCTTGTGGTTTTTCTCAGCAGGAAGAAATCTCCCAGTCTTGTTCTCTTGAATCAAATACAAACGTTTTGATAGAGCAAACAGAGCATACAGAACGAGCAAGAAGCTCGACAATGAAAAGTCAAAATCAATCAAAGCATGACCACCCAAACTAAATGCAGCCGCCACCAAAGTAATCTGCATCATCTTACCTTTGTCATTGAGACTTTTCCAATGTTTCCATGCATACCAAAGCATCATCAGCCAAATTCCAGCAAAGGAGAAAAAGCCTAGAAACCCAACCTCCAGCAATACCTGCAACCAGCTGTTGTGCACCTGTGTAGAACTATAATCATAGGACTGAAAAGATTTATAACTGGCCTCCCAAGCCCCGCCACCTTGCCCAATGATTGGATGCTTTAAGGTAATTTCTCGAAAGCCTTCCATCATCCAATAGAGACGCGAATAAGCACTGTAATTGTCATCTATAGAAATCTCTCTACGATCTGTTAATGTATGGTTCGTACCACTCTCCTGGTCCTGCACTTCTTCAGTCTTGGCATCTTCCTTCACTGCAGCGATGGCCGGTTCTGCCATCACCAGCGTCCCCCCTGAATCAAGACGATTCTGCAATAAAAGCTGAACACCAAATATTGCTTCAATAAGGAACAAGACCAACACAAGAACAAGTAGCCAAGACAACGCTTTTGCCTTCGGTTGGACAACATGCAAAAAACGATTGTATTTCATCAGTCTGAGCCGTAGCCATTCCAAAAATAAAGTCACCACGACCACAAGCATAATCCATAAGAAGGCAGTGGAAGCTTCTTTATTCACACATGCTGCAATAAATGGTCGATAAGCAAAATAACTTGGGATCGAAACAATCATGATGCTAATTAAAGCCGAGAGCCTCATTTTCGTAGGAATGAAAACAAAATAAATCAATAACACAATGGGCCAAACAAGTAACGCGCCTCTAGATTGAGTACCATAAAAAGTCAACATCACCAAAGCCATACTGCCCATCGAAAGATATCTTAATCTATCGGTTTCATAGAGGTATAATCCCAAAAACACGGTGGCAAGCAATAGGGCTGCGGTCGTATTAGGATATTGTAATGTGCCAAAAATCCTAGACCCTACAAACCCATCTTTGACATAAAACCAACCCATTGCAATGGCCAAACCACTCAAGCCAATAGCAACACCAGTATAGTAAAGCAATCTTACTGACCAATCAATCTTTTGTTGATTAAATGCCAGATTTGACAATGACCAAAATACAAAGAAAAACATTAAGTTCTTGCCAAATTCAATCCATGCCAATTCTTTGCTGGCCGGATTAATCCAAAAAGAAATCAAATATGATAACAAAAAAAGCAATGCGAATCGATCCATCCAGGTTGGAAGAAAAGAATACTCCCGTTGTGATATTTTAAAGATCCAAGTCAATAAAAAAGATACACTCAGAACCATCAAAGCAATCATCTGTTCTGTAGGGAAAAACAAACCTCGGAAAAATGGAGCAAAAAACAAGGTAGAAAATATACCAAATAATGCTATCGTTCCATATATGTTTGTGCGCATCATGCTTTCCGTTTTTTTCTTTGCCAATGATTTATCCTCCTAAAGGTTCTCACCCATCAGCTCTTCTAAATATGAATAGAAATCATCTCTAAACTCCTGACGATTAAGGGCAAATTCTACAGTAGCTTTTAAATAACCCAACTTATCCCCCGTATCATAACGTTTACCTATGAACTCATAGGCAAACAATGCCTGAGAGTCACACAATGCCCTCAGTGCATCTGTCAATTGAATTTCTCCGCCTTTACCGGGTTCGGTTTCTTCTAAAATCTTAAAAATATCTGGCTCCAGCAAGTAACGTCCAATGATAGCCTGATTGGAGGGTGTTTGATCAATCGATGGCTTTTCAATCAAATCTCGCACTTTGATAATACGCTCTAAAGCCTGTTTCCCTTCCACGATACCATACAAATGAACATCTTCGTCAGCCACTTTCATGGTTGCTAAAAAATTCCCACCCAAACGCTCTTTTTCATCCATCATCTGTTTAAGACAAGGTTTACTAGCCACAATCAAATCATCCGCCAGTAAAACTGCAAACGGTTCTTGCCCCACGAATGCTTTGGCACATAAAACAGCATGACCCAAGCCCAAGGCCTCTTGTTGACGGATAAAATGCATCTTGCACAATCCGCTTGGATGCCTGACCATACGAAGATCGTCATCTTTATCTCTTTTTTCTAAAATATCTTCCAACTCATAGGCTTTGTCAAAATGATCCTCCAATGATTGTTTGTTTCGACCAGTGACGATTAAGATCTCTTCAATTCCTGAGGATACAGCTTCTTCAACAATGTACTGAATAGCTGGTTTATCCACAATAGGAATCATCTCCTTTGGAACTGCTTTGGTGGCAGGAAGAAACCTGGTTCCAAGCCCAGCAGCCGGTATCACCGCTTTTCTAATCATATTATCCCTCCCATCTCTGATAAATATCTCGCTCTATACCCAAGTGGTCTAGCACTCTTCCCACGATGAAAGCAACCAGATCCTCAATGGTCTGAGGATGATTGTAAAAAGCTGGCATGGCAGGAATAACATCCACTCCCATTTTGACCAATGTCAACAAGTTGGTCAAATGAATCTCATTGAAAGGTGTTTCTCTGGGAACAACAATAAGTTTCCTGCGTTCTTTGAGCACGACGTCTGCGCTTCTCTCCAACAGATTGATACTTCTCCCTGTTGCCAGTCCACTCACAGACCCCATACTGGCAGGAATGATTACCATGCCATCCATGGGCACTGAACCGCTGGCTATGGTCGCACCTATCCGGTCTTCATGATACAATACCAACATACCTGATGCATAATGCTCCTGCAAGAAAGCCAGATCATGTTCCACATCTCCCGACAAAGACCAACCCAACTCATGATTACAGACTTCTCGTCCTGCTTTGGTAATTACCAGATGAACTTCAATATCTGCAAGGAGCAATATTTGAATCAGTTTTTCAGCATAGCATGAACCACTTGCCCCTGTAATCCCTACCACAATCTTCTTCATCTCATTTCCTTTCAAGCTCAAATTTTTGATGCAATGCTTTTACAGCTGTCTGGACTTCATCCCTAGCAATAATACAAGATACTTTAATTTCCGATGTTGAAATCATTTGTATATTGACATCCGCTTCAGCCAAAGCTTCAAACATTTTGGCAGCCACACCAGGATTTGATTGCATTCCTGCCCCCACAATACTCACTTTAGATACAGTATCATCAAAAGCAATCCCCTGCGCTTTTAGTTCTACATTCAATTCCTCCATCACCTGCAAAGCCATCTTGGATTCCGACGTAGAGACAGTAAAGGAGATATCATTCAGTTCTCCTTTATGATTACTCTGAACAATCATATCTACATTGATATTTTCTTTGGCCAAACGTTTGAAAATGGCCATGGCCACACCTGGAATATCAGGTACACCATTGATGGTGATTTTGGCAACTCTTGTGTCAAAAGCTATTCCATTCACAATGACATTTTTTTCCATTTTTGAAACCTCCCTAACGATGGTGCCCTCCTGATCATGAAAACTGGATCGAACATGAATTTTAACATCATACTGCTTGGCATATTCAACAGACCTTGGTTGTAAAACGGCGGCACCCAAACTGGCCATTTCCAACATCTCATCATAAGATATAAAATCCAATTTTCTAGCTTCCGGTACTACGCGTGGATCTGTCGTATATACACCATCCACATCCGTATATATCTCACAGACATCCGCTTGTAAAGCTGCGGCCAAAGCCACCGCTGTGGTATCCGAACCTCCCCGACCCAAGGTGGTAATTTCACCATCGGTGGTCATGCCTTGAAAACCCGCCACAACCAAAATCACTCCTTCATCCAATTTTCTCTTCATGCGTTGCGTATCAATACTTCTGATTTTTCCTTTACCAAAAAACTCATCCGTCATGATGCCAGCCTGCCCACCCGTAAAAGACATAGCCTTGTAACCTAAATCCTCAATGGCCATTGCCATCAATGAAATGGTGACCTGCTCTCCAGTGGTAAGCAACATATCCATTTCCCTTGGTGAAGGATTGGCACTAATTTCTTTGGCCAAGGCAATCATTTGATTGGTACTTCTTCCCATAGCAGAAACAACGACTACAACATCATTTCCTTGTTGCTTGCATTGAATTACTTTTTTGGCTACTCGCTTGATGCATTCCGGGTCAGCCACTGATGTCCCCCCGAATTTTTGAACAACAATCCCCATAAAAGCCTCCTGTTAACTATCCTTCTCTACACGAATCAGACTTTCCAATGCCTGTACTGGTTCCAAATGTTTGATTTGTTCAATTGATTTTTTAATGTTCTTATCCTGCACTCTTTCGGTTATCAAAACCAAATCAGCCTTACCCTGACAATATTTCTTTTGAATCACAGAATCAATGGATACGGCATTGTTGCCCAATAATCCGGCAATTTGTGCCAATACTCCCGGTCGATCAGCTACCGTCATACGAATAAAATATTGTGCGTAGGTATCCTCAATGCCAACAATTTTCTTCTTTTCATAACATGAGCAATTATCTCTGGGTGTCACACCCTTGACAATATTCTTGGCCACCTGCAAAACATCACTGACGACAGCACTAGCCGTTGGCATGGCCCCAGCCCCTAGGCCTTGAAACATAACATCCCCCACAGCATCGCCTTCCACATACACCGCATTGTATATATCATCAACTTTGGCCAATGGATGGGACAATGACAATAAAACAGGATGAACTCTAGCCTCAACGTGTCCGTCAATTTCTGTAGCCAATCCAACCAGTTTGATGGTACAATTCAGTTCCTTGGCATATTCAATGTCTCGAGCAGAAATACTCGTAATGCCCTCGACATAAACATCATCAAACGTTACCCGAGTGTTAAAAGCAATCGAAGCCAAAATGGCAATCTTCCTGGCCGCATCAAATCCTTCAATATCTGCCGTCGGATCAGACTCTGCATAACCTTTTTCTTTGGCCAACTCAAGTACTTCCGAAAAATCAGATCCATCTTGGTACATTTTGGTTAATATAAAATTCGTTGTTCCGTTGATGATGCCCATTACTTTATCAATGCGGTTGCTGGCCAAGGCATGTTTTAACGGTGATATGATGGGTATGCCCCCGCCAACACTCGCTTCAAAAAGCAAATCTACATCCTGCTCAGCCGCCAACAAAAACAGTTCTTCACCTGCGGTAGCCATGAGATCTTTGTTGGCTGTCACTACATTTTTCCCTTGTGCCAGAGACAGCTTCACCCACTCTTTGGCATAAGAAATGCCTCCAATTACCTCTACAACAATATCGATCTCCGGGTCTTGGATAATCTCGGATGGATTCAATGTCAGTAACGAAGGATCAATACAGGCATCACGTTGTTTGTCCAGCGTTGAAACCAAAATCTTCTTAACCACCAACGGCCTTCCCACATAATGCTCATGCTTATGACGATTATCCGTCAATAATTTTATTATTCCTGTCCCAACCGTACCACACCCCAAGAGCCCGATTTTAATAGTCTCCATATTGTTCCTCCTCACTGATGGCTTCACCTTTTCTTTCTCGAAGCATCAAATCCAGTACCGTTTCCTTGGGATCTTTGTGTTCAAAAATAATCTGAAATACTTCATCAACAATGGGCATATCAATTTGATAATATTCGCTCAATTTCTTGGTTACACTCGTCGCTTTGATTCCCTCGACTACCATCCCTAACTCATCCAAAATCTCATTCAAATTTTTGTTTTTCCCCAGTGCAATCCCACATCTTCGATTTCTGGAATGCATACTGTTACAGGTTACCATCAAATCACCCAAACCGGCCAGGCCGGAAAAAGTTTCTTGTTTGGCACCCATAGCCAATCCAAGTCTCGTGATTTCATGCAAGCCACGCGTCACCAATGCAGCCGATGAATTATCTCCAAACCCCAATCCTTCGTTAATGCCAGCAGCAATGGCGATGATATTTTTTGTCGCTCCAGCTATTTCTACTCCAGCAATATCATCATTGGTATAAACACGAAAACTATCTGCCATAAATAATTCTTGCACTTTTTGTGCGACTGCACGCTCAGAACTGGCAGCGACGACAGCAGTGGGCATCAATCGTCCCACTTCCTCAGCATGCGAAGGCCCAGAAAGCACCGCAAACGCATCCCCAGATTCGAGTAAATTCCTCATTTCAACTGAAATAAGATGCCCCGTTCTCTCATCGAATCCTTTGGCGGCATTGATTAGCAGAATTGATTTCCCGGCACTATTCGATGCCTTGATCAAGCGAGCCGTTTCCATCACCATATGAGAAGGTACAGCCAATATGTATATATCAGCATCCTTGATATCATGCCAATCGGAAGTAACGTGAACAGCTGGTGGAATTTTTACACCTGGAAGATATGTCTTATTTTCCCTAAATTCTTGCATATAGGACGCTTTCACACTATTTCTAGCAAATAAAGTTACTTGTGTATTTTTGCTTCCCAAGAGTACAGCCAATGCCGTACCCCAACTCCCTGCACCCACAATGACATTTCTTTGCATATCAGTCTCCTTTTTTCCCGCGCACAATGATGCGGACTGGAGTTCCCTCAAAACCAATGGCTTCTCTGAATTTGTTTTCAATATGTCTTCGATAAGAAAAATGCATCAACTCGGTGTCATTGACAAATAGAATAAATGTAGGCGGTTTAATGCGAGCCTGTGTTCCATATGAAATTTTAAGCTTCTTGCCTTTGTCCGTAGGTGGTGGATTCAACATCATGATCTCACGCAACAACTGATTAATGATGCTTGTGGAAATTCTTTTTGTCGTTTGTGCGTATACAAAGTCAACCATTTCAATGATTTTATGAACACGTTGCCCACTGAGAGCTGAAATGAATAATACCGGAGCATAGCGCAAAAATCCCAATTCTTCTCTCAAGGTTTCCGTATACTCTTTCATGGTATTGGTCTCTTTGCTGAATAGATCCCATTTGTTGACCAAGATAATCGCTGCTTTTCCTTGCTCATGGGCATAACCAGCAATCCGTTTGTCCTGCTCACTGATACCTTCACATGAATCAATCATCAGCAATACAACATCTGCCCGATCCACTGCTTTAAATGAACGTATTACACTGTATTTTTCCAGAACATCATCGATGCGCGAACGCCTTCGGATACCCGCGGTATCAATCAATAAATATTTCTGATCATCAATTATGAGACTCGTATCGATAGCATCCCTCGTCGTACCTGCAATATCGCTCACGATCACGCGCTCTTCTCCCACCAACTTGTTGACCAAAGAAGATTTCCCCACATTGGGTTTTCCAATGACCGCAATTTTGATTACACCTTCTTCTTCAGTTGTATCAAAATCTTCAGAGAACTGACCAATGATGGCATCCAAGAGATCTCCCATATTGGTTCCATGAACTGCTGAAATAGGTATCGGCGTCCCCAGTCCCAGATTATAGAACTCATATACTTCGTCCATACAGAATACATCCGTCTTGTTCGCTGCAAGGATTACTGGTTTCCCTGTTCTTCGCAAAATGGCTGCTACATCATTGTCTGCTGTAGTCACACCTGCCTGGGTATCAACTACAAACAAGATGACGTCAGCCTCTTCAACAGCTATTTCTGCCTGTTTCTTCACTTGCGTGTAAATATCATCTGTCTCCCACTGAATACCACCCGTATCGATGAGGATAAAATGGTGATTAAGCCATTCCACCTCATGATACAATCGGTCTCTCGTAACACCGGGGAAATCCTCCACAATGGCGACTCTGGACCCAACAATTCTATTAAAAATAGTAGATTTACCGACATTCGGCCGACCTACCACCGCTACAATTGGCTTTCTCATTTTTGTTCCTCTTCCTGAAAATTATCGTGTTCATTTTACCACACTCTGCTTGAAAAATAACCATTTCAGAGAATAAACCCACCAGTGGTGGGTTTATTTTACTCCACAGTATTCAAAACGACAGGTTGAGCCTGAGGACGATTCAATGAGATATAATAAGCCTCTTGAATTTTTTGCATAGCTGCATCCACATCCGCATTTTCGTTACTCCACATAAAGGAACATAAAACATCACCCTCTTGAACATCATCGCCGGTCTTTTTAACAAGATGAATCCCGGCAGTTATATCAATTGCATCGTCTTTCTTGTTGCGACCAGCACCCAGTAGATTGGATGCCTGTCCAACCTTCAAAGCATCCAGAGAAGTAACCCAACCCTGCGTATCAGCAATGATATCCAATGTATGAATCGGTTGTTTGAACAAAGAATAATCATCAATTACACGCTCATCTCCACCCTGATAACGCACCATCTCCCGAAACTTCTGTAATGCTTCCCCCGATTCAAGTTTTTCCAATAAAATCGCTCTTGCCTCTTTCAACGTAGGACTTTTTCCAGCGATGCGCAACATATGACTTCCCAGGGTCAGACTCAAAGTAGTCAAATCGACCGGTCCTTTATTCTTCAACGTTTCAATGGCCTCAATAACCTCATTGGCATTGCCAATCTCCTTGCCCAATGGCTGGTTCATCTGAGAAATAACTGCAACAGATTTACCACCAGCTTTTTTCACAATATCTACCATGGTCTGCGCTAAATCAAGCGCCCTTGGTTCCGTCTTCATAAAAGCGCCTTTGCCAACTTTAACATCAAAAACAATATTTTTATTGCCCGCTGCCAACTTCTTACTTACAACACTAGCCGCAATCAAAGCGGTATTTTCCACCGTAGCGGTAACATCCCGTATAGCATACATCCTCTTGTCAGCCGGAGCCAATCTACCTGACTGAGAAATGATACCTACACCAATATCATTGATCTGTTTAATAAATTTTTCTTTTCCGATATCACATGCCATGCCTGGAATACTTTCTAATTTATCAATGGTACCACCTGTATGGCCCAAACCCCTACCAGACATTTTGGCAACAGGAACACCAGCACTCGCTACCAAAGGCCCCAAAATCAAACTAATCTTGTCTCCGACTCCGCCTGTGCTGTGTTTGTCAACGGGAATGCCAGCAATCCCGCTTAAATCAAGTACCTCTCCATTTTCCACGATAGACATCGTCAAATGGTACAACTCTTCCTCTGTCATGCGCTGATAATAAACTGCCATGGTGAAAGCAGAAATCTGATAATCTGGAATTATATCATCTGATATGCCCTTGATAAAGAAATCAATTTCTTCTTTGTTCAAAGGTATCCCGTCTCTTTTTTTACGAATGATGTCTACAGCTCTCATTTTTTCTCCTCTGGTCTCTCATATTCTCAAACCACTCATCCTATTTGGACCGGGGATGGGTTTTATCAAAAACATCACGAATGTGTTGCTTAGATACGTGGGTATATATCTGTGTCGTAGAAATATCTGCATGTCCCAGCATTTCTTGCACACTCCTCAAATCAGCCCCATTTTCCAACATATGTGTTGCAAAAGAGTGGCGTAATGTATGCGGACTTATATTTTTTTTGATACCAGCTAGTTTACCATATTTTTTAATCATACCCCAAATTGATTGTCGTGAAAGGAGTTTTCCTCTCCTGCTGAGAAATAAGCTCCTACTCAATCCGGAATCCAATACAGAACGAGCTTGATAGAGATATTTTTGTAGCAAAACAATAGCCATATCCCCTAAAGGTACAATTCTCTCTTTGCTTCCTTTACCCATAACCCTAATAAAACCTTGATCAAAATTCACATTTCTTACATCCATATTAATCAATTCACTAACCCTCAAGCCACCGGAATACATTAGCTCGAGAATACATGCATCTCGCAGACCCAATACATTGGCAGTATCAGGCATGGTTAACAACAACTCCATTTCTTGTGGTGTTAAAAAATGCGGAAGCAATCTACCCATTTTGGGTGAATGGATCCCTGACACGGGATTCAGCTCAACATACTGCTCTCGTAGCATGAAAGAATAGAAACTTCTCAGAGAAGATATCTTTCTTCCTATGCTTTTGGCACTGATACCTTTCTTTTTAAGCATATGGATATAACGCTGCATCGTGTCTCTGTTTACTTCTACAGTGGTGATTTGAAATGAAGATATAAACGCAAAAAATTGTCTGATGTCGGCAAGATAACCTTCCACCGTATTGTTACTGCAATTTTTTTCCAAAATTAAATATTGCAGATAATCTTCCAAATAATCTGCCATCCAGATCACCCCGATTGCCTTTCACCTTCTACAAAAAAATTAAAATTCCTTCCAAAAAAGAATAGGCCATCTGATTCTTAGATTGATTCTTCCTCTTCCACCAAATCCATGTCATCGATTTTTTCCTGTTTCATTCTCATATTATTCAAGTCATCAGCGATTTCAGCTTCTGTGACCGAGCGAAGCTCAGGTAAAGCATCTATGGCTTCCAAACCAAAATATTCCAGAAACTCACTGGTGGTCCCGTATAAAATTGGTCTTCCGGGTGTTTGTTTCCGTCCCACCTCATATATCAGATTCTTTTCCACCAATTTGGCCAATACACGGTCAATATTTACCCCTCGGATTCGCTCAATTTCAGCTCTGATAATTGGCTGACGATAAGCAATAATAGATAATGTCTCCAGTGCAGCTCTACTTAATTTCGAAATATGTGGCTTTAGAATCTTTTCCACCTCATCAGAATACTCGTCTTTGGTTACAAAACGATATCCATCTGCTATTTTGATAATATGAATACCATGGACGGGCTTCTCATATTCCTCCATCAATTCAAATAGAATCTTTTCAACATCATCTTCTGTCAAATCAACTACTGTAGCCATTTCCATGATACTTAGTGATTCAACTGAGACAAATAATACGCATTCTAGTGCAGCCTTTTTGGTTTCACTGAAAAGCATTACATCACCTTTTCTTCCACATAGAGCAATCGGATGGGTCCAAAACTCTCAGATTGTCGTACAATCAATTCTTCTTTTCTTACCAATTCCAGCACAGCCAAAAAATAAATAATAATCTCATAACGAGTCAAAACACCGGATACGACATCCTGAAAAACCATATCACGCTTTTCTTTCATCAATGCACGCAAAGATTTCATTACCGAACCGATGGTAATTTCTTTCCTTGCAATCTCTGTGACAGGCTCTTGCGGAGGGACACGTTCTAAAATCTCCAGAAAAAGTTGTGAGAGTTCCTCATAGGTCACATTCTCCAATGGATTCACACCATCAGATAACCGATGTATCAATTCTTCATCAACCGGTTTGCTATATACCCGGGAGCTTTTGGTCTCCATCTGTTGAAACTGATCAATCACAGATTTATATTGCTGATACTCCAATAACCTCTGCACCAGTTCAAAGCGTGGATCTTCCATGGGTTCATCATCATCCAATTGGTGCTTGGGCAAGAGCATTTTTGCTTTAATATCCAATAATGTTGACGCTGTAACGATAAATTCACTGGCTACTTCCATATCAATTTCTCGCATCGCAGATAAATATTCGATATACTGCTCTGCGACCATGGATATGGGAATATCATAGATATCCAGTTTGTTTTTTCGAATCAGATGCAACAGTAAATCCAGTGGTCCCTCGAAAACCTCCAGCGAAATCTGATAAGACAATCCTTTCACCTCTCTTAGATGTGCATGGTTGTGCGAACCAATTCCATTGTTTTCATGGCTTTCTCTCTGGCACGCTGATTCCCACTGTTGATTATGGCTTTGACTTGATCGGGATTCTTGAGCAAAACTTCTCGCTTCTCACGAATTGGCTTAATCATATCATCTAATTTTTCGTAAAGAAGTTTTTTACAGGCAAAACAACCAATTTTCCCCTGTCTGCATAGCGCCTCAATGTTTTCAAATTCATGCTCATTGTATATTTTTTGGTACTGAAACACCGTACATACTTCTGGATGTCCCAAATCATCTTTCCGAATTCGGGCCGGATCAGTAACCATCATACGTGTTTTTTCCCATATCTCATCTGATGTTGCCGAAATGGCAATTTCATTGTTGTAGCTTTTGGACATTTTTCTTCCATCAATGCCTGGCAACAACTTGGTCTTTCCCAACAAACTCAATGGTTCTGGGAATACCTTTTCACCGAACATATAATTAAATCGTCTGGCAATTTCTCTGGTCATCTCAATGTGTGGCAATTGATCCTCCCCCACTGGGACGGCAGATGCTTGATACAACAATATATCGGCGCTCTGTAACAAAGGATATCCCAAAAAGCCATATGTTCGAATATCTTTTCCATTGTTCTGGAAGGAATCAATCTGATCTTTGTATGTCGGTACCCTCTCCAACCAGCTAAGAGGAGTCAACATAGACAGCAATAAGAAAAGTTCAGCATGTTCTTTGACTTGAGATTGAATGAAAATTGCAGATTTTTCAGGATCAAGCCCAACGGCAACCCAATCTACCACCATCTCAAAGATACTTTTTTCAATATCCCCTGTATCATCAAACGTTGTCGTCAGGGCATGCCAGTCTGCTACCATATAATAACACTTGTATTCTTCCTGAAGCTTGATCCAGTTATCCAATACGCTAAGATGCCCAATATGCAATTTCCCCGTAGGTCTCATGCCAGATAAAATTCTTTTTTCGGTCATAGTTCCCCCTATACGATTAAACCAACCAATCTTTCTAAAACACCGATGATGGTGAAAATCACTGGCGTGATCACTTTCCCCAGAATACCCGTAAGCAAAAGAACAATCAGAAGTATGTTACCATAGCGCTGCAAAGGAAGTAACTTGATTACCATAGCAGGAGGCAATAATCCAAAAAGTACTTTACTACCATCGAGTGGTGGAATCGGTATCAAATTAAACACCGCAAGAACCACATTAAACCATACGCTATACCATAAAAAAATCTGCAACCATCCCCCAGGAGATAGGATTCCCAAAAACAACGTCGCAAAATAGGCCAGTGTAAGATTCATAGCCGGACCAGCCAACGAAGTATAGACCATGCCTTTGCGACGGTCTTTAAAATACATGGGATTAACCTGGACCGGTTTGGCCCAACCAAATCCAACAATCAACAACATCAGTGTACCATAGACGTCCAAATGCTTCAGTGGATTCAATGTCAGTCTTCCTGTTCGGGCTGGAGTTGGATCACCTAGAATACTGGCCATTTTACCATGAGCAAACTCATGAAATGTGATAGCGATCAAAATAGCGGGTATAGCTGACAGCAAAGACTGCGGATCTCGTAAAAACATTAGCGAATCCTTTCCGGAATCACGGCATTGGCCACCAAATCCTCATAATTTTCCCGCCTGATAATCAGGTCGGATTGACCATCTTTCACCAGTACAACGGCCGGTCTGGTCAAAGAATTATAATTGGAAGACATCGAATAACCGTATGCCCCCGTTGCCGTCATGGCTATGATATCCCCTGGCTTGGCAATACCCAGTTTACCATCAATCATCAACATGTCCCCAGATTCACAACATTTTCCAGCAATATTGACCGTTTCTTGTGCTGGTTCCCATGCCCGATTGGCTATGATTGCATCATATTGTGCTCCATAAAGTGCTGGCCGAATATTATCCGGCATGCCTCCATCGACTGCTACATACTTTCGATGACCTGGTATCTCTTTGATAGACCCCACAGTATAAAGATTGGTGCCAGCAGGTCCTATAATGGATCGTCCAGGTTCCACAAGGATTTTAGGCAATATCACATGAAGCTCTTCGCAAGTTTCCCTTAATGTATTTAGAACATAAGAAGCATAGTCTTCAATATCTGCCGGAGTATCCTCCTCGGTATAGTAAATACCAAAACCACCGCCTAAATCTAGTTCCTCCAACTCGAAATGATAGGTCTCCTGTATATCTTTCATGAAACTAACCATAATCTCAACTGCATGTTTGTAACTGCTCATTTCAAAGATTTGAGATCCAATATGACAATGAATACCAACCACACGCAAACCATCGCAAGCCAGCGCTTTGCCTACGGCCTCAAGCGCTTGGCCATTAGGCAATGTAAACCCAAACTTGGAGTCGATTTGTCCTGTTCGAATATACTCGTGTGTATGTGCTTCTACCCCAGGGGTAACACGCAAAAGAATATCAACCTTTTGATCCCTTGCTCTCGCCAAATTATCCAACATAGAAAGCTCATAATAATTGTCTACCACAATGCGACCTACCTTATGATCCAAAGCCATGTTCAACTCATCCAGAGTTTTATTGTTGCCATGGAAATATACTTTCTCCATCGGAAAATTCGCTTTCAATGCAATAAAAAGTTCTCCCCCAGATACCACATCAAGTCCTAGTCCTTCTTGTTTTATAATTTGACACATGGCCGGCGTTGTAAAGGCTTTCGAAGCATAAAGAACATCCGCTTGACCGCCTGATTGCTCTATAAAATTTTTATAATAATTCTTGCATGTATCACGAATCAATTGTTCATCAAGTACGACCAAGGGTGTGCCATACTGTGAGACTAAATCAATGACATCTATGCCGCCAATTTCTAAATGTTGCTCCTTATTGATTTTCATGGTTCCAGTCAAATTAATCATACTCAAAACCTACCTTTTTATAGTGTTTTCTTAATACTCAGAGACAACCCATCTCCAATGGAAAGAATGGTGCTGAACAACGAATCATCTTCCATCAATCGTTTGTTAAATTCAGCCATGTTTTTTTTTGGATTTTCTCGCTTGGCATTCACAGCAAACAGCACATCATCTGCCAACAATATACCACCTGGAGAAAGTTTAGCGATCAAATTAGACAAAGTCCCCGGATATGATTTTGTCCCTGCATCCTGAACAATCATATCATATGACCCAGGTAGTTCATCCAGCAAATCTTCTGCCTTACCAGACAATACTGTCACAATCTCATGCAGTCCAGCCTGCGCAATGTTTCGCTTCGCTTCCTCAACCAATCTCTGATGATATTCTATGGTCGTCAGCGTTCCACCAATTTCCTTGAGAGCAAGTCCCATCCAAATCGCTGCATAGCCCATAGACGTACCTAGTTCCAAAACATGTGATGGCTTCAGTGCCAATATAAGGAGATGAAGAAATCGGCCCAACTCCTTGCCCACGGAAGGACAAACATCATCTCTCCGCTTCTCATCTTGAAGAATCTCTTCTTGCAAAGGTATCATATGCCTCAGCATTCCATCTACATAATCATTGTGAAGCAAATTGCCACCCGCCTTTCAAAATTCTTATCTATAATATCATTTATACCTGATAGAATAAAGCACTCATTATCTCAATCATTCACCAACAAATGCGTAGTTCCCTTAAAGTAATCATATCCAGAAAAAACGGCGGCGGCCAATGAAATATAGAATAAAAACATAGCCGAAATAAATACCCAGCCAGGAAGAATCATTCCTCCGGCCAAAAGAAGCAATATCAATGATATCATCTGTGTGATCGTTTTTATTTTCCCCCAAATACTGGCAGCCATAACCAGTCCATCTTTGGCAGCCAACACACGTAGTCCTGTTACCGCTATTTCCCTACCCAGCATAATCACGATACTCCAAGCTGGCAGAACATGAGCTTGGAGTAGATATAAAAATGCCACCATAGTAAGAAGCTTGTCAGCCAATGGATCAAGAAATATCCCTAAGTTGGTTATTTCATTTCTCTTGCGAGCCAAATATCCATCCAAGAAATCTGTCAAAGATGCTATGGAGAACACAATGGCAGGCCATACACCCAGATCCCATTCAATACATAGCATCAACAAGGGAATCATCAATATTCTCGCAAAAGTAATCTTATTGGATATGGTCATCACAATAGTCTCCTATCAAATCATATTCTGTTGCATCTGTAATGTTCACCCTAACGAAATCTCCAACGTGAAGACTAGTGGGCGCCAAAAAAGTTACCACGCCATCAATATCCGGGGCCATAAAACGTGTCCTACCCGATGCCTGATGGTCTTCCGTGATCTCATCAATGAGCACCTCTAACGTCTCCCCAACCCAGTCATGAAGCCAATCTTTTGTCACGCTCTGTTGCGTTGCCATTAAACGATTGTATCTTTTTCCCTTTATTTCCTCATCAATTTGATTCTTCATGACAGCCGCAGGAGTCCCTTCTTCCTGAGAATAAGTAAAAGCACCTACCCAATTGAGTTTTAGGCTGGATAGAAGAAGTAATAAATCTTCAAATTCTTCTTCCGTTTCTTGGGGGAATCCAGTAATAAAAGTCGAACGGATGGTCATATCTGGACAAATATTTCGAATCATCGTCACCAAGGTGTAAATGCTTTTTACGGTTTGCTTTCTTCCCATTCGTCTCAAAACTTGATCGTTTCCATGTTGAAATGGTATATCTAAATAATGACAAATCTTAGGTTCGGCTACCATGATTTTGATAAGATCTTCGTCAATTAAATCAGGATAGGCGTACAATAATCTGATCCACCGTAAACCAGATACTTGCACCAGCTGCTTGAGCAACCATGTCAAGCTCGTCTTGGGTATAAGATCCTTGCCATAGGCAGTCGTATCTTGGGCTACAAGAATCAGTTCTTCCACCCCTTGTTTGGCCAAATCCCACGCTTCCTCAATCAATTCGCTCCATTCCCTGCTTTTGTAAGCACCCTTAATATCAGGAATAGCGCAATAGGTACACCGTGTATCACAACCATCAGCAATTTTCATATAAGCAGTTTTGGAATCAATTTTTCTAACATAGGGAAGCTGCCCAACCGGTTTTTGATGGTTCAGCGCATTCTGTTCCATCCTTCCATCCATGGATTTCATTTGTTCAATGATATCCATTAATCCATAAACACCAAAAAAAACATCGACTTCAGGAATCGACTCCTCCAATTCATCACGATATTTTTCAACCAAACATCCATGAACAAGAACCTTAAGCTTTTTGTTATCTTCTTTATAGGCAATGGCGTCCAAAATGGCTGCTATCGATTCTTCTTTGGCAGGCAAAATAAATCCACAGGTATTCACCACAATCCAATCAGCTTCTTGTATATTTTGCGTTTGCTGATACCCATTTTGCTCTGCCAAGCCCATCAAAACGGAGGAATCTGCTGTATTTTTGTCACAACCCATTGTTTCAAAATAAATCTTATTTCCCATGCTACTCCTTAATGAAATCCTTATAGACTACCTCACCAGCATTGGCTGTAAAGCCAATATCTTGTCCATCCTCATAAATACGAATGACGCCTGCATCACCCAAAGTCAAACGTAAAGAATCTTGGGCAAAAAACCGCACAATATCTCCAGCATTGAGAGTCTCAGTAAACTCAATCTGTCCATCCACTTCAATGCTAACCCAGCACCGACTCCCTGCACGCTCAGAAACATGCAACATAACATCAAGTCCATCATCAAAAACAACCGGGCTAAGATAGCGATAATCATATTCACTACTGACGTCAATTTCATCTGCAACTACATCCGGTTCTCCCAACTCACTGTCTTCTCCTGGAATAGGATCCACTGGTTCAAGAGAGTCTTGCTCTTCAGCAATAATTGCTGGTTCATCAGCAACCTCATCATTTCCTAATTTATTAAACCCAACATATAAAGCAACCAGTAAGACCAGTGTCACTACAATGACGACAATCCAATTGGGTGAAGATGTTTCCTTGCTTAAACTCAATTTAGGAAAAATCCCTGCTTCTTCAGCCAAAACAGGTTGAATTTTTTTCTCCTTGTTTTTCACATTCTGGGCTCTGGTCTTTTCTTGAGTCTTTTCTTTTTGAGTATTCCCTTTTGTCTTATTTTCAGCAGTTTGGAATAAAGCAAGATATGCATCCACCACACTGTTTCCATCAATCTGATACAATTTGGACATGTTTTTTAAAAACCCCTTGGTGTAAACCTCAGGGGGCAATCCCGTAAGTTCTTCTTTTTCCAATTTCGCAATATAAACGTCCCTGATCTTGGTTATATTGGCCACATCGTTAATGCTATAACCAGCCGTTTCTCTTGCTTGCCTTAACATTTCCCCCAAAGAACTCATTTCACTCTCCCTTGTTCAGTAATATTTGTATGGTATCTGCTGCTTGATCGATACTGTTAGAACAAATGGATGCCTCATAGTCAGATGATGGTGAATTCGGATGATGATACAATGGATCATAATACTTCACCAATAATTCTTCCACCACAGACAAATATCTTTTCTCTTGAATGGCCCCAATCAAGCGTTTCACATGATTAGCGCCCAAACGCCTAGTCAAAAACCCTACTGATTCGATCAGCTCTTCCTGGGTGTTTTTACCTGAATATTCCTCTACAATTCGGTGGGCTCTATTGGTTATCTCATCATAAATCAAGATCCGTTTCGATGACAATAAATGAGCGAATATTCGTTGTGGAATGATGATTCTACCTATACGAGAGCTCTCTCCCTCAACCACAACAGGTTTATGCAGATCAAGAGCTCTCAATTTACTATACAAAATGGTTTCAAATCTCTTCTGGGATGGTTGTTCCCCCAACCCTACTGAACCAAAAACAGAGCCTCGATGATTGGCATATGCTTCCAAGTCCAAAATCTGTACTCCCCGCGACTCCAAGGCTTGAATGATCTTTGTTTTTCCTGTACCTGTCAAGCCATACAAACTGTAAAAGGGTGGCAAAGGCATTTTATCCAAATCTTCTATCAATGACTTCCGATAAGCTTTGTAACCACCAATCAGTCGATAAACCTCCATATCGGTCGCACTTAAAATATCAGCCATGCTCTTGCTTCTAAGTCCACCTCTCCAACAATACAAAACCAACGGACCTTGATGACTCAATAAATGAAACTGACGAATCTTTTTCTCAAGTGAAGGCAAAACCAGTTCAATGCCTCGTAGCGTGGCCACTTCTTTCCCTTGTTGCTTATATAACGTGCCCACAATTTGCCGCTGATCATCATCAAGAATCGGAATATTGATGGACTGCGGTATGTGGTCTTCAGCAAACTCCTTGGGAGAACGAACATCAATATAGATGGCTTTCTCCCAACCCAATGTATCGTGATATGTCACATCTATACTCATTTATTCCTCTTCTTCTTGACTGAAAATACGCTGAAACTCTTCCCAACCAACCAAGACTTTCCTAGCCTTCGATCCCTGATAAGGACCCACAATATTCCTGTCTTCTAACTGATCGATCATTCTGGCTGCACGCGTATATCCAACCTTCAAACGTCTTTGTAACATGGATATAGAAGCCTGTCCAGAGTCCAAGACCAATGCTCCTGCTTCCATCAGGAGTTCATCTCCTTCATCTTGATTTTCGTCGAAATCAGCTATGCCAGCCTGCTCCAATATCTCAATACCTTGCATATATTCTGGTTTGGCCTGATCACACAAAAATTCCACGACTTTACTTACTTCCTTTTCAGAGATATTGGCACCTTGTACGCGTTTTGGTTTATTGAGTCCGACTGGTGAAAAGAGCATGTCGCCTCGACCCAATAACTTTTCAGCACCGGCGCCATCCAATATTGTTCTGGAATCAACCTGAGAACTAACAGCAAAAGCAATTCTGCTCGGTACATTGGCTTTGATAAGACCTGTGATCACATTGACCGAAGGTCTCTGCGTGGCAATCACTAGATGCATTCCTGCCGCTCTGGCCATTTGCGCCAAGCGACAGATAGAATCTTCCACCTCAGCTGGTGCAATCATCATCAAATCAGCTAGCTCATCAATTAAAATCACGATATACGGTAGCTTATTTTCTTCTACACTTCCATTTTTTCGCTTTTCAAGCACCCTTCGGTTGTAGCCATAGATATCTTTGACTCCCTCTTTGGCAAATAAGGAATAACGATTCTCCATTTCAACAGTCATCCATTTCAAAGCGGTTGCTGCCCTTTTGGGCTCCGTGATTACGGGCGCTACCAAATGAGGAATCTGATTATAATTGGTCAACTCGACTTTTTTTGGATCAATCATCAGAAATTTCAATTCATCCGGTCGGTACTTGAATAGCAAACTACAAATCAACGTGTTCATGCACACGGATTTACCGGAGCCTGTGGCTCCAGCAATCAGCAAATGAGGCATTTTGGCCAAATCAGCAAAAACGTTCTGACCGGCAATATCCTTGCCCAAAGCAACTGTCAGGTTCCCTTTTTGATTGTTAAACGATCCTTCACCAATTATTTCTCGCAATGTAACTTCCTTGACTGTCTTGTTGGGTACTTCTATCCCAATGGCTGCTTTTCCAGGAATTGGCGCTTCTATACGAATGTTAGATGCCGCCAAGCTCAGTGCGATATCATCTGAAAGTCTAAGAATCTTACTCACTTTTATTCCAGGGGCCAGCTTTGCCTCATATCGGGTTATACTGGGTCCAATACTCACCTGATCAATCTTCAACTGAACGCCGAAGCTCTCCAAGGTTTGTTCCAGCAACATAGCGGTCTCTTGAATTTCTTTATCACTCAATGCCTTATCAATGGGTCGCTCATGCCGCAATAAGGACAACGGCGGATACTTCCAATCCCGTATCGCTCCGAAATCGACACGATCTGACTTCAAGGAAATCTCCATTTGCTCTTCCAAAGGGACTTCCTGTCCTTCTCTATCCATTGTATTTTGTACTGGTAACGAAGAATTTGCTGGTTTACGAGAATGCTTTTTCCCGATATCTTCATCCATGAGAATATCTTTAATACTCTCATAATTGCTCTCATCATGATGGCCAGAATGACTAATGACTGGTCCTGTGGGATTAGGAATAAACACGGTCTTTCCCTTTTCCCGCAAAGAGGCATCTTTTTCCTGTTTCTTTTTTAATGCTAACTTTTTTGCCTTTTTAGTTTCCCATGCTTGCTTTATTTTCGATAAAAAATTCCATTTGTACCCTTCAAAAAGCATCAAAATACCGGCAAGTAAAATGCCTCCCAGCACAATATAGGCTCCCCAGCGTCCAATAACCCTAGATAAAGCCCAACCAAAACTCATACCGATTATGCCGCCACCATAACCTTGCATTCCATTTTGAACAGCAGTCAAGAATGTCATACCTAGCACATCCTCAATGCTAAAGATACCCAAAATGGATAGAAGAATAAAAAAGAAACCAATCACATTCGTTTTGATATCATCCTCATGAACACCCACAAGAAACAAAAACCCCAGCAACAAACCCACACTTGGCAAAACGAATCCTGCTCTTCCTAGTATTCCCATCAGTGTTCTTGAAAAAAACCCTCCCGCCAAACCAATCTGCTCAGGGTTCCCGATGCCTCTTTGAGTTAAGATGATGCTAACCAGAAGAAAACCACTTATAACGATAAATCCGATTCCAATCAGTTTTCTTTTCATATGAATTTTTACCTGACGTTGATTCATTTTTTTTGTCAATCTCATTCCCCTTTTTCCCAGACCAAATATCCCTGCTTGTTATCGGAAAACCCCATTTGTGTGATATCTGCATCTATGAATCCTCTTGTCTTAATCATAATTCTATCCTTATGAAAAAACTCTGACATGATCAAGGATATAAATGTTTTTATATAAGTAATCTGCTGTTCATCAGCTTTGGATGTCAACATATCCACTTCCAGCGTTCCATCATCTTCCTCATCGTAAAGGTAAGCCATCGCATAAATAACGTTAGCCTGATCGACCAAAACAAAGAGCCTTTCATAATATAGATTCTCATCCTCAATATCTTCAGCAAAAAAATCTCCGTCTTTGAATGACTCCCATTCCAGATGGTAGCTTTCTAATTCTGAAAGCTTTTTTACTTTCATAATAATCTCCTTGGTAAGATTGTATTAACAATTTATTATAACAAATTTTCATTGTCTTTGCTCCCTATTCTTTGATAATCTATAGGGAGAGGTGAACGTATGAATAAACATAGCAAACCTATGAAAATCGTCTGTCTGGGGGACAGCCTTACCAAGGGATACAAGCTCAAAAAAGGAGAAGATTGGGTTTCCATTGTCGCAGCTCAACATACATCCGAATGGATCAACCATGGCATTCTAGGTGATACCAGCACCGGTCTCGTTGCCAGACTAGAAAAGGATTTTTTTTCCCACCATCCTAACCAAGGCATTTTTATGGCAGGCACCAATGATTTTATTTACGGAGTCCCTGCCTCTGTCGTCAAGTCTAACATGGCTTGCATCGTTCATCATTGTCGTCACCACAAAATTAAGGCTAGACTCGGTGTGCCCATCCTGATACAGCCTGAAGAAGCGGCCAAGCATTGGGGGGCATCCATCAACTTTCAAGAAGTCAATCGTCAACTTATGGCCTTTCGCTTATGGCTTTATCAATTTCAAGAGCAATTTTCATGCGAAATCATCGATTTCCAAGAAGCATTCCTGTTGGCATCTAAATCCATACACCCGGATCAACTCTACTCCGATGGCCTTCATCCTACCAAACTAGGGAACCAAATCATGTCAGAAATTTTGCTGCTTTAACTTTACATTGCCCACTCTTGCTGTATTCTGTATGTAGACTGTTTTATGTTTGACAAAATCCGATACATGAGTATAATTAATTTTTTAAATATCGAACCAACTAATTTATTAAGGAGTGATTTGATGATCAATAAGATGAATACAATGCTAGATTATGATTTGCTATATTACGTACAAAGTGATCGCTATAGTATGGATGAACTGAAAGACCTGTTACGCAAACATCAAGAAATTCGCTTTGTATCTCTCGTAGGAGTAGATTTGGGTGGAAATGACACAGACGAGAAAATACCCATTGGCCTATTCCTAGAAGACATTGAAGGATTTCTATCAGGAGCTGGCGTACAGACTGATGGATCTAGTGTAGTCCTTCCTGGTATTGCTACTCTAAACAACGGCAAAGTAGATTTGGTCCCTGATTCCAGTGTCAAATGGTTCGTTGATTACAATTATGGAAATTTGGACCCAGAAACCCATAAGCCTGTTGGTACTATCCGAATCCCTTCATTTTTGAACCACAACGACAAAAGAATTGATTCTCGAAGTGTCCTAAAGAATGCAATCAATTATTTCAAACAGGAAATCAAGGATCTTATCAGCAGGCATCCTCATGTAGCGGAGAACTTGCAATTGGATCCTGAAGACATTGAAGATGTAGTGCTTACCTCAGCCACTGAACTTGAGTTTTGGGTCAAAACACCTGAGGAGGAGGAAAATATTGGCGCACTTTCCGCCTCACAGATCATGCAGGAACAATACTGGAAACGGACCAAGGGTTTGGTTCGGACAGCCCTGGAAAGATCATTATCGTTACTCGATTGCTACGGACTAGAAGCAGAAATGGGCCACAAGGAGGTCGGTGGTGTCAAAGCCAAAGTCGATACTTCAGGGAACTTCTCACATGTCATGGAACAATTGGAAATCGACTGGAAATATGCCCCTGCCCTGCAAGCAGCCGACAATGAACTCATAGCCCGCACCAAAATCAAAGAAGTATTTCAAAACCATGGACTAGACGTTTCGTTTATGGCCAAACCCATTGAAGATGTGGCAGGAAATGGCGAGCACACCCACATTGGTGTCGCTTTGAAATTAAAGACAGGTCAATACCAGAATCTTTTTTCGCCCATTGTCATGGATGATGATTATATCAATATTTTTGGTTGGGGTGCTCTCATGGGCATACTAAAAAACTATGAGGTGGCCAATCCCTTTATCAGTGGCTCCAATGATGCCTTGAATCGCCTGCAGCCGGGCTATGAAGCCCCCATCTGCATCGTTGGATCAATCGGACATACACTAAGTACTCCTTCGCGTAACAGAACAATTCTGGTAGGTCTCATACGTGACATGAACAACCCTAGGGCAACTAGATTTGAAGTTCGCTCCCCTAACCCTCACAGCAATACCTATCTGACCATTGCTGCTTTGTATATGTCTGCCCTAGACGGCATCAGGGCCGCTGTCGAATCAAAATTAAGCACAAAGGAATTAGAAAGCTCCTTCAACAAAAAAATGGGGGATCCAGATTTTTATCTGGAAACCAATCGCGAATATCGTAGTGAAGAAGATGTATTTGAAACGTTTTCTCTTGAAGAAAGAACACTATTGTTCGGTCACCATCCTGCAACTGTATGGGAGAATTTACAAGGCTTTTCTCTTTACCCTGACAAATTACATGTTCTCAAGCAAGGGAATGTATTTTCGGATGCCATTCTTGAATCATACAAGACAGGATCTATCACCAAATGGGTCACAGAAATTCTAGCCCAGGTCATACCCAATCTGGCCAAGCAAGGACGCTACATGATCCAACTCCATGATGAACAATCTGGCAACGAGTTAGATAAACAACGATGGGCTGAAATCATAAAAAGAAAGAATGAGCTCTTTAAGGATTCCCTAGAAAAGGATTCCCAATTAACACTAATTCGTAAGGCCATTGAGGCAAAAGACTGGGACCAAGTTTCCCTCTTACAGCAGACAATGAAAACTAAAATTTATAACTTAAAAGTCTTGTATACGCAATACAAACGGAATATAATTTAAAATGTTAGATAGCGTTTTACTGAAAGGAGGATGAATCATGTATTTTATAACGGATGCCTGTATTTCTTGTGGGGTGTGTGCTGATGAGTGTCCAGTGGAATGTATTAGTGAAGGAGATGACAAATACGTCATCGACCAAGATAGCTGTATCGAATGTGGCGCCTGCCAAGCAGCTTGCCCAAGTGATGCCATAGAAGAGAGATAATTCCATCAAAAAAATGCACCTCACTTGGGTGCATTTTTTTTATACAACAAGGACAGAATAGTCCAGAATCAGTACGCCAATGATCTCCAGGGACGCTCTTTGTTGGCATATGTTCCTGCTTTTCTCGCCAAGTCATCAGCAAATTCCTGTGCCTGGATGAGAACTGCCCGCTCGCTTTCCAAAAATGTCGGTTTGAAATTATCCAAAATAATTCGACCATCCACCATAACCATCTCGACATTTTGTTCACTGGCCGAATATACCAAGGTTGATACAGGATGATGCATAGGCGTGGATTTAGCACTAGCAAAGGGATCAAAAATAAACAAATCAGCTTTCTTGCCAATTTCCAATGATCCAATCTCATCTTCCATGCCAATGGCCCTCGCGCCATCAATAGTCGCCATTTCCAGAACCTTATCTGACGTTATGATTGTCGGATCCTGATGCGTTACCTTTTGCATCAACGCTGCCAATTTCAGCATTTCAATCATATCATTGGAGTTGTTGGATGCAGCCCCGTCGGTGGCCAATCCGACAGTAACTCCGACTTCAGTTAATCTAGGTATAGGCGCCACCCCGGAAGACAGATACATATTACTCCCAGGATTATGTGATACCTTAGCATCATGAAATTTGAGCATTCTGATATCACGGTCGGTCAAATGAACACAATGAACCAACAAGCAGTTGGGCCCCATAATGCCATAGTGAGCCAAAGTATCTGTATCAGGCATACCATGGATTTCCGTGCAAGCCTGACGATCAAACGGGGTTTCCGAACAATGTACCGTAATACCGGTATTGTATTCATCAGCTATTTTTTTGCTCCAATCCAACATCTCCTTGGAAGAAAGCCAAACCGCTGCCGGAGCCAACCAAACCTTGATTCTCCCATCATCAGAATTATGATAAGTATCAAGCAATCTCAAAATATCCTCTTGAATCACTGCTTTATCTTGAATCAAAGCTTTGGGGGTTCCAAACTGTTCTCCCAAGTCCATATACCCACGCCCCAGTATTCCACGAACACCAGTTTTTTTGAATGCTTTGATAACACCATCTGATAATTGCGGACTAGATTGAGCATGCATGTAATCCAAGATGGTGGTGGTGCCACTGTGAATATTGTCCAATGTAGCCACCAGCCCGCCATAATAAACTGCTTCTTGATCTATGGTTGCAGCGCTAGGAAACATGCATTCCACCAACCAATCTGACAATACACGGTCGTCCCCCAATCCTTTTAATAAGCTTTGAAACATGTGGTTGTGTGTATTAATCAGCCCTGGAAAAACAGCTTTGCCCTCTGCATCGATGACCCGCTTGACTTCCTGATATTTATGCTCTAGGGCTTTGGTATCTCCAATGTCTACGATGCGGTCTTGAAAAACGGCAATCGAAGCATTCTTAAGAATCTCTCTTGATTTGTTCATGGTAACAATAGTGGCATTTTTAATCAAATAATCCAACATGCTTTCCTCTCCTTATCCTGTTTCATCAATACAATGCAATATAATGTGGTGCAAATTTTCTCAAAAAAAACCTTTTTTCATCATGGCAAACACCGTGCCTCCCGTAAGAAAGAGCGATATGGCCACGATGAAAAAAAATCCATACGGATTGCTCTGAAATGGTAAATCAACATTCATGCCATAAAAACTGGCAATCATAGTGGGTATAGTCAGCGTAATGGTGATACTGGTTAGAAGCTTCATCACAATATTTAAATTATTAGATATGATGGAGGCAAAGGCATCCATCATGCCACTCAAAATATTGGAATTAATCTCGCTCATATCGATGGCTTGCTTGTTTTCAGTTAATACATCTTCGAGTAAATCCTCATCATCTTCATACAAAGGAATGCATTTGCTTCGTAAAATCTTTTTCATGACCAGTTCATTGCTTCTTAATGAAGTGGCGAAATATACCAAAGATTTCTCCATACTTAGGAGTTTAATGAGTTGCTCATTTTTTAACGCTCCGTGAAGAGAGTTCTCTAAATCCACGGTTCTGCGATCAATTTTTTTCAAATATTTCAAAAAATAAATAGCCGTCTTATACATAATTTGTAACGTAAAACGAGTTTTCTTCCCAGTAGAAAAAGATTTAAGACGTTTGTTAACAAAATCGTTGATGATGTCGACATCTTCCAGACAAACGGTAATGATTCTATTCTCCATATACACGATACCCAAAGGTATGGTGTCGTAGCGCACATTATCAGGGAACTCTACCTCTTCAATGACAGGTACATTGATTAGAATGAGCGTTTGATCATCCTCGACATCAATGCGGGGTCTTTCCTCATCATCCATGGGTGCTTCTAAAAATTCTGTCAGAGCCCCTGTTTCTTTATGAACCATGACAATTTCATCTTTGGTTGGATTGACCATTTTTATCCAACTTTTTGGTTCTTGAATACCTACTTCCCGGACTTCAAGTCCTTCATTGGCTATATAGGTTGTGATCATATCGGCCTCCTATCCAGGTCCTGTCCGACCCGCAAAACTATGTTTATCATCTCTTCCTATTATCGAATTAGCATCATTCTTATGATCTCGCGGGTCATCCATATTGTCACCTCCTCATAAAAAAATCCGTTCCAAATAGAAACGGCCCAAGGGTCTTATACCGAAACTATCCTCGATCAGTTTTGGCTCAACATAACGTAGGGCAAGCCCAGCTACATTAAGCAAAACCTTAATCCGATCTTGCCTGCTGACCCTTTGGCATCTCTCGATGTTTCAGGGCAGTAGCTTCTGTTTATGTAGTAACCTCACCTAACAATGTTCATATATTCACATTATAACTGTGGTATAAAAAATTTCAAGCACTATTGATGGTTTTTAAGCCTGCTGGCCGATTCTAAAATTAGGCCGGCTTGCTCTCTGGAGCCTTCCATTTTTTCTCCACCCAACATGCGAAATATCTCATCAGTCTTTGCCTGTTTATCCAGTTTATTCACATTGGTTATGGTCCGTTCTTCTTTGATACTCTTACTAATCCTGAAATGACAATCCGCAAATGCCGCCAATTGTGGTGAATGTGTTACGCAAAAAACCTGTTTATTCTCACCCAAAGCACTCAAATGTTTCGCAACACTGACCAACGACTCACCACCGACACCAGTATCAACTTCATCAAAAACCAAAATCCCAATTTCATCTTCCTTCGCAAGGATGGTTTTGATGGCCAACATAATACGTGAAATTTCACCTCCAGAGGCAATACGAGCCAAAGAGCGAGCCCCTTCGCCCACGTTAGGGGAAAAGATAAAAGTAATACGGTCTGTTCCTTTTTCACTTTCTTTGGCCGGGGTAATATCAACACTTAAATACGCATTTGCCAGGCTCAAATCGTGTAAACGATTGGTGATTTGCTTTCCCAAATCCTGACCAGCCAACATTCGTTTTTCATGTAGTAAAGCACACTGCAAATCATACTCTTTTTGCGCCTTTTCCATAGCCACAGACAGTTGCTCCAACTCTTCATCAAGATTCTGGAATTGCTCTAATCTTGTTTGAGCTTGCTCTCTAAAATTTAAAATTTCATCGATGGTAGTCCCATATTTCTTTCTCAAATAATTGATTTCACCCAAGCGTTCTTCAATAGCATTCAATTGATCCGCATCAAACTCAATACCTGAAAGATTGCTATTCAATTCTCTTGCAACTTCTTCCAAATTATAATATGCATCTTGGGCTACAGCATAAGCAGACGCATACACAGCACCATACTCCTTCAGCTTCTCAAGTTCTCGACAAGCTTCGTCAATATTCTCTAATGCCTTGCCCGTGTCCCAAAGGGAATCATATGCTCGTTGCATACGTTCCACAATTTCCTCCAAATGAGAGAGATATTTACTCTCTGCCCGAAGTTCTTCCTCTTCACCACGAATCAGTTTCCTCTTGTCAATTTCATCAATCTGAAACGCTAAAAAATCCATTTCCTTTTGCGCAGATGCAGAATTTTTTTTAAGGTTTTCCAATGCTTCCTTATAAGATTTTTTTTGTTCATAATACTTTTTCACATGCACAAGCAACGTTTCTATCAATTGTTTCCCGTACCGATCTACCAATTGCATTTGCCGTTCAGATTTTAAAAGAGATTGCTCCTGATTTTGTCCATGAATGTCCAACATTTTTTTTGCAATTTCAGCATACAGAGTAAGTGGAACCATTTTCCCATTGATATAACACTTATTCTTTCCCAACAAAGATATTTCGCGGCGCAATAAAACGCCGTCTTCTCCATGTAAGGACAAACCATAATTCTCTAAGTATTCCGAGGAAAAATGAAAATTTTCAAACGTAAAATAGCCCTCAACACTAGCTGAGTTTTCGCCCTTCCTAATGTACTCAGTCTGCGCTCGATTACCCCGCAAGATGCCCAGTGCACCAATCAAAATTGTTTTTCCTGCTCCCGTTTCTCCAGTCAGAACATTCAAACCTGATTCGGGCTCCATAATTACATTTTCTATCAAAGCAAAATTCGATATTATCAGCTGACTCAGCATTCGCAACTACCCCATTTTATTCTTAATGCGCTCACAAATATCCACCACATTTTTGCGATCTTTGATAATCACCAATACCGTATCATCACCAGCCAATGTGCCTAGCACTTCTCGCCAGTCAGAATGATCGAGAAGTGAAGCCAATAGCTGCGCAGATCCCGGTAAAGTCTTCACCAATACCAAATTTTCCGAAAAATCGACTCCAATCACCGTATCTTCGATCACTCGCTCCAAACGCGTCAATTCCCTACCGCTACTACTCTCCATAGGCAGAACATACCTATGCTTCCCTGTAGAGTCATTTGATTTGACCAATCCCATTTCCTTGATATCCCGGCTTATGGTCGCTTGAGTGATTTCAAAATTTCTATCTCGTAGTATCCTGGCCAGTTCTGACTGAGTAGAAATATTTTTCTGCGTGATAATCTCCAATATCTCTCTTTGCCTTCGGCTTTTCATGCGCTATCCTTTCAAACCAATTTCTGTAATAGAATCCCGTATGGACTAGCATTTACTCTGTTGGGAAATCTCATTTCTACAACATCTACCTGTTTTTGATCCAGACCTGCAATGTATCTTTGAATCAAATGATGTTCGTGACATCCTTGCACCGTCCCTGGGTAGACAGTGAGGAGCATCAGACCGTGTTTCCTCAACATATTCAAACTCTGGGCCATGGCCTGAATCGTCGTGTTCCCCTGCGTCATGACAACTTGTGCATAACCTGGCAAATAGCCCAGATTAAAAATAATGACTGCAACATCCTTCACATCAAGCTCTCCCAGCACAGCATGATCCATTTGATGCAATCTCACTCGTCCCAGCAGACCTTCTTTTTCCAGTCTCGCTCTTGTCTCCTCGATGGCTTGTTGTTGAATATCCACTGCATGTACAAGACCATTTTGACCAACACATTTCGCCAAAAAGACCGTATCGTATCCTTTACCCGCCGTAGCATCAATCACTACATCTCCCTTTTGTAAATATGTTGTTAACAAAGCATGATAATACATTAATGTATTGGTATACAATCGATTCATTGCTTAACCCTTGTTGAATTTTTCATGCAAGATTTGATAAAAATTCCACTGAGACAAACGAATAAAGGAAATATCACGTGCACCATTGGCTATTTTAACTATATCCTCATCCTTCATGGGAACACCTATTTGACCATCAATCGTCAACGTCACGTCTGATGTGGGCTGTTTAACCTTAACAAAAATGATTTCATGGGGATTGACCACCATGGGTCTAGAATATAGATTGTGAGCACATATAGGAGTCAGCAAAATCGCTTGCATGCTCGGTTCAACAATAGGTCCACCCGCAGACAAGGAATATGCAGTTGAACCAGTCGGCGTCGCCACAATCAAACCGTCTGCAGCATATTGATCAATCATTTGATTGTTAACAGAAATCTCCATCGTAAACATTCTTGCCAGTGCATTCTTACTAATCACAGCATCATTGATTGCTGAAAATCTTCCTATTTCTTTGTGATTACGTTCCAACACAACATCCAGAGTCATTCTCTTATCTAAAATGTAATCACCATCAATAATTTTTTGCAAACCTTCATACAGATTGTTTTTTTCCAGGCTGGTTAGAAAACCCAAATGGCCAATATTGATTCCAACCAACGGGACTTTGTATTGGCAAAAAAGATGGGCTGCATTGAGCAATGTTCCATCACCGCCCAACACAATGATGGCATCAGACTTTTCAAGATACGATTGTACTTTTGTGTCTAACCGTCCCAATTGCAATGTATGGTTGTCCAAAGAAATGATTTCTACAGATTTTGATTTCAACCAATTCACAATATCCATAGTCAAAGTTACCGCATTGGGTTTGGTCTCATTAG
The DNA here is from genome assembly GCA_002418765.1 of Peptococcaceae bacterium UBA5767. Classification (GTDB taxonomy): domain Bacteria; phylum Bacillota; class TC1; order TC1; family UBA5767; genus UBA5767. Next base: position 53,090 of record DIET01000005.1, on the reverse strand, counting down.
CGATAATCGCAAATCTCATAAATACCTCTTTTTGCATTGATAACACAATTATATCAGAAAACATTCACACCGTTTGAAGAAATATTTTTCTTCTTTCATCTTGATGCCAATCAATCTGTCTCTAGTAGCAGCTGCTTTACTTTTTCCCAATCATCACTAGCCACCCAAAGTTCTGATCCCATAACCCCACTTGAAGAAGTATAGAGTTTCAATATTTCTCCTTCAGAACCCACTTTTTCCCTATAGGATATATTGGCATCTTCAAGAAGCGATTTAACAACCAACCATTCAGCTTCATCATAGGTGTTATAATAAACCCACTCGTTTTCATTCATTTTTTGGCTCCTACCTTTCATAAAACTAAAGATCCAAGAATAAACCCACGAACAAACCCACGAACAAGACCAGAACAGGCAACCACCATCTTTTTTTCAAATAGGAATAATCATGCCCATATGAAATCTTCTGCTTAAGAACAGAGATCTTAGGACTGATTAAATCCACCACCAGAATACCATCGGAAGGAAAAAGTTGCTGCAGCAAAATAAATTCTAATCGATTCGTTACCCGGTCGAGTCGTTCCTTCTGTGTTTTGCTGTGCACCACCAGATATTGTTTCCAGTCCTTTCGAACAATCATCTCAACCATGATTTCGCGGGTATATTGCGTGCCATTTATGGTTTGCAAAACCCTTCGGCATTGTGCCCCATTACTGAAACGATACCCTTCATCTTCTAAATATTGCAATGCTTTTATATTTTTTCGGCTAGCCGCTTTCAAATAAACATGGCGTTTCCATTTTCTCAACCAGAAAAATCCATAAAACAATATGATAAAAGCCAGCATAGCCAATAAAAAGTATACATCGGTTTGTTTCAATTCATCACTTCCTCAACACCTGGGACTCCATTACCACTTTATCGATCCGATCAGCAATATCCTGACTCATATCAACTGATGCCCCATCTTTTTTTTGCAAATACAACAAAAACTCAATATTTCCTTTCGGTCCTGCAACAGGTGAGAAATCCAGTCCCATGTATAAAAAACCAGTTTCTTGGGCAAAATGAATTACTTTTTCAATTACCCGTCGCTGTACCTCAGCATCACTAACTACACCATGCTTCCCAATATGATCTTTCCCTGCTTCAAATTGAGGCTTGATGAGCGCAACCATATGTGCCTCTTCTTTTAAAATTGAATACGCCGCAGGTAATATTTTTTCTAAAGAGATAAATGAAACATCCGTGACCACAAAATCCATACGTTCTGAAAAATGGTCCCGATTAAGATAACGGGCATTGGTTCTTTCCATCACCACCACCCGGCTGTCTTGGCGAAGCGAATAGGCCAACTGTCCATATCCTACATCAATAGCATAAACTTTCTTTGCTCCTTCCATCAGACAAACGTCAGTAAACCCCCCCGTTGAGGCGCCAATGTCAGCTATTGTCATATCTTCCAAAAAAAGGCCAAAACAATCAATCGCCTTTTTGAGCTTCAACCCACCTCGGCTAACATAAGGCAATGCGTTACCAATAATACGAATCTCTTTACTAGGATCAACCAATGTACCTGCCTTATCTACTACTGCATTGGCCACCAAAATATGTCCTGCCATGATTTCCGATTTCGCGCGCTCCCGGGAAGAGAACAAACCTCGCTCAACCAGTAAGGTGTCAATCCTCATTTTGCTCATTGGAACTTTCCCCCTCTTTATTGTGTTCAGTATATCAAATGCCTAACAGAACACCAACGTTATCAAACAATATTTTTTCTTGCTTTCGTTACTCATTACTCTTATGATTATGCTATGAATAATCTATTGTCTAAAAAAACAATGCGACCATTACGATTATCGAAGTGGAAAAAAATACTCCTTTCTCTCTTCATCGGTTCCATTTTGATTATTTTCATACTCAATGGACTCATGATTTATAGTACCTCATTCCAGAAAAAAACTGTAGACGAGCTTAAAAATCTAGCTCCACAAGTGGATGCCATCATTGTGCTGGGTGCCGCCATGTATGCTTCTGGCCCATCTCCTATGCTGAAGGACCGACTCGATGTTGCCATCATGCTTTATCAACAGGGTATTTCCGATCGAATCATCGTCTCAGGCGACCATGGTCAACGGGAGTACGATGAAGTTACCGGCATGCAAACCTATCTACTCCATGCCAATATCCCCATTGAGGATATTTTTCTAGATCACGCCGGCTTGAATACCTATAGTTCATTATACCGGGCAAAAGCAATATTCTCAGTGCAAACTGCCGTCATATCCACCCAGGATTTTCATCTTGCGAGAGCCATCTATATTGCCAACCGGCTCGGTATGGATGTATTGGGCGCCATCAGCGACCAACAACGCTATCCAGGTATTCTAAAAAATCATGTCCGAGAATTGTTGGCGAGAATGAAGGCCATTATGATGGTAGAAATTTTACATAGCAAACCTAAATACCTCGGAGACCCCATTGATTTAAGTGGTTCTGGTCTTCAAACCGTTGATGTCAATTCAAATAAATAACACTACTATAGAACATCATAACAACCACAAAAGAAAGAGTGCATAGGTTCTCAATCAACCTGTGCACTCTTATTGATTCAAAAACTCAGAACTACTGTCCTTGATATAATTCCATTACCTTGCCAACAATGCCCTCCGCATCCAGTCCATATTTCTTTCTTAATGCCTGCTGCGATCCATGTTCGATAAACTCATCTGGTAAAGCGAGAATTTCAATAGGAATTTGGCAATGAACTTCTTGGGCAATAATGGAGCCCAGACCATTAGATCGACAATTCTCCTCTACCACCAAAACCGTTTTGTATGACTCAATAATTTCCACAATGCTCTTGGTTGGAAAAGGTTTCAATTTTCGAAGTCCTAGCAAACCGACAGGCATCTGCAACATATTTAATTTTTCCATGGCCTTCACACAATCAGTCATGGTATTACTGGCTGAAATGATCAACAAGTCCGATCCCTTCTGTATCCAATTGATATCGCTAGAAATTTCTTTAGCAGCATGAATTCGTTCTGGGATGACATCTCTAGGATAACGAATCATCACGGGCTTATCCGATTGCATGGCCTCATTTAGCATCATGTGCATATCTTCTTCGTCTGAAGGCAACAGAATATCCAAATGGGGAATGGCATAAAACATCCCCAAATCAAAAATACCCTGATGAGTTCCGCCATCCTCTCCTACCAACCCAGATCTGTCTACGCAAAACACTACAGGCAATGACTGTCGGCATACATCATGAATGACCTGATCGATAGCCCGTTGCATAAAAGTAGCATAGATAGCGACGACCGGTCTCATCCCTGCAGCAGCCAGACCAGCCGCAAAGGTTACGGCATGCTGCTCAGCAATGGCCACATCGAAAAAGCGCTCTGGAAACTTTTCTTGAAAATAGTCCAGGCCTGTTCCCTTGGCCATAGCCGCAGTAATAGCTACTATCTCCTTGTTTTCATCTCCCAATCTAACAATGTTATCCGAAAAGCATTGTGTAAATGTTCGCCTCGAATGATTCTTACTGCTCCCGTCACTAATATTAAAAGAAGAAATGCCATGGAATAATTCTGGATTTTCTATGGCCGGAGCATAGCCTCTCCCTTTTTGGGTAAGTATATGCAAAATAACTGGGCCTTCCAGAGACTTGATCCTATGCAAATGTTCGATCAAAGATTCCAGATCATGTCCATCAATAGGTCCAAGATAAGTAAATCCCAACTCCTCAAAAAAAATACCCGTAATGAAAAAATACTTAAAACCATCCTTTATTTTCTCTAATCCCCGTTTCCATGATGGTCCCCAGAAAGGAATCTTCTCTATCCAGCTAGACAAGCCACGTTTTGTTTTCAAATACGTCGAACCAGTTCTTACACGGTCAAGATAATTGGACAAAGCGCCTACATTACTATCTATGGACATTTCATTATCGTTCAAAATAACAAGCACATTCGATTGCAGATGTCCTGCATGATTGATGGCTTCTAAAGCCATCCCCCCTGTCAAAGCACCATCACCGATAATAGCTGTGGTATTGTAATGCCGATGATGAAGCTTATTGGCCTCAGTCATCCCCAAAGCCGCCGAGATGGAAGTGGCACTGTGCCCCGTTTCAAAAGCATCATGTTCAGATTCACAGCGTTTGGGAAAGCCCGAAAGGCCATCCATCTGCCTTAGTGTGCAAAATCGGTCTTTTCTTCCTGTTATCAACTTATGTGCATACGTCTGATGCCCTACGTCCCAAATCACCTTGTCTTGGGGGGAAGAGAAAACATAATGCCAAGCCAATGTGATTTCAACCACACCCAAACTCGAAGCCAAATGGCCACCGGTCTGAGAGACAGATTGAATGATTTCATCACGAATTTCATCAGCCAATTCTTTTAGATCTTTTACTGATAACTTTTTTAACTGCTCTGGTCCATCTATTTGATCCAATAAGCTCATTCTATTTTTTCCTTTTTATGGCAAAATTTAAGTTCATTTTATCCAATATTTTTGCCACCATAAAAATTATATCATTGGAGTTTTGAATGGCAAACGTTTTACCATATGCTTTTCCACCAACTGTCAACCCGGCAACCATACCCAAAATGATAATCTCGACAAATAAATTGTCTGCGTTCCCTTTAGAAATCAACAATGCAACTCCTGCCCCTAAAGCCCCACTAATGGATGCACTGACATCACCGACAACATCATTACAAATATTCGCTACCCGATCAGCATTCCGAACCAAATAAGCCCCTTGCTGACCACCTGGAACACGCTTGGTAGCCATAGCATGAAATACCTCTTCATCTGCCGCCGTTACAGCCGTTCCGATCAAATCGAACACGATCCCAAAAACAACAATAACAAGAAGAATAAGCGATGCTATCGTGGCAGAAGATATTTGTTCCATGATTCCTTGACTGATCGAGCTCACGAGCAGCGCTAAAAAAAAAGCGCCTATCCCAACGAACATCGATCTTTGGATAATTTTAGATTTTGCTTCTTTAGCCATAACCCATCCTTTAAAGTAATTGGTGGCTGTTCATGTAGTAAACTTTACGGCATAGGTCCAGTTGGATTTCCCCTTGTGCTACAATCCGTCACCGTGATTGTGGTTTCCCATTAAAGCCCAATTTGACACGTTACCGTCGTCATCACTAGATAACCACTAAGCTCGTACTTTAATCCTACATCAACAATCAGTCTAGAAGTTTTCCTTAACGAATCATATCGATTCCTAGCCTCTTTTGCAGAGGAAGTTTCATCGTATTTGCCATATTTACGGCCGTAAACAAAAGCAAACCATATAGACTCCTCTCCATCCACTCAAGGCAGGCTACTCTGTAGCAAGCATTATGCTACCAACTACAGGTTTCTTCCCCAAGTCATAGCTATGATCCTTAAACCATAACCACAAGCATGGGCCTCCACGAAGGTAGGGTCATCGCCCGCATGCCCTTGCGGATCGCCCCAGCCTTCTTAACCTCCACCAGATGCCCCCGCGGAGCATCGAAAGCAACTGCCAGAGACTTCATCGCTGTGCCCATGACGGATTTTTAGGCCCGCCTTCAAAACCAATACACCCGACTAGAATACTGTGCCACCAATTTATATTATACCTTAATACGTGTGATACAATCAAATGATTTAATAGGTCCTTGCCAAGATATATTGACTGAAGTCATCCAGGAATGATATCGGCAAATAATTTATACTTTTTAGCGCCTCCTGTGCCTGCAGGCACTCTGTCTTAGCTCTAGATTTCGTTTCGGCAAGACCCAGCAAAACAGGATATGTCATTTTTTTAGATTTCACATCTGATCCTATCGGCTTTCCTAAAACATCTTTCTGCCCTTCAATATCCAGCAAATCATCCGTCATTTGAAAAGCCAGGCCAATGTGTTCACCATAATGGCGCAAAGATTGTAGCTCGTCATCGTCAGCTCCTCCCAACCTGGCACCCACCTGTAGAGCAGCAACCATCAAGTCCGCTGTTTTATGCTTATGAATAAAATGCAATACTTCCTCTGAGGCTGTTTTTCCCTCAGAAAGAAGATCAACAACTTGGCCGGCAATCACGCCTTGTGCTCCCAATGCTTTAGAAATGTCCTCAATACAAGCCAATCCGACGGCAGGGTCTATATCATCACGTCTTTTACTCATCAGTTCATAAGCTGAAAAAACGAGTGCATCGCCCGCCAACAGTGCAATGTTTTCTCCAAAGACTTTATGACAGGTTGGGATACCTCTTCTCAAATCATCATCATCCATACATGGCAAATCATCATGCACCAATGTAAAAGTATGAATCATTTCCAGCGCCAAGGCAAAATTCATGCCCATGCTCTCATGCTTCCCAAAAAGTTGCAGCGTCTCCAATAGTAAAATCGGTCTAAGCCTTTTACCTTTGGCCAACAAACTGTGTCTCATGGCAGCTTCCAAAACTTTTGCATGCACCGGCGTTTCTATGACTAGATTATTCAGGATCTCATCAATTTGCTCTTTTCGCTGTTTCATCCGTAAAATGAAATCCATGGCTACGGTAACTCACTTTCGATTTCTTCCGTGATCCACTCTCCATTTTTTTCTTTAAGTAATTGAATCTTTGTTTCCGCCTTTTCCAACAGTTTACGACAAGACAATAAAAGCTCCATGGCTTCTTCATAGGTTTTCATAGATTCATCCAAATTCATACTGCCTTCTTCCAACTTCAAAGTTTTGGCTTCAAGTTCTAATAGTAATTCTTCAAAATCAATATTTTTCTTTCCCATCATTTTTTCTCCTTGTGTACACAGGCGTTCACAATACCATCATGGAACTGCACAGAGAATGGGTCATTCACATTCAAACTGGATCTCCTACCAATAATTTTACCATTCTGTTCAATTATGGTATATCCACGCATCAATGTAGCCGTAGGATTCATTCCAAACAAACGTCCACGGAGCAATGTCAACTGCTCATTTTTATTCTGAATCGTTTCGTAAAAAGCTCTATTTGCTCTATCTTGGAAAAAATCGAGGCGTTCATGGACTCTCTGAAGCATCCAGGAAGGATTTCTAATAGCTTCTCTTTCTGACAATTGTTTGACTCTATTCTTATAATTCGTCACCATCTGGGTCATATTACTCTGGATTTTCCCTAAATCATAACCCAACTGATCCAATCGCATCTTCATATCTGGTATCACCAGTTCAGCAGCAACTGAAGGAGTAGGCGCCCTCATATCTGAAACGAAATCTGAGATTGTATAATCCGTTTCATGCCCTACGCCAGACACAATAGGAACAGAGGAATTGAAAATGGCTCTGGCCACCTCTTCTGTATTAAAAGCCCACAAATCCTCAAGAGAACCTCCTCCTCTAGCCACAATGATCACATCCACATTTCCAAAGCGATTCAAAGCCTCAATCGCCTGAACAATCTCTTTGGGTGCCTCTTTGCCTTGAACGGAAGATTTGCATAGAATAATTTTCGCTTCCGGATTCCTTCGTCGTGCAACGTGATGCATATCATGTAGCACCGATCCTGTGGCAGAAGTAACGATACCGATCCTGCGAGGCAACATCGGTATCGGTCTTTTCCTATGAAATAGTCCTTCTTGTTCCAGTTTGTCTTTTAGTTGCGTGTAAGCCAAGAAAAGTGCACCCTGCCCCAATGGAAGAACACTATTGGCATATAGCTGTACGCTACCTGTCGCCTCAAATACAGAAATCCTACCTTGAACAAGCACTTCCATTCCGTCCTCCATCTCAAAAGACAGTCTGGAATTATGGCTGGAAAAAAGTACACACTTCAAACTAGCTTGATCATCTTTCAATGTAAAATAAATATGCCCAGAATAAGCTTTTTTATAATTTGAAATTTCTCCTTTTACCCAGAGACGCGCCAATTTCTCGTCTTCTTCCAAATCGCTCTTAATCAAACGAATGACTTGGCTCACTTCTAAAAAACTCTTGGGCAACATTATTATAGTCTACCTTTGACAATATCCACCGCTTCATGGCAAAGTTTTGCAGACTTCTCGATTTGGGCATCTCTTCTATGTGCCGATTGCGCAACAAAATCCTGATCTTTGATACCGGGAAGATTGATATCGACAGCCAACAACACACCTCTCAAGGCAGCATCAAGAATGATAGCGCCTACTCCAACATCGGAGATGGCGGAACCGTTGCCCAAAGGCGCCAGTCTAAGAGCCAATTCTGTGGCTTTGATACAGGTATCAGCAATCTCCAAAGGAGAGAGCGTTGCCGTCTTGTAAGCATTTTGTATCGCTTTTGTCCTAATGCTTTTTTCTTCTTCACTCCCTTTTGGCATTTTCAGTGCATCCATAAAAGCACCAAAAACAGCCATGTCTTCATCAACCTGCGCCTCTAAGGTAGTCATTACCACAGCAATTTCTTCCAAAATAGCCTCAATTTCAACTTGATGTTCTGCATATTTCTCACCTTTGGTCAAATTGGCAACCATAGAAATCATGGCTGCACCAAAAGAACCAGCCATAGCAGCAACGCTCCCGCCACCTGGTGTAGGTGAGCTAGAAGCGGATTCTTCCAAAATTGTTGCCAATGATTTATCAAAATATCTAGACATTTTTCTCCCCCTATTTTCCTTGCAACCGCAAACCCTTAATCAAATTTCTAAACAACAGTACAGTAGTCAAAGAACCGACTCCTCCAGGAACAGGAGAAATATAGCCAGCTACCTTTTCAGCACTTTCGTAATCCACATCACCGACGTAACCACCTTCAACTTCATTCACGCCAGCATCGACAACAATGGCACCTTCTTTGATCATATCCCCGGTTACCAAACCTGCTTTTCCTACGGCTGCGATGACCACATCAGCCGTTTTGATCTCATCAGCCAAATTTTTCGTTCTAGAATGGCAAATGGTAATGGTGGGATTATATTTTAGTAACATAAAAACAAGAGGCTTGCCGACAGTCTCTCCACGACCTACAATCACGGCTTTTTTACCGGTTAAATCAACCCCTGTACTCAAAACACACTCAATGCAGGATTCAGGAGTAGCCGGAAACAATCCCTCTGATCCCTGCAAAATATACCCTCTGTTTATAGGGTTTACACCATCAACATCCTTCAGCGGATTGACCATGCCCATAATCCTATCTTTGTCCATATGCTTGGGCAAAGGCAATTCAACCATAATTCCATGTACAGCATCATCTTGATTCAAACGATCAACTAGCGACACCACATCTTCTTCCGCACTATCAGCAGGCAAACCATAAAAATCAAAAGCAATACCTACTTTTTCTGCAGCCTTTTCTTTGGATTTTGCATACCAAACAGAAGCAGGATCATCACCGACCAGAATCACGGCCAGTTTAGGATCTAGCCCCTTTTTTTTGTACGATTCAACATCACGAGCAACCTGATCACGAATATCTTTTGCAATCAATTTTCCATCAATTAAATTAGCCATAAAGCCTCCCTAGATTAGATATATTTAATTCAAACCGTTCATATAAAATATTATTTAATAATATCGCTTTCGTCAAGTCAGGGACCCGGTTCTCTCTGTGAAATTATACACTAAGAAAACCACAAAAAACCAGTAGCAAGCTACTGGTTTAACAATCATTAGTCTGCCAAATACTCATTCATCGTTTTGGCAGCTACTTTCCCTGCACCCATGGCTAGAATAACTGTCGCAGCTCCAGTGACAATATCGCCTCCAGCAAATACACCTTCTAACGAGGTTCTACCCTGATCATCTGCTACTACATTCCCCCATTTGTTAAGTTCTAGTCCATCAATCGTTTCCAAAAGGACTGGATTCGGCCCCTGCCCGATGGCCATAACCACAGTGTCTACATCCACCATGTGTTCACTTCCTTCAATCACGACAGGTCTTCTTCTACCAGAATCATCCGGCTCACCCAATTCATATTTCACACAGGTCATACCAATAACATTCCCATCAGCATCCCCTACAATCTCGGTTGGTGATGTCAACAACATCAGTTCTACACCTTCTTCAATGGCATGCTCTAATTCCTCAAGTCTGGCAGGAATTTGCTCCATAGCGCGCCGATATACGATATAACTTTTCTTGGCACCCAATCTAAGTGCTGTACGTGCTGCATCCATAGCAACATTTCCTGCCCCTACAACAGCAACTTTTTCACCTACCAAAATAGGAGTGGCATTGTTGGGAAAATCATAAGCCTTCATGAGATTGGTTCGCGTTAAGAACTCATTGGCAGAATAAACCCCATTGAAATTTTCACCAGGAATATTCATAAAATAGGGCAAACCCGCTCCGGTTCCAATAAAAATTGCATCGTAACCTTGTTCTTCCATCAATTCCTGAACTGTATTGATTTTTCCAGCAATTGAATTGACACGAATATCTACACCCATCTCTTTGATGCTATTGATTTCTGTCTCCACGACCAATTTAGGCAATCTGAATTCAGGTATTCCGTACATCAAAACGCCACCGGCAACATGAAGTGCCTCAAAAATGGTGACATCATGACCTTGTTGCGCCAATTCAGAGGCACAGGTCAAACCGGCGGGGCCGCCCCCCAATACTGCAACCTTCTTCCCCGTACTAGGTTTGACAGCTGTTTTGAAATCACCACGCATTATTTGCAAATCAGCCGCATAACGCTCCAACCTGCCAATCGCAATAGGCGCACCTTTCTTATTCAAAATGCAAGCACCCTCACACTGACTCTCCTGAGGACATACACGTCCACAAACAGCAGGAAGGGTATTGGCATCTTTCAATGTTTCGCCAGCAGCGACAACATCACCCGTGGCGATTTCATGAATAAATTTGGGAATATTAATATTTACAGGACAAGCGGGAACACACAATGGATTTTTGCATTGCAGACAGCGTTCAGCTTCTTCAACCGCCATTGCGGCTGTATATCCTGTAGCTACTTCATCAAAATTTTTATTCCTGACCTCAGGATCCTGAGCAGGCATGGGGATACGATTCAGATTCAATGCCATTATTGATTCCCTCCTTTTTCGTATCGTTCAGCAATAATCCGTTCTTTCTCTTTGAATATATTCATTCTTCGCATCGCCAACTCCCAATCTATTTTATGACCGTCAAATTCAGGACCATCAACGCAAGCGAATTTTGTCTCATTGCCCACAGAAACACGACAAGCACCACACATACCCGTTCCATCCACCATAATTGGGTTCATACTCACTGTAGTAGGAATTTCATATTGTTTGGTCAAGGTAGCGCAAAATTTCATCATAATGACTGGCCCAATGGCCCAAATATGTTTGACATCATAATGAGGATCTTCCAAAATTTCTTTTATTTTATCAGTAACAAAGCCTTTGATACCATAACTACAGGATCCATCATCCGTCGTTATGTACAACTCACTACTGGCTTCTCTCATTTCATCTTCTAAAATAAGCAACTCATCACATCGTGAACCGATAACCGAAACAACATGATTCCCTGCCTCTTTTAATGCTTTGGCAATAGGCAATACAGGAGCAATCCCTACTCCTCCGCCAACGAGCATAACGGTTCCGTAGTTCTCAATATCAGTCGGTCTACCCAGTGGTCCAACAAAGTCCAAGACCTCATCACCCACATTCATCGCACCAAGTTGCAATGTAGAATATCCAACTTCCTGGAAAATAATGGTAATGGTTCCTGCCTCACGGTCAAAGTCAGCAACGGTTAACGGGATACGTTCCCCTCTATTATCCGTCCTGATGATGATGAACTGACCGGCTTGTACTTTTTTGGCCACATCTGGTGATAAAATCTTCATCAGCTTGATAGTTGGTGCCAATTCTTGCTTCTCAACTATTTTGTACATTACTACCTCCCAAAATATATTCAAACACTCTTCACATTATCTCGTTGTAACTACTTTAATCGATATTCCAACCAAGATAAAATCCACTATTTTAAAGTATAACAGAAAAAAACTATTTTTGAACCAATAATCATTATTCAGTTATGGATATTTCCATAAATAAAAAGCCTGAAAATAAACAAAAAGCCTATTAAACAATAGACTTTTTGTATTCTTTCAATTGATTTTATCCAAAACGCCATTAATGATAGCCGTTGATTGATGGTCTGCAAACAATTTGGCCATTTCCAATGCTTCATTGATGGCAACTCTCTGTGGCACATCATCAACAAACAAAATCTCCAAAGCTCCCAAACGTAATATCGTTCGTTCGACCGCACCCAAACGAGCCAACGACCACTGCTTCGTTAAATGCCTTGCAATGATTTCATCAATCTCATTTTTATGTTGCTCATACTGTTGTATGATAAAATGCACATACTCGATGTCTTTTGCAGTTAACTCATTCTCTTGCACAAGCATTGACAACGTCTGCTCACCGTCGCTGTTACCTTGATCATATCCGAACAAAACTTGGAACGCACTCATTCTAGCCGTTTTTCTCAACGCTTATGCCTCTCTATACGGTATCTTCATGGAAGACGTATCCAAAACACCGAGTGATTTGACCAACACCTCTACTTCCAATACTTTAACACCGATTCCTTTTTCCAATTTTTCTTTGATGGTTCTTTGGAGTACTGAAGTAATCTTGGCGATATTCTCTCCAGATGGCGTTTCAATCTCCACAGTAACCTTGACACCTTTTGTTTTTGGTTCTATGAAAACTCTTGCATCATCTATCCCACCTGATTCTTTGGTCAATAGCCATACTGTTTTTTCCAAAGCAGAAATATTGATATTAACCTGACCAATACTATCCTGGGAGGCTATGGCTGCCATATAAGGATTGGTCTTTTGTGTCGTATCTAGCATGATTTTAATGGCCACAATAATCACGAGCAATGATATTGCCACAACAACCATTTTGTTCCCTATTCCACTAAAAAGCAGACTGGTTACATAAGTCAATAGGGCATCATTTAAGGTAAAGAAAATCATACTCGTCGCCAATGCGACCGCAATCAGTGACCCTGCCAAAATTAGAATTTTATCAGATGTTTTCATTACTATTTTTCCTCATCAGTCTTTTTTAATTCCTTTTTTGATGGAAAATCTATTCCAGCAACATTTACATTGACTTCACGAACTGGTATATCCGTCATATCTTCCACCGACTTCTTAACACTTTCTTGAATACGCTTGGCTACATCAACCAATACTTCTCCATAACGAACAGAAATAGACATTTCTATTATTGCTTCCGCATTATCCAACGTAATTTTTATCCCTTTTCCCAAGGTTTTTTTGCCACCTATGAATGAACTGTGTTTAGCCCCTATAATCTCAGCCACACCATCTACTTCAGAAGTGGCTAAACTGGCAATGGCCGCCAACACTTCTTCAGAGATTTTAACAGTACCCACATCTTGAATATTGTTGTTAACTTCTTGATTTTGTTCTGTCATTTTTATCACTCCTTCACAGTTTTTTTAACACTAAGCTCTTGAAACATAATCACCATTCCTGGTATCGATGATAAGACTATCTCCCTCATTGATAAAGAGAGGTACTTGGACCATAGCTCCTGTTTCCAAAATGGCATTTTTGGTGACGTTGGTGGCGGTATCGCCCTTCACTCCGGGTTCTGTTTCAGCTACTTTGAGAATCACCGTATTTGGCAACTCAACTCCAATGGGCTCATTTTTATAATACTGCACATGAATGCTCATGTTGTCAATGAGATACTTGATGCCATCTCCCAACTGTTCCGCTGTCAAATGGACTTGATCATATGTTTCCGTGTTCATAAAAACATAAAACTCACCATCCATGTATAGGTATTGCATCTCCATTCGCTCAATATGCGCTTTCTCCACTTTCTCTGTCGTACGAAAGGTTCTTTCAACTACGGCCCCTGTTCTCTTGTTCTTCATTTTCGTACGAACAAAAGCTGCGCCTTTACCAGGCTTCACATGCTGGAATTCAATAATCTGATAAATAGAACCATCAAACTCTATGGTTAAACCTGTTTTGAAATCACTTGTTGTTATCATGGATTTTCCCCCTATAAATGTATAGTTTTTAATTGCTTTGTTGATTCACACATCAATTCATAGCCGTCACGTTTGATACAAATCAAATCTTCTATACGCACGCCATAAAGTCCTTCTAAATAGACTCCTGGTTCAATGGTAATGATCATGTTTTCTTCTAAAATCAAATCATTGGAGGGTGATATATTGGGTTCCTCATGCACTTCCAAACCTACTCCGTGTCCCAAACCATGTCCAAAATAACTCCCAAAACCATTATTAGAAATAATATCTCTTGCTACAGCATCTAATTCAGATGCTCGCATTCCGACTTTGACCGATTTCAATGCCATTACTTGTGCTTCTTTAACCAAGTCATAAAGATCAATCTGTTGTTTTGTCATTGGTTCTATACCAATCGTTCTTGTCATGTCTGAACAATAATGATGATAGATACAACCAAAATCCATAACCACCAAATCACCAGCATGTAATATTCTATCAGATGCAAGACCATGTGGTAAAGCAGAACGTTCCCCAGAAGCAATGATGGTCTGAAAAGAAAGCTCATCCGCTCCTTGTTTCTTCATGTAGAACTCTAGTTCAAGAGCAATTTGACGCTCAGTCATACCTGGACGAATAGTATCCAATAAAAACTGAAAACCCATATCCCCAATCGCAGCGGCTTCTCTAATGGATTCCACTTCATCCAATGTTTTTACCCGACGCATCTTGCTGAGAATTTCATCTCCCTCAATCCATTCCATGCGTGAATCCCAAAAAAGCTGCTGCAATTTGTTGTAAAAAATATGTGTGTCCTTCCCTTCAAAGGCAATCCTTTTGGCCTTACTAACTTTGATCATCTTGGCCAGCAATGTATACGCATCCGACTGATGCATGACAATGTTATATCCCATCGCCTCTTTTTGCGCTTGCTCAACATACCGAAAATCTGTAATCAAATTGGCCTGAACAGAATCAATATATAGCCACCCGGCACTCCCCGTGAATTTACTCAAATAGAATCGATTATGCGGTGTTGAGATGATGATTCCATCTATATTGCGGTCAGAAAGCTGCATCCGCAATGCTTTCAATTTATCCATTGACAATATCCAATAAAGCATCCAAAGCCAAGCGATACCCTAAAAAACCTAATCCGGAAATTTGTCCAATACATACAGGGGCAATAACAGATTCTCTACGAAAAGGATCTCTGGCCTGCACATTAGAAATATGTACTTCAATAGTCGGATATTCCATAGAAGCTATACAATCGCGCAAAGCATAAGAATAATGTGTCAAAGCCCCCGGATTAATGACCAAACCTGATGCAGTAAACTCTTGTTGCAAAAAATCAATGAGATCGCCTTCATGATTGGATTGAAAAAAAGTCAAATCAACGTTCTGCTTCAAAGCTGACTCCTCCAAGGATTGATACAAATCATCCAGCGTATGCTGACCATAGATATCCGGTTCCCTTTTCCCAAGCCAATTCAAATTAGGTCCATTGACAATTAGTATCTTCATCGCATTATCACCTCAATCCCCGCTAACTGTAATATTACCCGTTCGTATGCTGGGTGCACCCTTACCCGCAAAAAAAGTAACATTGTTTCCTACCTCCTGGATGTCCCTAAACATGGATAAAAGATTACCTGAAATAACTACACCTCGAACAGGAATGGTCTTTTCCCCCGATTCAATCAGTCGTCCTGAAGCACCAATAGAGAAATCACCAGTGATGGGATTGGCTGTATGAACACCAAGTAAGCTGGTTACATACAATCCACGATCAACGCTTTTAATCATCTCATTTTCCGTTCGAGAACCACCTGCTATATACAAATTGGTTGTACCAACACCCACAGTCCCAGCATACCCACTTCGAGTAGCATTACCTGTGCTCTGAGTCTGAGCTCGCTTTGCCGTATAGTGATTATGCAAAAAAGTTTTCAAAATTCCTTTCTCAACCAATATGTTGGTTCTGGTGGGCAATCCTTCGGCATCGGCGCTCGCACTCATAATTCCATCAGGCATGGCCCCATCATCTATAATGCTAATGGACTCCGACATGATCTGCTGATTTAATTTTCCTTTCAGAATAGATTTTCCTTTCAAAACATTTTCAGCTGAGAAAGAAGATGCCATAACGCCCAGCAAATTGGTTGTCGTGTATGGATCAAAAATCAATGGCAGGTTTTGCGTATGAATGGTTCTCGCACCCAACAATTCTACAGCTTTTTGTGCTGCTTCTTTTCCACAGCGTTCTGCGTCAATCTGCTCGAAATTCCGTTTAAAGTCAATCGCAAAACCAGTTTGCGTATCCCCATTTTCAACAGCCAGTAGCGAAACATAGAGCCCACAATAATTCGCTTTGCTAATCACCTCAATCCCTTTAGAATTAAGAATGACCTCCTCAGAAATTACATCTTCATAACCACAGGATTCTATCTTCGTAATACGATCATCAAATTTTTTAGCTGACTCTTCTGCAAGCAATGCCAAATCAATTTTCTTCTCTAGTGGTATATGCTCCAATGCTTCATCAAATGAGATTTCCGGATAAGCTATATTTGACTTTTCAGCCACACCCATATATTCATCACCATGAGTGAAGCTAGTATTCTGCAAAGCCATGTCCACAGTCTTTTCAATTGACTCCGCTGATAAATCAGATGTAAAAGCAAATCCAACATTATGCCCGATAAAAACACGTATACCGAGTCCTTTGGATTCAGCTTCTTTGAGTGTCTCAACACTGCTGTCATAAATTTCGATAGTCAATTCTTTCGTACGACTTAAATAGACTTCCGCTTCATCTGCTTTCATCATAGCAGATGCCAATACACTTTTGGCCAGATTAATCATGAAACCTCCTCATTCCTCTACAATTCCACCAACAATAAGCTCAGGAATGCGAATGGTAGGCTGCGCATCAGCCACGGGAACCCCTTGGCCATCCTTACCACAGGTTCCTATTGAATAACCCAAATCTTGACCTACACGATCAATCATCTTCAGAACCTCAGGACCATTTCCAGTCAGTGTCGCACCCTTAACCGGTGTTGTTACTTTACCATTCTCAATCAAATATCCTTCTGATACTTCAAAAACGAAATCCCCGTTAACTGTATTAACTTGACCTCCACCCATTTTCTTGGCAAAGAATCCTCTTTTAATTTCGCGTATCATTTCCGCTGGATCATCCTGGCCAGGAGCAATATACGTATTGGTCATTCTGGTGACTGGCTTATGCTTATATGACTCTCTTCGACCATTTCCAGTCAATGGTATATTCATCTTTTCTGCTGTCAACCGATCGGTCATATAAGCCTTTAATATTCCGTGTTCAATTAAAACATTCTTTTGGCAGGGAACACCCTCATCATCATACTGGGTGGTTCCGTATTTTCCAATCATTGTTCCATCATCAACAACGGTAACCAAAGGGCTAGCCACTTGTTGCCCAATTTTCCCTGCATAAACACTTAGTCCTTTTTCAACCAGATCCGCTTCCAATCCATGACCACAGGCCTCATGCACCATTGTTCCGCCAGCTTCTGAGGACATAATCACCACCATCTTGCCAGCAGGAGCCAATTTTGCTTCCAACATTAACAATGCTCTGTGCACTGCGTTTTTTGCAACTGAAAACGGATCCGCTTCCCGAAACAATTCGAAACCTACTGACCCGCCCATGGCATCATACCCCGATTGAATCTGACCATCTTGATCCGAGGCAATGACTTGAACAACCAGTTTGGTTCGAACTCTTTCATCCTCGATCAATTCACCCAGGGAATTGGCTACTGCAATACTTTGAACCACATCGCCATAGAGAACCTTGACTTGTGAGACCCGAGTATCTGATGCCCAGCAAAAGCGGTCAAGCTTTTGAAGCAAAGCCACTTTCTCTGACATACTAACTTGGTCGGGATAGACCAGCTCTGGATTGACTACAGCTGTTCGCAGTTTGGTTAATAAGATTTTTCTTGCTTTTTTTTCTTTTTTCAAAGCTTTGGATAGCGTCTCAGCGCATTGCTCAAGCGATTCCAATGAAAAATCGCTAGTATAAGCATAATAAGTTTTGTCATCATCAATCAGTCTGATTCCTACGCCTCCAACAATACCAAATGAGACATCTTCCATTTTTGCTTCTTCCGTAGAACAAGAATTCACTGTTCTTCTTTCAACATAGATTTCAGCAAAATCGCCCCCTCTACCTAGAGCTATATTTAATACTTTCTCCATGTCTTCTTTGTTATATATCACTATTCATCCATTTCCTTTCTGGATTTCAGCATCAGCACAATTTCTTCAACTGTATCGTCAATAGACTGATGACTGGTATCGATATGAAAATCTGCCACTGCATATAATGGCCTTCGCATTGCATATGACGCTTCAATATCTTCTAGTGATGCACCTTGCACCAAAGGACGATTGTTATTCTTCTTGACACGCTCTAAAATCACATCAGGATCCGCCTGCAACTCAATAAGAACAGCATGGTTGCGCAATGAGATCACGTTCTTATTGTTCAACACCACTCCGCCACCAGCACTGATCACGGTATTGATGGTAGAACTAAGTTTCTGAATCATCAGTTCTTCTTCACTTCTAAAACGTTTTTCGCCATATAACCTAAAGATATCTTTGATTTTCATCCCCACAAGCAACTCAATATCCTGATCAATATCCACAAAATGATAATTGAGTTCCTTGGCCAGCCTTCTTCCAACAGCACTTTTCCCTGTTCCCATGAATCCAATCAAAACGATATTTTTTTTCATGACAACTGATTCAATGCCTCCATCAAACTTCTTCTCATTGCCTCAACCGGTGCTTCTTGATCCAGCCAAAATTCAAAGCTGGCAGCGCCTTGATATAAGAGCATATCCAATCCGTTGATCGTTTGCAATCCGCGCCTCTTCCCTTCAAGGAGAAACGGTGTCTCAAGCGGCCTATAAATCAAATCAGACAGAATCTGATTATCCTTAAGGCAATCATACGGTAGCGCCAATGTTTCCGCATCATGAGGATACATACCAATGGGCGTGGTATTGATGATCAAATGATAAATTCCCAAATCTTTCTTTATCAGATTTTTGAATTCAATCCAGCTTCCTGGTGCACCTCCAATGGATTGCAGAATATCCAGCAACGCTTTCCCCTTGGCCTTTTTTCTACTGCACACATCAATACGATGTACTTTCGCCTGCACCAAGGCCGTAGCGACACCCCGCGCAGCCCCGCCAGAACCCAACAAAAGAATATTTCTCCCTGCAACATCAATACCTTTTTCTTTAAGACTCTTCATATAACCTAGACCATCTGTATTGGTTCCAATCAATCGCCCATCCATCACCCTAATTGTATTAACGGCTCCAGCCAACCTTGCTTGGTGAGTAATCTCATCCATCCAAGGCATAATTTTTTCCTTGTATGGTATTGTCACATTGATGCCTAAGAATGTATTTTTTATATCCTCAATCGTCACCTGTAACTCCTGATAATTCTTTTCAAGCGTCTCATATATGATAGATTCCATGCCCACTTGTTTTAGGGCCGCATTCTGCATAATAGGAGACAATGTGTGATCAAGAGGATATCCTAAAATTCCTAATCTATTCTTCATGTTTCTCCTTTGTCATCACAACTTTGTTCAAAACAAACCGTTCAAGCATTCTTAAAAATTTAGTCCCCAAAAACTCCTTTGAAGCCATAGGTTCCACCAATATGGTATATAGTCCAAGCATATTCCCACCCCAGATATCTGTAAATATCTGATCACCAATAACCACAACATCTTGTTTCTGTAGATCCATCATATTCAGCGCCTTTAGAAATGACATGCGCAAGGGCTTGACAGCGCTGGCGATATAAGGGACATCCATCAGAACTGAGAATTCTTTTACTCTTCGTGATTTATTATTGGATACAAGCACCAATTGAATACCTGATTGCAATAGATCATAAATCCACTGAGAGAACTCTTCATCAATACGATTTGAGTCCCAAGGTACAATGGTATTATCCAAATCAATGATGACACCCTTGAAATTGTGATTTGCAAGATAATCAATAGGGATATTGGTGATTCTGCGAACATACAAATTTGGTCTAAACTGTTTAATCATTTATTCCTCCGAATAAACTCGAATCAAAGTACCAGCAGGTACAAAATGTTCATAAGATATACTCAGTTTTTGTTTGGGATGTGGACACACCATAATAGGTTCATCCTGTTCGTTCCACATTTTCGCAACAACAAATGACTGATTCTCCCCATCAATCTGCAAGATTTCCAAAGTATCACCGATAAAAAAGCGATTTCTTTGTTCCAAAAACAAGCGCTTCTTTTGGGGGTCATAATGCAATACTTTGGCACAGAATTTAATCTGTCGCTCTAGATTATAATCACCATAATTATGATCATCACCCGTGGGATTTCCAAATAAAAATCCAGTACAATAATCTCGGTCACTAATGACCTTTAATTCCCTGATTGAGGATGAAGGTACTTCATAATGGTTTCTGTCCTCATAATAGGTATCAATAGCGCGGCGATAGGCTTTGCAAACAGTCGCAATATAATGCTCACTTTTCATTCGGCCTTCAATTTTTAGACTAGAGACACCAGCCTCAATAAGTTGCCCAATTTCATGAACGGTGCAGAGATCCTTGGAATTAAAAATATAAGTCCCACGTTCATCCTCATCAATGGGCATAAATTCACCTGGTCTTTTTTCCTCTACCACATGGTATTTCCATCGACAAGGATGCGTGCATTCTCCACGATTGGCACTCCGGTTGGTCATAAACATAGAAAGCATACACCGACCAGAATATGCCATACACATGGCCCCATGGATGAAAACCTCCAAATCAATCTGGCAATGATTCTTAATCTCTTTGATTTCCTGCAAAGATACCTCTCTGGCCATAACCACACACTGAACTCCAAAATCCTCATAGAACAAACAACTCTCATAGTTGGTTGTATTTGCCTGAGTCGACACATGGATAGGGATTGCAGGGGCAATCCGTTTGGCCATCCGCATCAATCCCATGTCAGATATAATCAATGCATCTGGCCTAATCTCTCGAAGTGATACCAAATATTCTTCTGCATAATGCAAATCAGCATTTTGAGCGTAGATATTCATTGTGACATATATTTTTTTCCCCAGTGCATGTGCATAACTCACTGCTTCTTCCATACCATCCAAGGAGAAATTACCTGCTTTGGCTCTTAAGCCCAATAATGGCCCGCCCAGATATACTGCATCTGCTCCATATAAAAATGCTGTTTTCAATTTTTCCATATTGCCAGCAGGGAGCAGAAGCTCTACCTTACCATCAATCATTCTTATCCTCCAAATGGCCAGCGTAAGTCTCATTAAATTGATGACTGCCATCTTCATTCGCCACAAAATAGAGATATTCATGATCTTCCGGCCATAAAGCGGCTTCCAAGGATTTTTTGCCGGGGCTGGCAATAGGTCCTGGTGGCAAGCCAACCGTCTGATAGGTATTGTAAGGAGAATCAATCTCCAAATCGATGTTCAACAAACGCTCTTTCGGCTCTTCAAAAAGAAACTGAATGGTAGCGCATGATTGAAAAGCCATCCCAATCTGCATACGATTATAGAAAACACCAGCTATCATGGGTCTTTCATTCTCTAACTTCGCTTCTTTTTCTACGATAGAAGCCATGGTAACAATCTGAAAATCACTCAGCCCTAACTCTCTTGCTCTATCCCTATAATCCGTCGAGTACACTACATTAAATCTTGCTAACAACTTTTCTATCACTTGTTCTTCAGTTGCATCTGTAAAAAAATCATACGTGTCAGGATAAAGATACCCTTCCAAAGGATAGAAAACATGTTCCGAATAATTCTCTGGCAAAAAATCATACCCATCGATAGGTGTCCTACATAAATCTAAGTATTTCTGTCTTTCCCCCAAATGATGACTGACCAATATATCAATGGTTTCCTCCACCTTCAGTCCTTCTGGTATGGTAACCCGGATAGATTCTTTGTGGTCACCACCACTTTTCAGCTTAACCATCAGATCCGTCTTATCTATAGGGGTATCTACTATATAACGGCCAGCCTGAATTAAATTGGGCTCATCAAAATATTTCATCCACAAATAAAAAAATGTAGCATCTCTAATGACATGATTCTCTTCCATCATTTCCACTGCAGCACGCGGACTCATTCCTGTTTCAATCTGAATCACCACCGATGCAGCATCCGGCACGGGACTAAGCTGATATCGAACTAGTAAAGATACTGCTAAAATGATGGTTGCTACAATGACAACCAACATCATGAATAATTTGAATAACTTCATTGTTGTCACCTCATTTATCAATGTACTGCATGATTTTTATCCTAGATTATCACCAATAGAATGAACCACCAAATCCCATTCTTCTTCGTCCTCAATGGTAATTAAAATATCATTCATCTGCTCATCTTTGTCAAATTTCAAAACAACCGCTGTCTCCTCGCCGTCATCAACGGGTTCAAGAACGGCATATTTATTGTCTTCTATCTCAACAACTTCAACAATCAGAAAGTGATGCTCATTATTTTCTTCATCCAGCAAAATTACCAAATCGGTCATCTCAGCTTCACCATTTTTTCTTTCATCCATAACAATACCCCTTTTTTTGAGTTTATTATCATTATTCCATAACGTCATCAGAATTGCCAGCACTTTAGTCTCTGGACCCCTTCTTGAAGTCCATCCAACTTTGTAAAATAATGACCGCTGCCAACTCATCAATAACCATTTTACGTTTCTTTCGTGACACATCGCCCTCAAGCAAAGCACGCCGTGCTGACACAGTGGTCAATCTTTCATCAAAGTATTCCACATCAATGTCCACCAAGTCCTGTAATTCAGCCACGAAATCTTGTACTTTTTTAACTTGAGGGCCTATCGTACCATTCAAATTTTTCGGGAACCCCACTACAAGCACATCGGCTTTTTCTGTCTCAATAATCTCTTTAATCGCCTGGAATGTTTTTTCTCTCTTATTTTTCATATAAATCACACCAACACCTTGTGCTGTGATATTCAACCCATCCGATTTTGCTATTCCAATTCTTTTTTCTCCAACATCCAATCCAATAGCTTTCATGTAACCTCCAAAAAAACAGCCTCTACTCAGAGGCTGTTTTTTTTCTAAGATAACTGTTTAATAGCACCTTAACAATCTCATCTCTCTCCAATGTCGAAATGATGGTTCTCGCATTGTTGTGGCTTGTAATATAAGCCGGATCCCCTGACAAAAGATATCCAACCAACTGATTAACAGGTGAATAGCCTTTTTCTTCCAAGGCTTCAAATACTTTCTTAATGACTTCTTTCACTTTTTCTTCTTGCAATTCCTCACTGGAAAATTGCATTGTACTTTCAAATTTATCCGGCATTCTTACACCTCCATCATCCACTTTATTCTACCATAATTCATAATGTTTTGAGTTGTTTTTCTAGAAACTCTTTCGATTTCTCCAACGCCGACGAGAGCTTCTCTGGTAATTTTCCACCTGCTTGCGCCATATCGGGTTTACCGCCGCCGCCTCCACCAGCTAAGCTGGCAATCTCTTTGATCAGTTCTCCAGCATGGATGCCCTGGGAAAGTGCTTCTCCAAACACCATCACAAGGAAATTCACCTTTTGATCAGCCTTGGTGCCCAAGACGATAACACCATCCTTCATTTCCTGCTTCAGTGCATCTCCTTTTTTTCTTAAACCAGCCATATCTACGGATGGGACTTCTTCACTCAGAAAATTGGTTTCTCCAACTCGAATCATGTTCTTAATCAATTTTGATGACTGCCATTCATTCAACTGATTCTGCAAATTGGTCAATTCATTTTCTTTAATTTTGAGTTCTTCTAAAACGCCTGCTACCTTAACCTCCACGTCACCCATGGAAGTCTTCAACATATTGGACAACTCTCGCAACTGTTTTTCCTGCTGCCTAAATTCAGCCAATGCTGTTTTACCAGTAATCGCCTCAATCCTTCTTAACCCTGCTCCTATGCCTGATTCGCTCAAGATCTTAAATGGACCAATACTCCCTGTTTGCTCAACATGAGTTCCTCCACAAAATTCCAAACTCTCATCACTCATTTTTACCACACGGACAGTCTTACCATATTTTTCGCCAAAAAGTGCTGTAGCTCCAATGCCTTTGGCTTCATCAAGATCCATAACATTCGTTTCCACTTTTTGATTACGCAGAATATCATCATTAACCAAATTTTCAACCAACTCAATCTCTTCTTGGCTCATGGGTGAAAAATGGTTAAAATCAAATCTCAATTTATCCGCCGTGACCAAGGAGCCTTTTTGTTGAGCATGACTACCCAATACTTTTTTTAGGGCACTGTGCAATAAGTGAGTGGCAGAATGATTCCTGGAGATAGATTCTCTTCTAGAATCAGCAATTCCAGCCTGAATGATTTCGTTGGTTCGAATGGATGTATTCACCACAATTCGACTGTAAATTCTTCCATCGGTAGCCTTCTGTGTATCCGTCACTTCAGCAATCACTTCATTGTTCTTATACAGATACCCAATGTCACCTATCTGCCCTCCTGATTCTCCATAAAAAGGACTCCTATCCAACACCACATATCCCGTATCACCAGCAGAAAGATCTTCCACAGCCATAGCCTCTTGGTCAGCCAACAGCAGAACACTGGCTTCAATTCTTTTCTTATGATAACCCACAAATTCTGTCTTACTTAAATTCTGAAATAGAAGCGCCAACTGAGCAGCTACAGCAAATGCCGTCTCGTGGCCTCCAGCTAATCTTGCTCTTTGCTTCTGCCTGGCCATAGCTTGCTCAAAAGCCATCTTATCTACCTGCATACCTTGTTCCAACGCAATATCTTCCGTCAGATCAATAGGAAAACCATATGTATCATAGAGCAAAAATGCTTGTTCCCCTGATAATACAGACTGTCCGGCGTTTTGTAGAGATTCAAGCATCTCCGTAGCCACTTTGATACCGCTATCAAGGGTCTCTTGAAATCGTTCCTCTTCCAGCCGAATTATCTGAACAATCAAATCGATGCTTTCCACAACCTGCGGATAAACCGATCCCATTATTTCAGCAACTTTGGGCACAAGCATATACAAAAAAGGATTTTCAATTCCTAAAGACTTCCCAAACCTCACCGCCCGTCGCAAAATACGTCTTAACACATAACTGCGCCCTTCATTTCCCGGTATAATACCGTCAGCTATAAGGAATGTACAACTCCTTGCATGATCCGCAATCACACGCATAGGAAATCCAGCCTCACCCTTCTCGTAAGACTGATTGGCAATCTTTTCCACTTCTTCAATCAAAGGCCAAATCAGATCCACTTCATAATTGGTGTCTTTCCCTTGCATAACGCTGGTGATTCGTTCTAAACCCATACCTGTATCGATGCTAGGTGAAGGAAGTTTTTTCATACGACCTTCCTGGTCACGGTCAAACTCCATGAATACCAAATTCCAAATCTCGAGCCATCGATCACAATCACAAGCCCCAATAGCACAAGGATTCTCCTGACAAGCATAAGAAGAACCTCTATCATAAATGATTTCACTACATGGACCGCAAGGACCAATATCACCCATGGACCAAAAATTATCCTTTTCACCCAAACGAACAATTTTTTCTGGATCCACATCAGTATGTGCCTTCCACAATCTTTCAGCTTCATCATCATCCAAATATACAGTAACCCAAAGCCGTTCCTTGGGAATACCCAGAACGACCGTCAAAAATTCCCAGGCATATTCTATCGCTTCCTTTTTAAAATAATCACCAAATGAAAAATTACCCAGCATCTCAAAGAACGTATGATGTCTGGCCGTTTTCCCTACGGTATCCAAATCATTATGCTTTCCACCAGCCCTAACACATTTTTGCGAGCTCACAGCACGTTTATAGTCCCTCTTATCCAATCCCAAAAAGACATCTTTAAATTGATTCATTCCTGCATTGGTGAACAATAATGTTGGGTCCTCATAAGGCACCAAAGAACTTGATTCCACAACTGTATGTCCTTTATTCTCAAAAAAACGTAAAAATTCTTCCCTTATTTGATTCCCTGTAAGCATACAATCCTCCAAATCCATAACATCCTTGAAAATCAATCTCATTTTAGCCTATTCTTATTTGACTGTAAATAAACAAAAAAAATCCTACTAGTGGATACTGCTTTTTTTAAACCCTGCTCAGCAGGTGGGTACCCTGTCCGTTACGTCTGTATTCCGATAAACGGCTTCACATAGATAACGAAACTCCAGGTTCCCTAATAAATAGTGTCGGTTTAAATATCGCAGTACCATCTCTAGCAGGAAATGGTTATCTTTTATAGGATTATCATATCATGAGATCTTGATAAAATGAAATAATATGCCTTATTAACTATAGATTAGCTATAGAATTTCATAAATCTTACTCAATGAAGTACAATGACCTGACTCTCCCAAGGAAAAAGAAACCCCGCTCAACAAAGCTCTTCCCGATGCAGTCTGCAATCGGGTTGGAGTTCCAAACAAAAAGCGTTCAATGCACTCTTCCTTTTTCATGCCAATGATAGAATCCTTAGGCCCCGTCATGCCCACGTCAGTGATGTAACCCATACCTGATTCTCCAATTTCGTCATCATTGGTCTGTACATGAGTATGTGTTCCCGCCAACACACTAGCCATCCCATCAATATGGTATCGAAAAGCCAGCTTTTCTGAGGTAGCTTCCGCATGAAAATCTACAAAAATATATGGCGTTCGTGCTTTGGCTTTTTTCAGCAAAGGAATAGCTGCGTGAAAAGGACAATCAAGCAAATCCAAAAAAGCCCTACCAGAAAAATTTAGAACTGCTATTTCTTTACCCGTTTTGGTGGGATAAAACCTCAAGCCCTGACCTGGAAGGCCTTCAGGATAATTGGCTGGGCGTACAATTCTAGTCTCAATACCAAGAAGCGCTTTCGCTTCCTGCTTATCCCAAACATGATTCCCCATTGTTATTGCATTTACACCTGCAGCAAAAAGTTCAGCCGCTGTATCGGCAGTGATGCCGCGCCCCCCCGCTGCATTCTCACCATTGGCAATCACAAAATCATATTGCAATGCATAACGTTCAAGATAATCACGAACAGCCTTTCTCCCTACTGACCCCACAACATCTCCAATAAACAATACTTCCATTTCTCCTCCAATGAGAAAAAAGGCGGTCAAACCGCCTTTTTTATTATTTCGCGTAATCTACAGCTCTTGTCTCTCGAATCACGACAACTTTGATTTGTCCCGGATAATCCATTTCCGATTCAATTTGCTTGACAATATTTCTGGATAAGAAAATCGCTTCATCATCATCAATTTTATCTGGTTTTACCATAATTCGTACTTCACGACCAGCTTGAATAGCAAATGACTTCTCCACGCCTTCATTGGCCTCTGCTATCTCTTCTAACTTTTTAA
The DNA here is from genome assembly GCA_002418765.1 of Peptococcaceae bacterium UBA5767. GTDB lineage: Bacteria > Bacillota > TC1 > TC1 > UBA5767 > UBA5767. Next base: position 25,577 of record DIET01000005.1, on the reverse strand, counting down.
GCCGCTTGATGTATGTTTCTAAGGTTTCTCGTCTAGCACCAGGTCTAGCTGCTGAAATAGAATCTGCAGCTTGCACCAAAAATGCTTCAATGGTCTGTGGTTCCGTATCTCCATGATGTGCAGCAATACAATGTACAACTTCAGATGACTCCTTATACTTTCTCGCCAAATCAACACCAATCGCCACGTGAGTTCCTTCGATCTCATGGTCAACTGCTTTTCCGATATCATGCAACAATCCAGCCCGTTTGGCAAGCTGAGGGTCTACCCCCAACTCAATGGCCATATTGGAAGCTACCAAAGCCACCTCGATAGAATGTTTCAGTACATTCTGTCCATAACTCGTTCTGTACTTCAATCTACCCAGCAAACGTACCAGCTCGGGATGAACACCCGTTACACCTGTATCAAATAATGCTTGTTCACCCTCTTCTCGGATGCCATCTTCCACTTCTTTTTTTGCCTTTTCATACATTTCTTCGATACGTCCAGGATGAATCCTACCATCTGTAATCAGTTTTTCCAAAGTTAATCGAGCAATTTCTCTACGTACAGGATCAAAACCTGACAAAACGACCGCTTCAGGCGTATCATCAATAATCAAATCAATACCAGTCAATGTTTCCAATGCTCTAATATTTCTTCCTTCACGCCCAATGATTCTTCCTTTCATCTCATCATTAGGAAGATTAACAACGGATACTGTGGTTTCCGCTACATGATCAGCAGCGCAACGCTGAATGGCCAACGTGATAATATGTCTGGCCTTTTTATCAGCATCCATTTTGGCCTGCAATTCTACATCTCTAATCATGAGAGCAGTCTCATGTCTGATCTCATCTTCAACATTTTGTAGAAGCATCGTCCTAGCTTCTTCAAACGTCAAACTGGAAATCCTCTCCAGTTCTTCAATTTGCTTTTCATGAGATTCTTCCGTTTTCCTGCGAATATTCTCAATCTCATCCATTCGCCTTTGGATCTTTTCTTCTTTTTTTTCGATTGAACCTTGCTTTCTGTCTAGGTTTTCTTCTTTTTGTACTAGCCTTTTTTCCAGTTGTACCAATTCGCTTCTTCGGGTCTTAATTTCACGGTCCAACTCCTGCCGCAATGAATGAACTTCTTCTTTGGCTTCCAAGACAGCTTCACGCTTCTTTGCCTCTGCATCTTTATTGGCATCGTTTAGTATATCAGCCGCCAAACTCTCTGCGCTTTTCAACTTTCCTTCTGCTAAATATTTTCTAAACATGTATCCAACAATGATGGCAACGACAAAGATTGCTGCCATATATGCATAATTAATATAATCCATATCCATCCCTCCAATATAATTTTTTTAAAGAACAGATTCCTAAAAAGAAAAACCGAGCACTGGCTCGGTTTATTTACAAATGGTTTGAGGCATACTCTACCTATTATATGTATTCGCCGTCAATTCAAACGTGTTCATATGACAAACCCACTTGGAAACAACCTAAATGTCCTTTCTACATTATAGAGAATCCAGAGATGAGTGTCAAGAAAACCTTAAGACTCATAAAAGTTGCCCAAACAGGTCTTAACAATCTGATAGGAATAACCTTTACGTAATAATTTACGTGTCAACGACTCCATGTCATACTGCCTCGAGCTTTGTTTCCATTTTTTCAAAAGATAGCGAGCATTTTCTTCTTGCATAAGAGCGGTATATTCTGTCTCAAGTGCCGATTGAATCAAACTGGACTCCACCTCTTTTCTCTTCAATTCCAGAGTAATCAATTCAGGTCCCTTGCGTTGAAACGTTGCCTGATCACGAATATAGGCTTTGGCAAATTCCAAGTCATCCATATATCCTTTTTCCAGCAACAAAGCCATCGTTATCCCAATTTCTTCATCGTGATACCCGTATGTCTTTAATTTCTTTTTTAACTCTTCGGCTCCATATATTCTTCGACCCAACAATACCGCTGCTTTGTCTAGACATTTCATATTACGCCTCTTCAACAGCCTCTAATTTTACCAGCGTCTTGAAAATACCCGTTTCTTGTCGTATTTTATTCTCAATTTCCAAAGCAATTTCAGGGTTTTCTATGAAATAGGTTTTCACATTTTCTCTCCCCTGGCCTAATCGCTCATCCCCATAAGAAAACCAGGCACCACTCTTATCAAGAATTCCATACTCAGCACCAAGATCCACCAAGCATCCTTCTCGCGAAATCCCTTCACCATACATGATATCGAATTCAGCCTGTTTAAAAGGTGGAGCCACTTTGTTTTTCACCACCTTTGCGCGCGTTCTTGAGCCAATCATATCCTGCCCTTTTTTTAATGTCTCAATTCTTCTAACGTCAATCCGAACTGATGAATAAAATTTGAGAGCTCTACCTCCAGTGGTTGTTTCTGGGTTACCAAACATAACACCCATTTTCTCGCGCAGCTGATTAATAAAGATAATCAAACAATTAGATTTGCTAACTGCTCCAGCAATTTTTCTCATAGCCTGAGACATCAAGCGGGCATGCAGACCCATAAAAGAATCTCCCATTTCCCCTTCGATTTCAGCTCTAGGTACCAAAGCTGCTACTGAATCAATAACAATAATCTCAACGGCACCGCTTCGTATCAACGCTTCAGCAATTTCCAATCCTTGCTCGCCAGTATCCGGTTGCGATATCAATAGATTCTCGATATCCACACCCAAATGTGCGGCATATCCTGGGTCAAGAGCATGCTCTGCATCAATAAAAGCTGCCGTGCCTCCACGTTTCTGGGTTTCTGCCACAACGTGTAAGGCTACCGTAGTCTTTCCAGACGATTCCGGCCCATATATTTCAACGATTCGGCCTTTGGGTAACCCCCCTATGCCCAAAGCAATATCGAGGGATAGGGCTCCAGTGGGTAAAATATCGATCTCACGGTTCAAAGGTCCCTCACCGAGTTTCATGATAGATCCATTTCCATACTGTTTTCTAATCTGCGCCAATGCAATATCAAGTGCTTTATCTTTTCCCGCCATCCTAACCTCCTTAGAACATTTGTTCGTCTCAATTGTACGGCAGAATAATCATTCTGTCAAACACTTCTCTTAGACAAAAAACTCCTGGATTCCCCGTAATTACTCATTATTTTATCTAAATTTCTCTCCAGCTTAAATGGTAACGGTTCTTACCCCCTGACGAATCAATTGTTCTACCGCTGTATACATATTGGTGATTATGCCAACGGCAAGTTGATCCTTCACTTGATAGAAATCCAGACAAGTACCACACGACAGTATTTCTGTACCTTTTTCCTCAATACCTCTTAGCGTATCCAACACCTCAGAATCATTTAGCGCTAAATATACTCCCGCATTCATGAATATAATTGTCTTAATGGGTTCATCGCTTTCCAATAAAGTAAATAAAAATGACCTCATCAAAATTCTGCCCAATTCTTCATCTCCTACTCCAAAGTATTGATCCTTAATCAAAAAAGCCAATGGGGTATCAGATTGCTGGGCAAAAATTCTGTCCATACCATTCAATGGCATTTCAACCTGCTTATTGATGTTAACAGCGTACCCAGATAATTTTTTTTGACTATCCACCAAATATCCAGAAGAACTGGCAAATTTAATCACATTATCCCGGGATACCTCATTATCTACCAAGACTTCCAGTGTCCCTTCTCCAAACTCTGCCAAAGCCTTTTTGGTTTCAACAACAGGCATTGGACAGGCGAGACCTCGAGCATCAATCGTTTTGAGCATGACTCCTCCTTAGAGCATCCAATGAGTGGATGTCGTGTTTTCACATACAATTTTCCCGCGTTTCAGAACATATCTTCTTGTTGCTCTGCTCAATATCGCTTCTTCAGCAGAGGCTGCTTCCAGCAAAACCAAATCTGCTGGGGCACCTACTTCCACGCCATAGGAAGCATAGCCCATAGCTCGTGCAGGATTATACGTCCCCATCCGAAAAATCTGGCGTAAATCTGTATAAGTGCCCATTTGCGCTACTTGTGCAGTCAATAGCATTTCTTCAAGCATATCTCCATTCCCGAAAGGTCTAAAAGGATCTCTGATATTATCAGAGGCCAAGGATATATTGACACCAGCCTCAACCAATTCACGAATTCTTGTTGTTCCTCTTCGCACGATTCCTTTATCTTTCCTTCCCATCAAATAAAGATTGCATGATGGAAGGGTTACGACATGCATTCCGGAAACCAGAATTTTTGAAATTGTTTCATTGGCCTTTTCTTGATTTACTGCAGATAAGGCACACAAATGACCTCCTGTACACTGACCAATCATATCATTTTGGACAATTGAATCCGCAAAATAATCAATAACATCAACATTGGGATCATCATGCTCGTCTATATGCAAATCCATGATTTTCCCATGCTTTTTGGCCAATTCAAACAATCTGTCAATCATCATTTTGGGATCGTCACAAAGTGCAGGCGCCGCTCCATACCCAAGAATATCCGTATCCCCAAGCGCATCAAGATGAGCATAGGTATCATCCGACAAAGTTAAAGAAGACACCATGGCAATAATTTGCATATCCAGCCTATCTTTATACTTCTCTTTCATGCCAAGCAATGTTTTAACTGCCATGGTTCCGACTATCTCATCCACCGAAACATGCGTCCGAATCGATGTCGTGCCATGGCAAATGAGATCTCGCATTGTCTTTTCGACTCTTCGTTCTATGTCTTCTGGACTAAGATGATTACGGATATAGTCCTTGAAGCTTAAAATGGCATCCATAAGCCCGGGGCACTCCTGTTCTCCAATGGTTTGCGACTTTTCCAGATGCAAATGCAAATCAATGAAGCCAGGAGATAAAAATCCAGCTTTTCCATCAATGACCCTGACTTCAGGATCTGGCGCCAATACCAAATCCATCAAATACGGTCTAACTGAATCAATGAAACCGTTATCCAGCATAACATCAAATGTCCCGGTTTTCTCAAAAAGATGTACATTGCGAAATAGAATTTTCTCTGTCATAAGCACTCCTTATTAGTATAATCTTCGTCCCGCTTTCCATACGGCAATACCATTTCCGATCATAAGTAAACCAATCATGATGAATAGAACACCCAGAATTGCAGCAACCAAACCAGCAAATATTTTTGGATAAACCAAAAGAAACAATCCAAATAGGATGAGTAAAGCATCGCCTGTCAGTGTATATCTGGATAAGATACTATGCAAACGAGACAGTAAAAAACGAAAAAAGCCCACTGTCAAAAACCATAATCCAATGATTCTGTTTAGCACCAAAACAGATTCCGGACTCAACAGTAAAATAATCGAAAAAACAATATAGAGCAAACCCTCAAAAAAAGAAGCAGACCAGTATTGATTATTGAATCTCCCCTTCATCGAAGTAATGCCATACAGCACTCCGAAAATGAATAAAAAAATACCAAATATTCTTCCCAAGGTTAGAATGGCTAAATCTGGCCGGCTAAAACAATACAACCCAAAACCCAGAATAACAAGTCCAAGGGCAAAATCAAACCACCACTGTTGCCTGATATTTATTGATTCAAACATCAACATCGCAAATTTTCCTCATTTCCATTCATGTAGTCCAACCAGTTTTGGAATACTTCTCCATGGGTTACACCAATGATGTGTGAATCCTTATAGTTATCATAGGAAAAAACCCCTTGCTCTTGATTCTGATTTTTCAATGACAACAATAACACATTCCCAGATACCACAGGATCATTCTCTAAAACAGTACCGGATGGATCAAACACAAATATGGTTTTTTTACTCTTCAGACTACAATCGACTGTGATCAATGTATTGCTATTGATGTCTGTTTCCAATACAAACAATGCTGTGGTAATAGCACTTTGTATCCGATCCCGTAAAACAATACTCATTTCATTGGCCGATCGTGACGGAATATTCTCTGAAAGTAAAAACCCTCCTCTTTCTATAATTGCATCAGCCAACAATGTGTTCTCTAGAGGATAGACACTTGAAGCCAGTCCAAAGGGAACCACAGCAGCTGTCTTCCCCCCCAGCTCCAAAGAAGCAATGTGGCCGTAGGTATCACACCCTCTGGATAATCCGGAAATATTCCACCAACCCTTATCTCGAAGTTCCTTAGCTACAAATTCTGCCATCATAGGAGTATAAACCTCTTCAGGCTGATGCATTCCAATAACGGCAACAGACTGTTCCAAATCCTGAAATGAAGGCATAGTGCCCTTGCAATAAAGAACCGGAGGAGGCGCCTCCATCTGTTTGGCTTTTTCAGGATAGGAAAGATCCTCCAAACATACAATTTGAATATCATGTTCACCACATAAAATGATTTCTTCTTCCACTCTTCTTTCCAAATGAGAATCAAATTGAGCAAAATGAATCATTTTCATCATCTTTTCCTTGAATGGTACCAATACATCATGATAAATTGGTTTTTTTGTAAAGTTCTGTTCTAAAGAATCAAAATAGTCCATCACCGTTCCTGGGTGATCCCAAATTGAAATTTTCATTTGAACTGAAGTATCAATTGTTTTGGCGAACAAGTTCTTAAACAATAATTTTGACGCAAAATCTCCCTCTATATCAGACTCATTGTACAGCAAACTCAAACGAATAAAATCTCTACGTTCATAGAACATATTCTTCTCCATTCACTGCCCATCAGGGCAAAAAGTCTTCAATCGTTACGAATTGAAAATTCTTTTCCTTGAGTTTTGGTATGGCCTCATGTAAAGCTTTAGGAACAATGTCAACACGATCGTGCAGCACAGGTACGACAAAATCCTTATTGCATTGTACCAATCGGCAAACCAATTCTTCAACTCCTTCTTGGTTATTATCCAGAAGAAAATCTCGAACTGAAACATTCCAACAAATGGGAATATAACCTTTCTTGATCAACTCTTCGGCAACAGAAACATCAATTTTCCCCCATGGCGGTCTAAAAGCTCTTGGTTTCATATGAGTCACACGTTGAATTTCTTCAGAGCATCGCTCCACATCCTCTATCGCTTCTTCCATAGATAGTTCTGTTAGGATTCGATGGGAAAAAGTGTGATTCCCTATAGTATGTCCCTCTGCCAATATCCTACGTAATAAACCCTCTTGCCCTGCAATTCGATGTCCTTCAACAAAAAAAGTAGCTTTTACCTGATGCTCTTTTAAGACATCCAAGATTCTATTTGTATAGGGTGCATGCGGTGCTCCATCAAAAGTTAAAAAAAAGTACATAAGAACTCCTCCTTTTCATTATACAAAGAAAAGGACCGCATGGGTCCTTTTCTTTGTATTTATGAGAAATATTTATTCAAATCTACAGGATCATAAACAACTCTTTCCAGTCCCTTGCTATCTTCATTTAGCGTTGCATCAATGCCCATTTTGGTTTGAACGCCCCGATTATCTGAAGTAGGATCCAACTCATGCCCCTGTGAATGTGGTACGTAAAAAATATCTTTTTCGGGAACAACCCGATTACTCATTGCCCAAAGAATATCGGCCGGATTGTAGATGTCAACATCCTCATCGACCACAATAACATTTTTTATATTTACATAACTGATCATGGCTGCCATAGCAACATTTTTGGGTTCACCAGGATTTGATTTTTTCATTTTTACCAGAGCCAAGAAGCCACTTCCATACGGTGCCAGATGCACATCTTTCACACCAGAAGAAACATAAGTACAGTGTTTCATCACCAATGGCTCTCTTGGAACAACACCACCTAAATTGATATGTTCAAAAGAAGCTCCAGCAATCGTCTGATAAATCGCTTCATTTCTATGTGTAATTGCTGTGACAGTGAGAATCGGTGATGGCCAAGGTTCACTATAATGTCCCGTAAACTCACCCAATGGTCCTTCGTTTTCCCGAATACCAGGTTCAATCTGCGCTTCCACAACGATTTCTGCGGTTGCCGGAACATAAATATCATTGGTAATCGATTTGATCACTTGAACAGCTTCCTTGCGAATCGATCCCACAACTTCCAATTCATCGCCGTTGTAACGAAGTCCAGCACCTACATAAACCATAGGATCAGCTCCAATGACGATGGATATTGGCAATGCTTTCCCTTCTTTTTCCGCTTCATCGTAGAACTCTTTCAAATGCCGCCATTCATTGATCATAATACCCAATTTGTTTTTCCCTTTGACTTGCATTCTTTGAAATGAAAGATTCTGTTTGATTCCACCAATCTCCTTTGAAACGATGACTCCGCCTGTAATGAAGGCTCCCCCATCCTTGGGAGCATGAATAGGAATAGGCAGTATACCCAAATCAACATCTTCACCCAAGATAATATTCTCCTGACAAGGTGCCGTTTCCACCTTCACAGGTGCAATAGGATTCTCCAAAGCTACCATCAATTTCCCAACGATTTCTTCCTTTGTGCATTCCATCGCAAGAGCTATGCGATCCATGCTGGAGAGTACGCCTCCAATCAAGGAGAATGAAGAACCTGCAACATGCTCAAAATAAGGCGCTCCGGTATTTGCATTTTCGCATGCCCGAATGACGTTCCCTATCTCATGATTGATGGAAACTTCTCTTTCGATATGAACCATCTGGCTATTCTTTTCCATGATTTCCATGAACGTTCTCAAATCTTTAATGCTTGACATAGGCTACTCCTTTAATATGGCTTCAAAAATAGGAATGAGTTCTTCTACTTTGGGTTTTCTTGGATTATTCTTCATCAAAAACATGTTACAAGCAGCGTCAGCAAACACCGCTATGTCCTCATCTTTTTGGAAATAGCTGTATAAGCCTTCTGGAATATCCAAATCATCAAGGAATTGCGCTACTGCGTCCACAGCCAATTCGGCGGCTTCCCTTTTGCTCAAGCCAGACACATCCATCCCAAACATTTCTGCTATGGCTACGTGTTTATCCAAATTGGCTAGCATATTGAAGCGAAGTGCATAAGGTAAGAAAACAGCATTGGACAATCCGTGAGGAACATCATAATAACTGGCCACCGGACCGGAGCAACTATGAATAAATCCCAGTCCAGCCTGATCCATGGCCACACCCGCCAATACAGCAGCTATGGAAACTTTTTCTCGGGCTTCTAAATCCTCGCCATTCACATATGCTCTGGGCAAGTATTCAATAATGAGTTGCATAGCCTCAATAGCCCAGGCATCAGTCACTGGATTTGAACCTAAGCCTACAAATGATTCATAAGCATGAGTAAAAGCATCTATTCCTGTTGTTGAGGTAATATGCGGTGGCATGCTGACCATGAGCAATGGATCAATAATTGCGGCATAAGCAAACAAATCATCCCGCTTGATTCCTTTTTTGGTATCTCTGCTAATGATAACAGCCGTAGCGGTTACCTCGCTGCCTGTTCCTGCCGTAGTTGGAATATTGATCAATTTTGCCATAGGTGCTTCAGTCGGTTTGTTATCCCATTGATACTCTTCCAATGTTCCTGAGTTGGTTAATAAAAAGGCAACCATTTTACCGACATCCAGTGGCGACCCTCCACCCAACGCTATAACAGCATTGCAACCATTCTTTTTGGCCAGTTCCACTGCTTTTTGCACAGAATCCTCATGAGGATTCACAGGTACCTCACTGAATACAGTGTATCGGATAGATTTCTCTTCAAGGATATCCATCACTTTTTTGGCTATGCCAATCCCGACAAGCACTTTATCGGTCACGATAAAAACATTGTCCTCTTTCTGAAGCAAGTTCTTTAATTCTTTCAAACTTCCTTGACCATGAAAAACTTTGGTTGGCATAAAGAATTTTTTACTCATCATTTTCCCCTTTCCATTGCTCAAGATGATCCTCATCCCTAGAGACTGAGTTTCTCTTTTCAACATCAACGCTCATTACATGTTCTGTTCGTACTAAATCTTTGTTTTTCAAACGCTCCAACATCACTTCTGCTGCTTTTTTACCCAATCTATAAGGTGAAAACTTAAGCGTTGTTAATGATGGTATGGTATATTTGCTAATCATAGAATCATCCATTCCACATATTGCTATATCCTCAGGAACACGATAACCGGCATTGTTGATTGCTTTTAGCGCACCCAAAGCCACCATGTCAGAGGCGCAAACCACAACATCCGGCTTCTTCTCCTCCCTGCAAAGCAGCTCCTGCATTGCCTGATAGCCAGAATATGGCGTCCAATTGGCATAAAGCACCCATTCATCTACCATACTAAGCCCCAAAGACCGAGCAATCCTCTGAAAATCTTCCGATCTCCCTACGGCATATCTGTCTCTCTGTCCATTGATCAGACAAATGTTATTCTTGTTCTTCTCTTTTAGATAATGACACAACCTGTGATACCCCTGCTCATAATCAATGCCCACATAATCAGCTTCATAGCCATCTGGTTTATCCCCAATGCAAACCACTGGTTTCATCAAACTCAATTGTTTAATCTCATCATTGGCCGAAGCATAGCAATTGATAATTCCATCCACAAGTTGATTGGCCAAAGGTTTATGAACGCTTGTTTGCATTCCAAAATTTTCTGAGGTATCAACTGTAATCACAGAATAACCATGCTTGCTCAGTGTATTGATAACACCTCTTGTAACTTGACTTATATGAATTGATTCCATATTGGGAATCACAATAGCCACTGTTTTTGTTGAAGAAACAGACAATGCCTGCGCCAAAGGATTGGGACTGTATCCCAATTGTGTCGCAATGCGCAATACTTTTTCTTTGGTAACCGGAGAAACCGATTCACCAGCATTAAATGTCCTAGACACCGTTGATTTGGCAACACCGGCTTCTTTGGCCACATCCTTGATGGTTACTCTTTTGTTCAATGGGCTCACCACACCTCTCTTTGGAACCGGTTTTATTTTACCATAATCTGGGCATCATGCCAAGTAAAAAAAAGAGCCTAACGGCTCTCCTTCAATATTTTCATGAACTCATCCAAATTTGCAATAATACCATAAGGGTGAATCCCTTTCTCAACAACGCTCTTGCGGGAATCCACACCCGTCTCCACCAAAAGAGAATACAGCCCTGCCTGTTTTGCTCCTTTGATATCGGTATCCAAACGGTCTCCAATCATTATGACTTCCTTCGGAGATAATCCCATTTTGGCTACAGCCATTTCAAACAATATTGGTTCGGGCTTTCCAATTATAATGGGGTGACTTCCTGTGGCTGCTTCAATCGCAGCCAATGTTGTGCCTGCTTCAGGGACCAGACCTTCTTCTGTTGGTATCAACATGTCAGGGTTGGTTCCAATCAATCTCGCCCCCTCCTGAATATGTAAAACAGCATTTTTCAATTTTTCATAAGTTAAATCAAAATCGCCACCAACGACCACGACTCGAGCGTCTCTCTCGCGACCTGATAAAATTTGAAACCCTCTTTGGGCAATTTCTTCCTTTAGTGCCTCTTTCCCAATGACAAAAACATCTGCTCCCTTGGGATAATGCAACTTAAGATAATCTGCTGTAGCATCTGTACATGTAAAAATATGGTCTGTAGATAAATGCAATCCATGATCTTTAAACTTTTGCTGATAACTTCTTGCTGATTTGGTATTATTGGTAGCCACCACGTACCCTAGCTTTTTTTTGTTCAACAAGGAAAACAAAGCCACCAAATCGACCAATGGCTCATCACCACGAAACAAAGTTCCGTCTATATCTAGAATGACACCCTTCATCCCCTCCATCAAGCTGTCCATCACTTTAGTAGCTCCTTTGCCTGTTCTGCAGTCCAGCCATCATGGACAATATGAGCAATAGCACTGGTCATGGCCTTGGGATATGCAGATTGCCAAATATTCCTGCCAACTGTAGCTCCACTTCCACCAGACTTCATCCCTTTTTCTATCATCTTCAAAACGTTGTAAGAATCCGGGTCTGTCGCACCACCTAAGACCACCACGGGAACATAGCAATTGTCTACCACTTCTTGAAAATCTTCGCAATAGGGTATTTTAACCCAATCTGCCCCTAACTCTGCTGCCACTCTGGCCGTGGTCTTCATATGGGCCAGTGTTCTAAGCTCAGGACCAGCATCAAAGCCGCCTGGCATCATTTCTGCCATAACAGGAATTCCAAATTCATGTCCCTGGCGTATCACGGCAGCCAACGTTTTCAGATGTTCCTCCTCATATTCGGTTGCTGTAAAAGAAGTTACACATAAAGCCTCTGCTCCAACTCTCAATGCATCTTCTATGGAATACCATGCTGAACCAGCACCAGGTTTAGGCGAAAGAATGCTAGACGTCCCGTCGATTCGTAAAACGAGTCCTACTTGGGATAGCTTTTCCGGGAAACGTATTGCCGTACCATAGGTAACCATGACGCCATCCGCTCCTCCTGCAATCACTTGATCCAGACAACGACCCATATTGTCTATTCCTGCAATGGGCCCACCAATCATGCCATGATCACATGCCACGACCAAGGATTTCCCATTTCTAAATAACCTATTCAGCCTTCTTCTCACATCACTCATTCATGATTCTCCTTTTTGTGTCAGTTTCCATTTCTCACCTTAATCGACGCCATACAATAAGCCGCAAGCATAATGACTCTTCATATTATTGCGTGACACCTATCGTGCTGATAACCAAGAGCAGATCATTTTCCCGGTACTGATGGCCATTGATCCACATACCAAACATGTATATACGACTAATCTATTATAGGAGAAATCCGATGTTTCGTCAAAAGAAAAAGTAGGAATCGTAGACTCCTACTTCACAACCAAAACAGACACATCCGTATGGTAGATTACTTTCGAAACAACACTGCCCATAGAAAAAAGTCCTCTTCCACTGCTCCCATGTGCTCCTAGAACCAAAAGATCATATCCATCTTTGGCATACTCTATGATTTCCGTTGCCGGGTCTCCGTGAAGCAATTGAAATTCTGCCAAATCATAATGATCAAAAATCTCTTCCATGTCCAGCAAAACAGCCTTTCCAATATCGTCGTAAACCTCATTGGCCTGAGGTACCATGGTAAAAAGGCGTTCATAATGAGCCACACCACCAATGGGTACCACCACGTTAATGACAGTCACTTCTGAATGATTCAAACGGGCAAATTCTAATGTTTGTCTGGCAGCTTTTTTAGAATAATCAGAATCGTCCACAGACAATAATATTTTTTTATACATCTTCTTCCTCCCAAAAAATAATTTCTTGTTCATTCATATTCATAATCCGAGCAAGAGAAACCAAATTATAGCCTTTGGCACGAATTAGACTACCCCCTTGCTGAAAATCCTTTTCGATAACGATGCCAATGCCTTCTATAACAGCCTCCGCCTGTTCGCAAATATCAATCAACCCCAAGACAGCCTGCCCTTTGGCAAGGAAATCATCAATAAGCAAAATATGATCTCCAGCATGAAGAAACTTTTTGGACACGCGAATATCGTAATCCACTCTTTTTGTAAAAGAATACACCTTAGATATAAACATATCTTCATTCAATGTTTTTGATTGCAGCTTTTTAGCAAAAACGACAGGTACATGAAAATGTTGGGCGACCAAAGCTGCAATAGCGATTCCAGAAACCTCAACCGTTAAAATTCGATCGATTGGCTTATCTTTGAATCGTTCATAAAACTCTTGAGCCACCTTACCTAAGAAATCAATGTCCAATTGATGATTCAAAAAACAGTCAACTTTCAAAATTTCTGAACCGATCACAGTTCCCTCAACCAATATCTTATTTTGTAAATCCTTCATCCTTTTCCCTTTCTCCAATAAAAAAATTACAACATCTGTCATCATATCGTTCGCAGTATCAACAATGACGATTCATATATTCTACCACATCTATTCTACGCTGACTTGATTATATTATATGCTAAAATAAAAAAACAAACATCCTACTTTACATCAAGTAGCAATCCTGTTATGATTACAAAAACCAATCTTTTTGATTGGGTATCAACGTTTTAAGGAGGATAAGATGAATAAAGATTACAAATTGGCTACACTTGCCGTCAGAAGTGGTTATGAAGCAGATAGCACCGGTGCAGCCACCATGCCAATCTATCCTTCCACAGCATTCCATTTTGACAGTGCCGATCATGCTGCCAACTTATTTGATTTAAAGGAATTTGGGAATATCTATTCTAGATTAACCAATCCAACTATGGATGCCGTTGCCGCACGCGTCAATGCTCTTGATGAAGGCGTTGGTGCTCTCGCTGTCTCCAGTGGTCAGGCAGCCATCACCATCGCATTAACCAACATTGTGAAACAACACGAGCACATTCTATCTGTAAGCACCTTGTATGGAGGAACACACAGTTTATTCAGCAATACATTTAAACATTATGGCATCGATGTGACCTTCATCAACCCCGAATTAAGTGAAGAAGAAATTCTTAGCTACGCAAAAGACAACACCAAAGCCATCTATGCAGAGACAATCGGCAACCCACTAATGAACGTCCTAGATATTGATAAACTTTCCTCCGTGGCAAAGAAGATTGGGGTTCCCTTCATACTCGACAATACATTGGCTACCCCTGCATTATTCAGAGCCAAGGATCATGGGGTCAATATTGTTCTGTATTCTGCCACCAAATATCTTGGTGGACATGGAAATGCTTTGGGTGGTATCATCGTCGACTTAGGCAACTTCTCATGGAACAACGGAAAATTCCCAGAACTGACAGAACCTGATCCAAGCTATCATGGAATACAGTATTGGGATACATTTGGTTCCCTGGCTTTCATAATCAAAGCGCGTGTTGGAGTTCTTCGGGATGTAGGCTCGGCACTAAGCCCATTTAATGCTTGGATCATTGCCATGGGCATAGAGACCTTGCCTCTTCGCATGAAAAAACATTGCGAAAATGCACTAGGTTTGGCCCAGTTTCTGGAGAGTCATCCTCAGGTAACTTATGTATCATACCCTGGACTCGCAAGCAGTCCCTACCATAAACTTGCCAAACGCTATCTACCCAACGGAGCATCCGGAATGCTGGCATTTGGTATAAAGGGTGGGAGTAATGCCGGAAAATCTTTTATCAACAAAGTAGAGTTAGCCAATCTGGTAGCCAATCTGGGGGATAATCGAACCATCGTCACTCATCCCGCCAGTACAACCCACCGGCAATTGACAGAACAACAGCAAATAGATGCCGGTGTATCACCCGATATGATACGTGTATCTGTAGGAATTGAAGACCTAGAGGATCTGATTACAGACTTCTCCTTAGGCCTTGATCAGGAGTAATTATGTCACCAGTAATCATACCCAAACATCTCCCAGCAAATAAAACACTACGCAACGAAAACATATTTGTTATGAACGCAGAACGTGCCTTACACCAAGATATTCGTCCACTGCACATATTGATTGTGAATCTCATGCCTATAAAAGAGGTCACAGAAGAGCAATTACTGCGCCTATTGGGCAATACTCTGCTACAAGTGGAAATTACCCTGTTGCATATGGCTAGTCATGAATCAAAAAATACAAGCCAAAACCATTTGGAAGCATTTTATAAAACATTGGATGACATCAAAATGCATCGTTACGACGCCATGATTGTTACTGGCGCTCCTGTAGAAACTCTACCCTATGAGGAAGTAACTTACTGGAATGAATTTTGCGATATTCTAGAATGGGCAAAAGACAATGTTTTTTCAAGTTTTTTCATCTGCTGGGCAGCGCAAGCAGCGCTCTACACGCATTATGGGATCGATAAAGAGGTTTTACCAAAAAAATTATTTGGCATTTATCAACATAGCATCGTAGATGCCAATGAGCCACTCTTTCGCGGCTTTGATGACCATTTCGAGGTTCCTCATTCAAGACACACTAGAGTATCCGAAGCAGCTGTCTATGCTCAACCAAATCTGCAAGTTATTTCCTCATCGCCAGAATCTGGCATTTATATTGTTGCTGATCGAGTTCGAAAAAACTTCTATATTACTGGGCATCCTGAATACGACCGAGATACACTAGCCAAAGAGTACTATCGTGATTTAAACAAAGGACTTGCTATCAATATGCCGGAGCATTACTTTAAGAATGACGAACCAAAACAAGGCATTGATATGAATTGGAAAGGTCATGCGCATCTTCTGTTTTCCAATTGGTTAAACTATTATGTCTATCAATTGACGGACTACCATTTCATTGATTCAAAAAGCAATACCACCAAAGAGACAACGTGATCAGATCATGATACGACTCGTATACCAAAAACATACAGGGCCTAATCTGTAGCAAAGATAGGCCCTGCATCAATGTGGTACACATTATCATAACTTCATTTTCGTTCAATCAATACTAGATTCAGGATAAACTATATTTTTCAAAGCCGTCCTGACCTCTCTGCCGCCATAGGTACCCAAGACCACCACATCAGCTTCCATACGAAGTAAATAACCCGTCAAGTCTTCCTCCAGTACGATTTCTTGAAGAGAATCACCATCCCCTTCCATAACCGTACTCCCTTTGGATATTTTAATTGGATTGATAACCTCTTTTTCTAAATCCGGTGTGAAATAAATGGCTTTATCTTTCAAAATATATCCTCTTATGCTCGTGGGATCAGCATAATTGGGAATTTCTACATATAGATATACTTCTTGCGTCTCCAAATTCACTGTTTCTTGAAAAACCTTGACCAAGGTTCCTTTCTCAACCACAGTAATCATCGCTTGATCTTCACCGGGCAAAAACCAGAGATTGGCATTCTCTCGTAAAAAACGCTGAGAAGCATCCGAATTCTTATGATCCAATGCTAAAGAAACAGGCATCAAGGCCAATTCTAATTCTTTTTTCAGCTGTGTTACTAACATTTTCTCGTTATTTTTCAGCATCATTTGTTCCTGTAAACGTTCCTGTAAAACTTCTTCATTGTCCTTTAATTCAGCAATCTCACGTTGTAGAATAACCGTATTGTCCAACTCAGACTGATGTTCAAGCCACAAATCAGAATAGAACCAAGCAAAAGCAATCACAATAACCGAGAAAACAATGAATACTATTTTTTTCATCTTAAACCCCCTTCACTCTATAATCGTATAGCCGCTTCCAACCCCAAATGCATCATGTTGGTAAAAGCGGTTTCACGCTGCGATGCTGTTGTAACTTCACCATTCACCAGCGAATCAGATACCGTCAATATACAGGCTGCATTTTTCCCCAATATATGACTGTTGGCAAATAAAGCGAAAGCCTCCATCTCTACGGCTTTGATTTTTTTTTCTAACATGAACTGCCTAGTCACATCCGGATCCTGAACATAGAATACATCTGAAGAATGAATCAACACTTCCTTTAACTCTATCTGATGTTCCTCAGCTACTTGGGTAAGTAACTGATTCATCGATTGAGATGGATAAACTGTCGCATCTTCATACCCACTTTGAACTTTGGCATAAGTGGATTCACTGTAGGCTGCTTTGGCCAAAATAGTATCAAAGAGGTCCAAATCCGAAGAGTAAGCTCCACACGAACCAATACGAATAATATTTTCCACGTTATAAAATTTGAAGAGTTCGTAAGAATAAATACCCATGGAAGGCATACCCATCCCAGATCCCATCACAGAAACGGCGTGTCCTTTGTAGGTTCCGGTATAACCAAACATATTTCTAAGACGGTTGAACTGAACCACATTATCCAAATAATTCTCTGCCATAAACCTTGCGCGCAGAGGATCTCCGGGCATAAGAACTGTACTGGCGATTTCACCTATCAGCGCTTCGATGTGTGGCGTTGGAATTTGTTGTCCTGGCTGACTCATAGTATTCTCCTTCGTCTAACAAGATATTTATTCTTATTATATCTTATTCGATAGATATTTTCCCTTCCCTTCTACCCCTAAACAATAAAAAACCGGCTAAGTATACTTTAGCCGGTTCAAAACATCTATTTCTTAAAAATCATACTCACTCGGATCATATTGTATGGATCCATCAGCTAGGCCCTGAATCACTTCATCCAACTCAGCTACAGCCTCTGGGAACGTCTCATCAAATCCATGCCAGTCTGATAGGAAAATGGCTCCTTCTTTGACACCCAATCCATGGAATTTCGCTTCATACGTGCCATCCACAATCAGCCCAACAACATAATTAAACAATTGTGGTGTACTCTTAATAATACTCTGCACCACTGTTTCAGGGGCTGATGGATTCTGGTCTTGGTTAGAACCAATTGACCATACACCGCGATCCTGGCAAGCTTCTATGGATCCAAGTCCAGCTTGATTGGCATTGGCAAAAATAACATCCACTCCATCATCAATCAAGGCAAGTGCCGTTTCCTTAGCTTTACCGACATCATCGTTGCTACCAGTTAATACGGTCTTCACTTCAATATCGGGATTGATATATTTTGCGCCAGCGGCAAAACCAACGACTGAGGATCGGATCGGCGGAATATCCATGCCGCCTAAACCGGCAACCATGCCGGTCTCAGAAATCATGGCTGCCAAGGCACCCGCAATAAACCCTTGATCTTCGTTTTTGGTATTGGCTGATCCCAAATTCGTTCCATTGGAAATATCACTGGAAATAATAATGAAATCTGTATCCGGGAATTCTGCAGCTACTTTGGTGGCTGCATCGCCAAACTGAAAGCCATGCCCAAAAATAACATCATAGCCCTGCAACGCATAATTACGGAAATTTTCTTCCATATCAGACTGAGCAACATTCTCCAAATAGCTGATCTCGCAGCCATAAGAATCTTCTAGCATCAGTAAGCCTTCATACGCAGATGCATTCCATCCCATATCATTGATAGGGCCAGATAACAAAGCAGCTACCTTCAACGGTTCCTCAACAGGCTCCTCTACCACAGGCTCCTCTGCCACCGGTTCTTCGACTACCGGTGCATCCTCTGTCGCCTGACATGCCACACTTCCAAACACCATCATGAACATCAAGATTACTACTAACAGTTTTTTCATCGTGTCCTCCCCTTTAAAAAACGTGCAATATAAACAGTTGATCGCCATCTGACAGCATTCAGATGCTGAACGATATGCCAGTTAAACGATTAACTTTGTAACACGATTTATTATTCGACAGAACATAAACGATTCCTTCTTATTTCCATTAAAAAATATAATCTAACGCAAAATACTGCTATGACGATTGACCTTTGAGATATGCCCATTCATCTCCACATTCTCAAATTTTCTGTTCCTGTATATGACCTTTCCTCCCACCATAGTCAAATCCACCGGTTCTTGAAATCCGATAGTTGCTGGTATAGCAGCCACATCATCAAAACAGCCCGCCAAGGATAAGCGATCTTTGCTCACCATGAAAAGATCAGCACATTTGTCTACTTCCAGACTTCCTATATCTTCGCGATGTAAGAGATCAGCACCTCCCTGGGTTGCAATATGAAGCAACTGAGCCCCCGTAGGAGCATTAGCCTTATAATACAATCTTTGTAACAGATATGCTATCCGTAGTTCATTGGCGAGATTGGAAGCATCATTGCTGGCACTACCATCCACACCCAGTCCCACAGGCACCCCTTTTGCCATCATTTCAGCAATACGCGCAACTCCCGAAGAAAGCTTCATATTGGAAATGGGGCAATGAGCCACTCCCGTTTTAGTTTTGGCCAGTAAATCCAACTCCTGATCATTGAAATATATTCCATGTGCAAAAAAAACATCATTTCCAATCCATCCCAAATCTTCCATATAAGCAAAGGCCTTCTCCCAAATGCATCCAAACAATACTGAACCTCATCCTCGGTTTCAGCAAGATGAGTATGCAATAAAACGCTATTGTCTCGGGCCAATTGTGCACTATGACGCATAAGTTCTGCGTCTACAGAAAACGGCGAACAAGGAGCCAATATGATTTGTCTGAAGGAATTGATACTAGGATCATGGAAAGCATCTATCAACCGTTGACTGTCTTCCAAAATCTCAGTGGCATTTTGCACCAAATCATCTGGGGGCAACCCACCCCTTGATTCACCTAAAGACATGGAGCCCCTACATGCATGCAAACGAACGCCTAGCTTCTCTGCTGCCTCAAATTGGGCTTCCAGCATCCCACTTTGATACTTTGGAAATACATAATGATGATCGACCATGGTGGTGCAACCAAACTGGACCAATTCTCCCATGGCTACCATACTGGCATCATAAAGCATTCTTGGCGTCAAGTGACGCCAGCGTTGATATAACCAAAGTAACCAATCGAACAACTCCAGGTTTTGGATCTCCGGGATATTTCTGGTCAAAACCTGATAAAAATGATGGTGCGTGTTGATCAAACCAGGATATACAATCATACCACTGGCATCCAAAAGCATAGCCTGATCATTTTGCAAATCTCTTCCTATGCCTGTGATCATACCATCTTCGATGAGCATGTCCACATTTCGTTGTATTTGACCCGTCTTCCCCCCCGCTACCAAATAGGCAATATCCTTTATAATTGTTTTCATCGTCATCTCCATTTTTACTCAAAGTTCAAGCCAATGCACGACGCATTGGCTTGAACTTTTTTAGCGTTCTTCTCGATCATAAGGTATACCCAGTGATTCAGGCTCCCCAATATGCTTGGTACGACTACTGATGGTAACCAGAATCAAAACACCAATCGTGAGAAGGTATGGCATCATATTAAGAATAAATGGCGAAGCAGTTACCCCTATCGCTTGCAAACGATATCCTAAGGCTTCAACACCACCAAAGAGATACGCTCCAAAAATGGCGCGCGCAGGATTCCAAATAGCAAAAATAACCAATGCAATGGCAATCCAACCACGCCCACCCGACATATTCTCTACCCAACTTGGTGCTGAAGCCAAACTCAAGTAAGCTCCACCAACCCCAGCCAGCATACCACCAAAAATAGTATACACATAACGTAAAGCAAAAACGTTAACTCCAAGCGAATCCGCCGCTCCAGGGTTTTCCCCTGTCGCCCTCAGATTCAATCCAAAATTGGTTCTATAAACAAAGAACCAAAGCAAGAAGACCAACGCATAAGAAAAATACACCAAAACATTGTGATTAAAAAAAACGGGACCAACTACTGGAATTTCGGATAAAAATGGAATCGCCACACTGTCAAATTTAACAGGTGCTGGCATTCCTACATACGGCTTGCCCAGATAGCCTGACAAACCCGTTCCGAAAATTGTCAAAGCCAAGCCACTCACCACCTGATTGGCCTTCAACGTAATGGTCACATAGCTATGCAACAATGCCAGTACTCCACCACCAAGCGCTGCAGCCAAAATGGCCATAAATAGATTCAAGGACGATGCACCGACAATAAAACCCGTCACAGCACCCACGAGCATCATCCCTTCCAGCCCTAGATTCTGCACACCAGATTTTTCAGCAATGATCTCTCCCAAAGCAACAAAAAGTATGGGAGTTCCCGTTGAAATAGCCGCTGCCAAAATGGCAATTAACATATTAAAAGTCATGTTGTCCTCCCTTACTTAATCATTTTAATTCTATAACGGGCGAAAATATCACCACCCAAGACGAAGAACAAAATCGCCCCCTGCAACATGGTGGCTGTCGCTGCTGGGATGCCAAACATCTGTATCGAGAATCCACCATTGATGAGACCACCAAACAACATGGATACAATTACGATAACAAAAGGATTAAGACGCGACAGCCAAGCTACTATAATGGCAGAATAGCCCAACCCGATAGACAAATGAGGATCAAGCTTATGGACTACTCCAGAAACTTCCAACATACCACCCATTCCTGCCAAGGCTCCTGATAACAGCATAACCAACAAAATATTCTTTTTAATACTCATTCCACTGTAACGGGCAACATTTCTACTTTCACCAATCACCTTCACCTCATAACCCCATCTTGTTCTATTCAACACTATGTATAATAAGATGGAGATGACCAAAGCAATAATCAATCCGAAGTGAATTCTGGTCGTTCCCCAGGTAGGGAGCCAGGCATTCTGAGAAAAGGTTGCCGTTTGTGGAAATCCAAAACCTGCCGTATCTTTCCATGGTCCATAAACAAAATAATCAACCACATTGATGGCCACATAATTGAGCATCAGGGAAGTAATCACTTCATTAACATTCCACTGTGCTTTCGCAAATCCGGGAATCAACGCCCATAACCCGCCTGCGATCATAGCAGCCGCAATCATCATCATAATCAATAATATCCTAGGAAGATCAGGAAAAGCCAGAGCGATACCAGTAGAAGCCAAGGCTCCCAAAAGAAGTTGCCCCTCAGCTCCAATGTTCCAGATAACCATTTTAAACGCTATGGCCACACCAAAACTAGTCAGCATCAAAGGAATCGCCTTCACCAAAGTCTCAGAAAATCCGTACGCACTTCCAAAGGCACTTCTATACATGGCAAGATAGACCGTCAAAGGACTTTGTCCTGTAAGTTTCAAGAATATACCACTGAATACTAGGGCAAAAAACACGGATACAATAGGAACGACCAAATTAATCCAAGTTGGCACTTGAAGCCTTTTTTCGAATACGATTTTGGTTTTACGCTCTTTTTTCACATCCATCTACGCATCCTCCTTTTTCCTGGCTCCAGCCATCATCATACCTACTTCACCAATATCAGCATCTTCCGTAGATAGTATCCCCATCAGCTTACCTTCATACATTACGGCAATACGATCCGCCATCTTATAAATCTCATCCAAATCCTCAGATATCAAAAGAACAGCCGCTCCGGCATTTTTCTGTTCAATGAGAACATTATGAACAAAATCTGTCGCACCAATGTCCAGACCCCGAATAGGGTAAACTGCAACAACCAATTTGGGCTCAATACTGGTTTCTCTCGCCAGCAAGAGCTTCTGCAAGTTACCTCCTGACATTAATTTTACAGGGCAATCCACATTGGGTATTTTCACATCAAAGTCATCTACGAGACATTGCGCTTTTTCACGCAACTTTTTTAAATCCAGCAAACGAGAACCATATTGGGATGATCGATATTCCTTTAATATTGCATTGTCGATAACAGTAAGATTTGATGCCAATCCCATCCCATGTCGATCTTCAGGAATGAATGCAACTCCAAAATCGATGATCTCCCTGATAGACTTCTTGGTCAACTCCGTACCATCAAGTTGAATATTGCCACTGGTAACAGGTCTTAATCCTGTAATAACCTCAGATAGTTCTCTTTGCCCATTGCCTGCAACCCCAGCAATACCGACAATTTCTCCCTTGCAGATGTCCAAACTGAATTCTGAAAGTGCTGGCAAGCCCTTATCATTCAACGCAGACACTTTCTTGATTGATAGAGAACGGTCTCCACATGTGTTGATCGTATTTTTTCTTCCAGACAAAAACTCTTTGCCTACCATCAATTTCCCAAGCTCACTGGCATCTGTTTCCTTTTTCAACAAAGTCTTGATGCTTAAGCCACCTCGAAGGACTGTGATACGATCTGCAAAATCAATCACCTCATGCATTTTGTGGGTAATAAATACGATGGCCTTGCCATCATCAGCCATTCCACGCAGTATCTCAAATAAATCATTCACTTCCTGGGGCGTCAAAACAGCAGTAGGCTCATCCAGAATCAAAATATCAGTACCTTTATAAAGCATTTTGATAATTTCTACACGTTGTTGTTCCCCTACCGACAATTGCCATATTTTGGCTTTTGGATGAACCTTTAACCCGAATTTTGAAGAAATAGCATTGATTCTTTCCCCAGCTTCATCCAACTTCAAAAATGCAGATTTTTTTTGACCTAACATCACATTTTCCGTTACTGTAAATGGTTTTACCAAACGAAAATTTTGATGAACCATGCCAATACCTGCCTCGATAGCATCCTTTGGTGATTTAAAATTTCGCAACTCATCATTGATGAAAACTTCCCCTTTGTCTTGCTGATATAATCCCGTCAAGATATTCATCAAAGTACTTTTCCCGGCGCCATTTTCACCAAGAAGTGCATGAATCTCTCCTCGGTATATTTCCAGATTGACCTGATCATTGGCCACCACTCCAGGAAATGTTTTACGGATGTCAACCATTCTTACAGCCAATTGTGACATAACACCCCTCCTTAAAAATAGAGGCTGGCTATTGCCAGCCTCTCATTGGATTCTATAGGTTATTCTGGAATAACTCCATTAACCCCTTCAACAAACCACATCATAGACAATAAGTCACCATCAGATAAGGTTTCTCCCTCAGCAACCACAACATTACCATCTTGATCTTTGACAGGGCCGTCAAAAACATCAAAATCACCAGCAATCAGTTCTGCTTTTTTTGCTTCCACTGAAGCAACAACATCAGCGGGGACACTTTCATTAAAAGGTGCGATGTCCACAATCCCATCTGCCAAACCGCCCCAGTATTGACCTTCTTCAAAGGAGCCATCCAATACAGCTTGTACAGCTGATACATAATAGGGACCCCAGTCCCATACAGCCGATGTCAAGTTTGCTTTTGGTGCGAATGAACTCATATCGGTATTATAGCCAATAGCATACGCTCCTACTTCTTCAGCAGCCTGTTGCGGGCCCGGAGTATCCTGATGCTGGGCAATCACATCAACACCCGAATCCAATGAACCTTTGGCAGCTTCCTTTTCTTTAGCGGGATCATACCATGTATTGGTCCAGACGACATTCACAGTAGCTTCTGGATTTGCTTCTCTGACACCCAAGGTAAAAGCATTGATTCCACGAATCACTTCAGGAATAGGATGCGCTGCGATATAACCAATTTGATTGGCTTCCGTCATAGAACCAGCAACCAAACCTGTCAAATATCTGGCTTGATAGATTCTGCCAAAATAAGTGCTCATGTTGGGTGTGGTTTTATAACCTGAGCAATGATAAAAAGCTACATCTGGATACTTGTTGGCTACATTCAACATGAAATCCATATAACCAAAGCTCGTTGCAAAAACAATTTCACAACCTTGTTCTACAAGTTCAGTCATAACACGTTCTGAGTCAGACGATTCGGCAACAGATTCAACATAAATAACTTCCACATTAGGAATCTGTGCTTCAAGATATTTTCTTCCTTCATCATGCGCATAAGTCCAACCAGCATCTCCTGGAGGGCCTATATAAATCATCCCAACCTTGATCTTTTCTGCAGGTTGCTCATCACTCGGCTCATTGTCTTCTGGCTCTTCTGCAGGTACATCAGCGCCACTACATCCTATCATGGAAAAAACCATCGATAGCACAATCAAGGCAACAAGATACTTTTTTACGTTTTTCATGTTTTTCCTCCCGTTTTTGGTTTTCACCAAAGAATAGTAAACTGTATGTCAGCAAGTTTAGCCCAATTAACTTGTTAGACATCTACACTATTTTTTAATATTCGTTACTCATAATCTTTTTCCTTCAAGAAAATCAAAATCCGCAGAATTTATTTTCCAACAGCTTATTCCAACCAAGACGAATAAAGCATACCAAGACACGGATATGCACCCATTGTATATTTAAACTGCTTCCCTATTTATTTTCTAAATATTATCGTTCACTAAATCATCCTTTTCAACCACATATACCTCTTCAAAACCAAAAAACCGATTGCAAAAGCAATCGGCTGTCATATTTGATATTTTTTTGGTGCCCGAGACCGGAATCGAACCGGTACGAGGTTTAACCCT
>DIET01000045.1 GCA_002418765.1 Peptococcaceae bacterium UBA5767 | reverse complement strand
ACATTTTTTACTGGAAGTTGACAATAAAGGAAAATTTTTTGTCATATGGACTGTTAAACCTAGATAATCGGGTTTCCTATGAAAACCTGTAGAATAAATATCACTTAATTAATTGAACGATAAGATTGAAAAATTCATCATCTAATAAAAAAGGCCCATTGAAATTATCATAATCAAACGATTTAGATATTTCGTCATACTGATAATTCATTACCTTACAATACGATTCATCTGATAACATGCTTATCATTGTTCCATTATTGAAACAAATATAATAATATGGTTCGGCTGGAATTTGTTCATCTAATTCTAAATTATGGAAATCAGCGTTCAATAATAGATTTGTCACCTTATTAATCTCCGCCATATCAGTAATTTCGGCCTTCTCTTTCAATTCCTTATGAGGTTTATCAGATTCAACATCAGTGGTATAAATTGTTACTTGTTCAGTGCTGAAATCATACAACGATCCTATTTTTTCAGACTGTATTACTTCTGATTCTGAACATCCTATTACCGAAATACAAACAATATAACAAATCAATATAATAATTAATTTTTTCATAAAAACTCCCCTTTTAATAAAATAATTGCTCTGGTTGCAATACAAATACACATTAGTTGAATTCTTCCCATTCACCCTTCTAATTTACTTGCAAAATTCATTCATATATCTGGGAGTTGATGATCTCAAATATTTATGTTACGTCAATCTCAAGACTGAATTGTGTACCATCATAAATACCAGGTCCCATGTTTATTGAGTTCAAGTGAAATAAATTCAGTATCTAATTTTTCAATAAATCTTTTAGGTGAGTTATCTGATTTCTTTTCACAATTTTCATCTTCAGTTCCTAAATAACTCTTTCAATTTACTTTTGCAAAAAGATTTCACCATGAAAGCAAAACCATCCTATAAATCAATCTCTTACCATGATATTTCTGTTCCCAAAGACTACAAACACACGAAACTACTTGAATGATAATCCCTGAACACCTTAATTTTACTTGCTATTTTCTCTCCAAAAACACAACTGTTTCTGTATGCATCGTTTGCGGGAACATATCAAACGGCTGAACATCCTGTAGAGCATATTGACCTGCATGGCATAGTATTGCCAAATCTCTAGCCAACGTAGAAGGATTGCAAGAAATATAAACAATCTCACGAGGTAATACTTGCAAAACAGATTGCAAGGAAGCAGAATCAACCCCTGCTCTAGGAGGATCCAAAAAGATGATATCGGCATGAAAATCCTCTGGCAACCCTTTCGGTAGAACCTCCTCCACGGTGCCCAGAATGAAATCCACATTTTCCAACTTATTTATTCTGGCATTGAGTTCCGCATCACGAATGGCTGAATGCACCATCTCCACACCAATCACATGTTTGGCAATTTTGGCGATATGACAAGTCAGACTCCCCATCCCACAATAAAGATCCAAGGCCTGATCCTCCTTGGTCAAAGAAGTCTTGTTCAGCACATAGGCATACATCGCCTGCATCTGTGCGTGATTGACCTGCATAAACGCCAATGGCGAAATACGAAAACGATACCCTAGAATTTCCTCTTCGATGGAATCTTCACCGGCCAGATGATAATATTTATGCTCCTTGGTATCCATCCAAATCAGACTACTTACATTCTTTAGTTCCTCAGCCATGATCTTGATCCTTTTTAAATGAGAACTACCCGGAACCTCACCATAAAAGATGACCATTCGATGTTTTTCCGTGACACTTTTCTTAATGACCACCCGCTCCACCAACAATTCATGATCATGCAGCACCTGCTCAATCTGTCCCTTCAAAACTGTCATATCCCCAGGAATCAAAAGGCAATCCTTGATTTTCACCAGGCGCTTGGATTTTTTGGCAAAAAAGCCCAGGTGATAGTCCTGCACCTGAAACTGGACTTTACTGCGGTAGCGATAAGGATTATCCATACCCACCATGGGAAGTGCATTAACCCCTTCAAAATGACCAATCCGCCGCAGCGCCTGATTGAGGGTATTTCGCTTCACATCAAGCTGTGCACTGTACGTGAGATGCTGCAAACTGCAGCCGCCACACTCATGAAAATAGGGGCATGGAGGATCAACCCGAAATGGACTGGGCTTGATTAACTCCACCAAATCAGCATGGGCAAAAGTCTTTTTAATTTTGGTCAGACGGACGCTGGCCTTTTCCCCGGGCAAAAGGCCCGGAACAAATACCACCAGTTCATCAATATGAGCTACCCCATCCCCGTCGTGGGTCAGATCCGTAGCCAAAACAGTATAGAGACTCTTTTTATTCAACATAACCTTGTTACCTCTATTCTAAGATTCCCCTTTATAAGGAAGGGCTACTTTCCATCAATCAGCAATTGGGCTACTTGCACATACGCTTGATCCATCGACAACGCCTCCAGTGTTTTCTCTATTTTTTGTTTGAACTCTGTCTGCATTTCTTCTGATCCAAGGAAAGTTTTCAGAATGCTCTTCAACTCATCCATGTTGCTGGCCACCATGGCCGTACGGCGCACAATATCCAAAAGCGGCTGTTTTTGGGTGGAATAGACAACCAAAGGAACCTTATTGCGCAAAGCCTCATACGCAGTGATGTACAAAGGCTTGGTCACCAACAGATCTGCATGAGACAACACCTCCTGGATGGTGCGTACCTCCTTGATTTCATGAATATTGGCATATCCCTTTGCCAAATCCTTGCGGATTTTTTTTCTTCCCCCACTGACCACAATGGTCTGCCAACCCGATTCATTAAGCCATTCATAAAAGCGCTTCGGTTTTTCCCATTTTTCCAGATAATCTCCAAAAAAGACCAACGTAGGCATGGATTCTTTCAAAAAGGACTGTCTAGGCACATCTTCCTGTGCCACTTCCAAGGGCAAACTGGCCAAATGGACTCTGCTTTCCTCCGCTCCCAAAGCCAACAAACGCTCCTTGATCACTGGATCCGCTGCCATGTAAGCATCCACGCCACGCACCAGCCAGGAGGCATTGTGCGGCATTTCAGACACCGTCAACACCAAATGATAGTCCTCTCCATAATGCTTTTTATAGCGAGCACTGAGTATCGCCAGTTCTGGATAAAATGAAAAAATGATCTTGGGCTCATAACGACGCATAATACGACGAAACAAGGGGAAGAAAATACGCACAAACACATCTTCCACCAGTTCTGACCGAAACCGGGGCACAGAAAGAAGATACTCTGGGACATCGATGCGTTCTGCCATGTGCGCGATAGAACGATAAAGGCTACGATGCAATGCCGGCGCCACATGCTGAAACAAATCCATCGATACCGCCTGAATGTGGTGCGATAGCAGCTGATGCTCCAACGCCATGGCCCCATCTGCGTTGGAACGCAAAAAGCCATTATAAAAAATGAGAGCTGATAACCTGCTATCCACATTGACCTTATCTTTGTCTGCCAATTCTCTGGCTTTGTCCACAATGGCATCAAAGCTATGTGTCTTGGCAATATTGGCCAGGTTTTCCTGCATGGCTTTTAGAAAATGGGGCACCTCCATCATCATAGAAATAATGCTCGGTATATTGCCGATATCTTCCACCTTGATGGCGGCACCCTCGCCATCAAGAAAATCAGCATTGTCCTCTTCCTGTCCGGGAATAAGGTAAGGGATAATCAAGGGCATACGTTTGGCAATGGCTTCCGAAACGCTAAGGCCACCAGGCTTAGAAATCATCAGATCAGACTGATCCATCAAACCAGCAATATCCTGATAGAAACCATAAATCAATATCTCTTTGTTGTCTGCCCCTTTTCCATAAGCCTGCATCAACCGTTTATACAGAGACTCATCATGGCCACATACGGCCACAATACGCAAAAAAGCCGGCATAGCCACCAAACTTTCCAACACGCGCTCCATCAGCTTCACACCCATGGATCCACCCATCAGCAAAATGGTAAACGGTTCATTCTCATCTTTTTCCGGTCTGGGAAGATAAAACTCCTGCCGAATAGGAATACCATAAGCAAAAATCTTATGGGAAGGCACACCACGGGCAATGAGATCCGCTTTGGTGTGTAAGCTTCCTGTGATATAAGCATCCACATAGCGATGCTTGGCCGTATACGTATGGTGTCCTTCAAAATCAGTCACCACAGCCATCAAAGGAATCTGCAACCGGTCTTCCTCCTTTAAGGCACCCAGAATAAACGTCAAGATAGGATGAGTGGAAATAATGATATCTGGATCATGCTCGTCAATGATCGCCAGTATCCCTTTCTCACTCTTCTTCTGAATGATCCGGATGACAGCTTCATTGACCCTGTTCTTGTCCGCTGCCTTATACATCTGCCCATACAACATGGGAGAAGTCTTGGCCAGTGTTCGATAGCCATCCGAAATCAACACATCCAGGACCTTGTCTTGCTCCTTAAACGGATCACTTTTAAAGGTAGCAAAACCGGCCTCATGCAATTTCTCTTCCAAGGAGGCCGCAGCATAATTGTGGCCTCCCCCTGTCGATAACGTAACAATCAATGCTTTTTTCATAGACACCTCAAAAAAGCCAGTAAAAAGCCAACGTAAGTCCCTGCCAAACCATCAGCGTAAACACAGACGTATACAGACTACTGGTCATTTCAAACACCAGAATCAACACAATGCCGGCCACAAACCAAGGCAGCACGAGATATAGATTCATAAAATACAATGAAAACAACAAGCTTACCAGCAATATCGCCTGGCTGTTTCCTCTTTGGCTTTCCATGGCCTGGTACAAATAGCCCCGAAAAACAAGCTCCGACAAAAGAGGGAAAAAAATAACCCAGCCAATGACCAAAAAGAGCCGATCCCATAATCCTGTCGCTGCCTCTATCTCAAACAAATATGCAACAGCCGGTGCCGCAACACCTATCCTCTGCAACAAAAAGGGGTAACCCAGGCTCAGGATCAAAAACAACACCCCACCCGCCATCAGTCCTATCTGCACATACCAACCAGGCTTCTCAGCATTGAAAGAAACCTGAAGCAGAGAACCAAAATAATATCGCTTAAACACCATATGAAGTCCAAAACATCCCAACAAAGCCAGTCCAACCTCCCACAACAATCGAAAGGCCGGCGTCCAGGCAATGGGAGTCTGACTTATAAAAAAACGTGCTATTTCCTGCAGTAAAACCATGGAAGCCAGCATAATGAGCGCATCCCATATATTCCAGCTGACCATTTTCAGTCTCTTATACACCATCTTGCTACCACCTTCACACTATCTTATCTTTATTATTATATAACGACTCTTGACCTTGTGTCCCCTATCTCATAAAAAAAAGGCCGGAGCCTTTTTTTTGATTGGTGGGCAGGCCATCAAGAGGCCTTCGATTTGTATTGACTTTGCACCATACGATAATAATAACCACGTTCTGCCATCAAAGAGTGATGATCACCCTTCTCCACAACTCGGCCATCTTGAATAACCAAAATCTGATCCGCCTTGCGTATGGTGGACAAGCGATGCGCAATAACAAAACTGGTCCGACCCTGCATCAAATGCAGTAGGGCTTCTTGAATGTGGATCTCCGTCCGGGTATCGACTGAACTGGTGGCTTCATCCAGAATCAGAATATCCGGATTGGCCAAAATAGCTCTCGCAATAGAAAGAAGTTGCCTCTGTCCCTGAGAAAGGTTGCTCGCTTCCTCTGACAAATGCGTTTGATACCCTTCCGGGAGTCTGTGAATAAAGACATGCGCATTGGCAAGTTTGGCGGCTTCCACGACCTCTTCATCTGTGGCCTCCAAACGCCCATAGCGTATATTTTCCATGACGCTGCCCGTAAACAGATAGGTATCCTGCAAAACAATGCCCAATCTTCTGCGCAAGGATTCCTTGTTCAAAGAACCAATATCCAGTCCGTCAATGACGATGCGACCCCGCTGAATATCGTAAAAACGCGTCAAAAGATTGACGATGGTGGTTTTTCCGGCACCCGTAGGTCCCACCAGCGCTATCATCTGACCGCTTTTTACTGACAAAGAAACATCCTTGAGAACAGGCCTGTTTTTCTCATAAGCAAAGTCCACATGATCAAACAAAACATTGCCTTGCAATGTATCCAGATCAATGGCCTGCTCAATGTTCTTGATTTCCGGCTCTTCATCCATGATTTCAAATACCCGTTCTGCGCCCGCAATGGAGAGCTGTACCGTATTGTACAATTGGGCAATTTGGTTAAGAGGTCTGCCAAACTGCTTGGCATACGTCATGAAAATCGTAATGGTCCCCAGCGTAACAAGTCCCATGACATGAAGCATGGCACCGCCGGAAATCACCACAGCATACGAAAAATTATTCAAAAAATTCATCAAAGGCATCATGAGACCAGCAAAAATCTGAGCACGGATGGAAGATTGCACCAACTCTTGGTTCTTCTTTCGAAACTCTTCCAGCATCTTTTCTTCTCGGCCATACGCTTTCACCACCTGATGCCCGGTAAAATACTCTTCAACCATACCATTGATCTGGCCCAAATTCCCTTGCTGCGAAGAAAAATTCTTTCTGGTTCTCTTTCCTACCAACCCCATCAGAACCATGGTCACAGGAATCATGATGACCGTAAGAAGAGCCAACTGCCAATTGATGACAAACATCATCACCGTGATGCCCAGCAGCGTCAAAAGATCACTCATGAGCTGGGTCATACTGGAGGACAACGTATTCGAAATATTGTCAATATCATTGGTGATCCGACTCATCAGGTCCCCATGAGAATGCGTATCAAAAAAATGCAATGAAAAGGTCTGCAATTTGCGAAAAAGGTCATTGCGCAACTTTTTTACCGCATACTGGCTGACATGAATCATCAGAAGTGATTGCCAATAGGTAAAAAGAGAAATGGCCCAATACGACAAAAACAACACCAGAAGAAGTCTGCTTAAACCAGACACATCCTTGAGAAGAATAAAGTCATCAACCGCTTTGCCCATCATGATGGGAGCTACGATATGCAGACCCGTGGTCATCAACACCAAACACAAGGTAAGCCCTATGCGTATCTTCTGATCACCCACGTACCCAAAAAGACGAGTCAGCGTCTCCTTGGGATTCTTGATTTTAGGTTTTTCCTTGGCAAAACGAGACGCTGGTCCCCCACTGCCCGGACCTTTGGTCTGAGGTACCTTATAGGTCTTATTGGTATCTTTCATGCTACATCCCCCCCAACTGAGACTCATAGATATCCCGGTATATCGCATTGGTTTCCATCAAGGACTCATGCGTCCCCATGCCCTTGATCATACCATCATCCAGCACAATAATCTTATCCGCCTCCAAAACCGTGGAGATACGCTGGGCAATGATAAAGCTGGTGTGTCCGGAAAATCGCTCGTTCATTGATTTTTGGATCTTGCTTTCTGTCTCTGCATCCACAGCACTGGTTGAATCATCCAATATGATGATTTGCGGATCATGGATGACAGCCCTGGCAATAGAAAGACGCTGTTTTTGGCCCCCGGAAAGATTCACTCCCCGTTGACCCAACAACGTTTGATAACCTTCCGGCATTTCTACAATAAAGTCATGCGCCTGGGCAAGTCTGGCGCTGTCTTCCATCTCCTGCTGTGTGGCCTTTTCGTTGGCAAAGCGCAGATTGTCCTCTACCGTTCCGGAAAAAAGGATCGGCACCTGCAAAGCCATGCCGATATGCTGCCTGAGCACTTTTTGATCCCATTCTCGCACATCCACATCATCGATCAGAACCTGACCCTGGGTTACATCATAAAATCTGGGTATAAGATGAATCAAGCTTGATTTTCCTGATCCAGTGGCGCCCAAAATCGCCACAGTCTCCCCAGGCTGCACCACAAAATCAATATCCTTCAAAACATAATCCTGCTCACTGGGATAATATTGAAAGCAAACATGCCGAAACTCAACCTTCCCCTTCATGGGAAGCACAGCCCTAGGCTCCATGACCTCAGGCACCTCACTCACCTGAGAAAGAACTTCCACAATCCGCTTGGAAGAAGCTTCCGCCCTGGAAATCATCGTCAGCACCATGGCCATCATAAACAACGAGAACATGATCAAACCAAGATAATTGATAAAGGCCTGGATCTGACCAATCATGATCCCGTCCTTGGCAAAATCCACACCGCCCAAATACAAAGCAGCCACCACAGCCATATTGGAAATAAGCATCAACAATGGCATCAACAATGCGATCCTGCGAAAAGCCAAAATAGAGGTTTCAAACAAATCCTCATTGACCCGGCCAAAACGTTGTTGCTCAAAATCAGCTCGTACAAAGGCCTTGATGACCCGGATGCCAGAGAGATTTTCGCCAATTACACCATTGACCTTGTCAATTTTCTCCTGCACCTTGGAAAACATAGGAAATGCATAACGAATCAAAAAAATCAAACCAAACAACAAGAGTGGAACCATCAAAAGAATGATCAACGACAAGCTCGGGCTGGTGACAATAGCCAGCGCCAATCCTCCCAGCAGCATCAATGGAGACCGCATCGCAATTTTAAGCCCCATGAGCACCGTCATTTGGACCTGATTCACATCATTGGTGGCCATGGTAATAAGTTGTCCCGTCTCCAAGCGATCTACATTTCCCTTGGAAAGCGACATGATCTTGGCAAATACACTCTCTCTGAGATCGCCGCCCAATCGCTGTGATGCAATCGAGGCAAAATAGTTGCTGATCAACCCGAAGCCCATGCCCAAAAAAGAAGCCAACATCATCAATAAGCTCATTCTGGCTATATAACCTAAATCCTGATTGGCCACACCCGTATCAATCATGCGCTGCATGATCGCTGGCAACAGAAGGTCCATAAGTACGGCTCCCATGATGAATATCGGTCCCAGTATGGCCTCTTTTTTATATTTTTTTAAGCCCCGAAGTAACCTGGTCAAATTTTGCATTTGTTTCTCCTTCTGCAGGGATGCTCGCCTAGGCCCACATTATCACGTATTCTGCCCAGCATATCAGCAAGCAAGGTACGCTCATGCTGGCTGAACCCGGAAAAAGCCATGGCATCTTGTTGTTCCAGATTGTACCGCAACAATTCATATGCTTTTTTGGCCTGATCCGTCAAAAAAACCCGAACCACTCTTCCATCTTTTTCATCTTTTTTTCTCTCGATAAAACCAGTCTCCTCCATACGCATAACCATTTTCGTAAGCGTAGCGGGACGAATATCTAGCGCTGTGGCAATATCATGCTGGGTGCTTCCTTCATGATGAGACAAAAATCCTAGCAACTGAGGCTGACCCCAATACAAGCCCTGCTCCTCAAGCCCCTTTTGTAACGTACGATGCATCATTCTCGCCGTATACGTCAAATCCAAAAGAAGATTATCTTTTTTCATAGTACCCCCTTTGTTTGCCGGCTAACTTTTTTTAGTATAACACAAAATCATATTATTTCCAGAACAAAAAAAAGAAGCAGCCCGCCTGGAGGCGAGCTACTTCTAAGAGAAAATATTTTTTGGAACTGAACTAGCTTAAATGTTTCCCAATGACATTCATCATGGCATCTTTAGGCATAAAGCCTACCAACTTATCAACTACCTTGCCGCCTTTGAAGACCATCAGGGTAGGAATACTCATGATTCTGTATTCTGACGAAACCATAACATTTTGATCTACATCCAATTTGGCAACCTTCAATTTGCCTTCGTTTTCTCCAGCAATCTCCTCTACAACAGGAGCCACCATTCTGCAAGGGCCACACCAGGTTGCCCAGAAATCAACCAAAACAGGTTGCTCAGAATCCAATACCTCAGATTTGAAAGTTGCATCACTTACATGTACTATAGCCATATCTTTTCACCTCAACCATTTTATTTTAGGACATTCCCTAACTTCAAACTCATTATACCCCCTGGGGGTACAAGTGTCAACCCTAGATTCACGCATTTGCAAAAAATTATCGTCTTTTCAATCATGCAGGATAGGCCGCGTTCATCTCACAGTCATTCGGAATCCGGTTCAAAAACCTCCGGCA
Organism: Peptococcaceae bacterium UBA5767; assembly: GCA_002418765.1. Classification (GTDB taxonomy): domain Bacteria; phylum Bacillota; class TC1; order TC1; family UBA5767; genus UBA5767. The sequence continues at coordinate 48,718 of DIET01000045.1, read as the reverse complement.
CACGTTCTGCAAAAGGCACATAGGTAACGTTGCGTCCAGAAACCGATTTGTAAGCAGGACGAATAATCCGTTGCTCAGAGATCAACTGTTCCACCCGATGTGCACACCAACCAGCTGTTCTGGCCACCGCAAAAAGAGGTGTATAAAGCTCTCCTGGTATGTTCAGCATATCATAAACAAACCCAGAATAGAAATCGACATTGGCACAGATCACAAAATCCTCTCCCTTTAGCTCCTTAAACAACTTCTTGGAGAGGCGCTCCACGTTCTCGTAAAGCTTGAATTCCTCAACCCTGTTTTTTTCTACAGCCAACTCTAGGGCCTTTTCTTCCAAAACCACAGCCCGAGGATCACTCTTGGTGTAAATCGCATGACCCATACCATAAATGAGACCCGTTTTATCGAAGGCTTCTTTTTGGGCAATCTTTTTCAAGTAATCGTAAACCTGGCCACAGTCATCCCAGTCCTTTACATGCTCCTTGATATCGGCCATCATCTCCAGAACCTTCCGGTTGGCTCCTCCGTGCTTGGGACCTTTTAGAGCCCCTACGGCAGCGGAAAGAGCTGCATAGGTATCCGTGCCGGAAGATGATACCACATAAGTAGCGAACGCCGAATTGTTGCCTCCCCCATGCTCTGCATGGATAACCAAGCACAGATCCAAAAGTTCCGCTTCCTTGGCCGTGAAATGGTTGTCCGGCCGTATCAGGTGAAGAATGTTTTCTGCAGTAGAGTAGTGTTTCTGGGGCATATGAATATAAAGGCTCTCCCCATTGTAATAATGCTGCTTGGCCTGGTATCCATAAGCCATGATAGCAGGCATCTTGGCAATCATATCGATGCTCTGACGAATGATGTTCCGAATTGAAATGTCATCTGGATTGTTGTCATAAGAGTAAGAAACCAAAATACTTCGCTGAATTTTGTTCATAATATCAGTACTGGGATTCTTAAGGATCATATTCTCTAAAAATCCATCTGGCAGCATCCGATGATTGCCCAGTGTTTCATTGAAATCTGTTAACGCCTCAACTGTCGGCAATTTCCCAAACAAAAGAAGATAAATGGTCTCTTCAAAACCAAAACGTCCCTCTTGCTGAAAGCCATTGCACAATTCCTTCAAGGGAATGCCACGATACCTTAGCACACCTTCATCAGGCACTTTTTCTCCATCAATGATGTAATAACCATATACTTCTGCGATGCCTGTCAATCCGACCAACACACCAGTTCCATTGTCATTTCTAAGTCCACGCTTGACTTCATAGCGCTTGTACAGCTCGGGATCAATCAGATTATTTTTTTGGGCCAATTTGGCCAATTTGTCCATAACTTCTTGTTCTTTATTGGATAGCATCATGGCTCCTTCCTTGTTGGCAGACCCTTACCCATTCATCTTTTGAGCCTTTTGCCTAGCTGTAATTATACCAAATTGCGCGTTTTTGTACAAAGGGGTTTCTTCCTCTTTCACGCTACGCAAACCTCTCATAAAAAAAGACAGGAGGGTCTGGTCTATACCAAAACCTCCTGTCTCATGGTCCTTTTGCAAGTGCAAAATACGGTTTAGCTAAACAGCCCCAAATAATTTTGCGTGTTGTCGGTCTCGGTGAACTTGTCCACTATGAGGCCAGAAAGTGCACCCGTAGGACAAGATGAAATACATACGCCACAGTTTCTGCACAAATCACGGTCCACTGTCATGATGGGGAAGTCCAGCTGACGCGCGTCATAAGAACAAGCCTCTACACAACGCATGCAGTTGATACAGCCACAATGCATACATCTGCTCGCCTCTTTGCGATCATCATCCTCCAAAAGGCCCAGCTCTACTTCATTAAAGCCAGGAACTCTTTCTTCTACATCAATGAAGTATCCATCCATTCTGCCTTGCACATCATCGTTAAGATCAATAAAGTGCAAACGAGTAGCCTCGATGTCGCCCATCAAGTCTCCACTGCCACCGAGTTCGTAATCAATGGCTTCAGCACTTCGGCGACCCATGGCAACTGCTTCGATCACAGATTTCGGACCCGTTGCACAATCTCCGGACACGTATACGCCCTCCAGCACGGACTTGCCACTGCTTCTATCAATAACATTCGGGATAAAGTCTCCTTCAATGGTCTGTCCAGTGGCCAAAATCACGATATCTGCCTGCATGGCAACATCTGCTTCACCACTAGCCACCGGGCTTCTCCGTCCGGATCCATCTACCGCACCCAAAACCATGGGTGAATAAAACAATGTGCTGCCATCAATTTTGGATGGAGCCGCCAAGAATGCGAAGGATACGCCTTCTTCCTTGGCATGAGCCACTTCTTCTTCATAAGCAGGCATGGAAACTTCATCTCTTCTATAAACCACGGTAACTGCCTCAGCAGAAAGTCGCAGAGCACTTCTAGCAGCATCAATGGCCACGTTACCGCCACCCACAACAGCCACTTTTTTGCCCTTCATCGAAGCAGCCAGATTGAGATTCACATCTCTTAGGAAAGAAACACCAGACAAAACATGACCGCTTTCCATTCCCTCAATGCTGATTTCTGGATCACCATGAGCACCTACAGCCACAATAACACCATCATATTCATTTCTGAGATCGTCCAGCGTTGCATCCACGCCTACTCTGAATCCAGTACGGATCTCAGCACCCATTCTCTCGATGCGCATGATCTCTTGGTTCATGATGTCCTTGGGCAAACGATAATCAGGAATACCCACCGCAAGCATGCCTCCAGCAATCGGCAATGCTTCAAACACCTTCACACCATAGCCTTCTTTGCTCAAATAATAAGCTGCAGAAAGACCCGCCGGGCCAGAACCCACGATGGCAATATTTCTGCCATTGTAAGGTGCCAGTTCAGGAATGGGCAACTCCGATCCAAAGGCCAAATACGTCTCATCCGAAGCAGCACGCTTTAGAAGACGGATACTAATGGGATCATCGACCATGCCTCTGCGGCAGGCAGCCTCACAAGGATGATCACAAACACGACCGCAAATTGCCACCAAGGGGTTGGCATGACTTACCGTGTTGTAAGCACCAACATAATCACCTCGACGAACCTGATCGATGTACAATGGCGCATCCACACCGGCAGGACAAGCTTCCTGGCAAGGGGCAAAGTCAGGATCATATTTGAACTGAAATTTGACGTTGCTCTCTTTGTCTTCTTCTCGTTCGCCTTCGGTAGGCTTATTTTCAAACTGTGTTTCAAAGGCTGGCAAAGCAGCACCAACCGCTTCTTTCAGTGAATTGTAACCCAGTTGCCTGAGCAATACGGAAAGATCCTTGCACAACTTGGTATAGTATTCAATGCCCTTGATGATGGCGATGGAACAAACACCAACCGCTTTGCAGCCAACCATAAGGTATTCCACCAAATCTTCAGCATTGGTGACCCCACCAATACCGTAAAGATTCAGATCTTCAATACCATCAGCCATCGCATTACGAGCAATCTCCGAGTTGATACGCATGGCAATCGGTCTCATGGCACCACCGGACATCCAGCCATAACCATCGGCAGAACCCATGGCCGGGCGTCTGTTGTAAATGTCCACCTTCAAAGTCGGTCCAATGGAATCGATAGCAGCAATCGCAGAAGCACCCAGTTCCAAACAGGTTCTGGCACAACCAACAGGATCATTCCAGTTGGCCGAAAGCTTACAAATAACCGGAATGCTGACCCTCTCCAGCGTTGCTTTCAACATGGGAAGCATGTCATCCTCAGTGTAGGACACCAACTCGATAAAATCAGCTCCTGCTTCTTCACACTTGGCCACGATTGCTTCTGCCTCTGGCAACGTATGACCCACGGAAGCAATCACCACTGCACCCGCTGCTTTGGTCATGGGGATCTCACGCTCAAACCACACCTCTGGATCTGAATCAGCCCATTTCTCGCAGTTGATCAAAGAATCATTGTTGTGCATAGCAATATGAGGAACGGGATTGACAGCCCTCTTTTGACGAATCGTCTTGGTGACCACCGCACCGGCTCCACATTCGTGAGCCCGAATCAAGCCTTCCGCCGCAAAAGACAAGGGACCGGAAGAAAGAATCAGGGGAGACTGCATTTTCACACCACAAAGTTCTGTGGTAATGTCAGCACCTTTGAAATCCTCTGGCAGATCCTTCATCCATCTGATGTTTCTAATGTTTTGCATACATACCTCCAAAAAATAGTTTCTTATATCATGTTGATGCTTACATCTACTCGTCTATCTTATCTTTGGCGTCTTCAATCGCATCCACCACTTGCTTGTAACCCGTACAGCGGCAAAGATTACCGGAAATCGCCTCTACTATGCGTTCACGGTCTGCCTCCGGATATTTGTCCAAAATATTTTTACCAGACAAGACAAGTCCGGGGATGCAGAAACCGCATTGCATGGCATTGTGTTCAACAAAAGCTTGTTGTACCGGATGCAACTGATCTCCATCAGAAATCCCTTCAATGGTCTCGATGCTTTTTCCTTCACAGGAAGCGGCCAGCGTGATACAGCTATCTACTGTTTCTCCATCGAGAATCACCGTACAAGCACCACATTCACCGATACCGCAGCCTTCCTTGGCTCCTGTGAGCTTGAGCTGCGTGCGAAGCACATCCAGCAATCTAGCATAAGGTTCAATCTCAACCGATACGGGTTTTCTGTTGACCACCATATTCAACGTCATCTTAGTCATCGTCCTTCACCCCCGTGGCTTGATTTAGTGCCCGTTTCACCAGGCTGGCAATCACCGGCTCCTTATAGGGCGTAGACCATCTGCGCCCGGTCACCTTGATCATTTCCTCAGCGACCTTCTCCCCAATCGCCTGATGCAGTTCATAACTGGGCACTTGTCCCAGGAGCATGGCTTCTGCCTCTGAAATGCGAACCGCTGTCGGCATGCAACTTCCAGGAACAATACGTACATCCACAGCCTTTCCTGTTTCATCGAGCTCCACATACGTAGCTACATTCATTCTGGAAATAGCCAATGCTTTTCTGCGTCCCAGCTTCACAAAACCAAAGCCGGCTTCCGGGTTGAGCAAAGGAAAATCAATACTCAAAATCATTTCATTGGCTTTGATATCCGTGATATAGGGTTTTAGCAACAACTCTTCCAACAACACTTCACGTGTGCCGTTCACACTGGCCAGTACCACGGTAGCACCAAGTGCCACCAAAGGGGGCAATGGGTCGGATGCCGGCGAGGCAGTTCCAATGCTGCCACCAATGGTTCCAGCATGGCGAATCTGCGGTGAGCCCACACTATGACAGGCTTCACAAAGAAAAGGAGCATACTCTTGAAGAAATGGATTTTCCCAGATTTCTTCATGTGTGATACCCGGTCCCAAGTGCAATACATCTTCTTCCACTTCAATAAACTTCAAAGCAGCCATATGGGTGGTGTCAATCACCATATTGACATGTTCCAACTTCTCATCATCGGCTCTTAGTTCCACCATCAGGTCTGTACCACCGGCAATCAGCTTGGCTTTGTCTTGGTACAGATCCAAAAGCTCCAGGCAGGCCTCGATTGAAGTGGGTCTTCGGTAATCAAATCGTATCATCTTCGAATCCTCCTACTTTAATGTCCTTCCCAGAAGGGCCCGTTCCAGATTGCAAGGGATTTCCCTTACTGGCTCTCCTTTGGCATCAGCAATGGCAGCAGCAATGGCAGCACCAACAGCTTCCGTGGCCGGTTCTCCCAAGGACTTGGCACCATAGGTGCCTTCCTTATCTTCACATTCAAAGATAATGGCCTCCATTTCAGGTACATCCATGGCTGTAGGAAAAATATAACTGTCAAAGTTTTTGCTTCCCAACTGGCCCTTGTGCACTGGAACTTCCTCTGTCACGCCCAACCCTTGGCCCATGGCAATACCGCCATAAATCTGGCCTTCCACTGTATCAGGATTAACGCAAGTGCCAACATCGTGACCCGAAGTGACCTTAAGCACATCAACAAATCCTGTCTCCATATCAACTTCTACTTCTGCAACCACCACTCCATAGGAATACGTAGGGAAGGCATCACCCTGCCCCGTGTGATGATCAAGACCCAGATCTCTGGGTTCACTCCAGTTGAAGGCAGCCAGTGATTTCCCGGTCCACAATCTGGTATTGCATACATCAGCCATACTCACCGTATCATGAATGCTGCACTGTTTTCCTTGTTCGTTGAGGAAATGCCCATTCTCATCCACCGGAATGATTTCCAAACTGGCGGCACCGCGTACGATACGCTCCTGATTTACTTCCTTGCAGCTGATAAAGTATTCATTGTCCTTGATGTCGACATATTCAGGATCGACGCCCAGCATTTTGCCGGCCGTATCCTTGAGCATGGCGCCCAGTTCCAGACTGGCTTTTCTCATGCTCTGCGCTCCCATAACGGTACCCCGTGAGGCCACTGTCATCCCTGAATCAGGAATGGAGTGTGTGTCAACACCGACAAAATTGATCCGATCCGGAGTACAGCCTATACCTTCGGCAGCAATCTGGGCATAGGCCGTCTTTAGTCCTTGACCATTTTCAGCCAATCCTGAATTGATCAATATGCTGCCATCCTCGTTGGCCGTACACATGGCAGCACCGGCATCCGGTGTCTCGGCACCATACCCACAGCCCCTATAACAGCTAACCAAGGCAATGCCTTTGCGCTTTTCTTTATTGTTTTTGGTTTTGGCATAAGCTTCTTTTTTCTTATAATAATCAGTGGCTTCGACCATGTGATCGATCATTTCCAACGTAATGGTTTCTTCCACCAACTCCTGTCCTGTCGCCGTCAAATCGCCTTGAACCAAAATATTTTTACGGCGCAGTTCTACATCATCCATCCCCAATTCTTTTGCTATCTCATTCATAAACTGTTCCTGAGCAAAAATGATCTGTGGGGAAGAATACCCACGAAAGGCTCCACCATGAATGTTGTTGGTGTATACACCATAGGTATCTGTCTTCACATGGGGGATATCATATGCACCCGCAGAATGGATGGCCGCCCTACAATTCATAAACTGCGTCTGGTTGTTGTAGGCACCTGAATTATCAATTTGGCTTCCTTCCCAAGCGACAATCGTTCCATCCTTTTTCAAACCGGCTTTATAATGAAAATGGAAAGGATGACGTTTGGGAGATTCCATAAAGGACTCTTCCCTGGTCATGACCATTTTTACCGGTTTTCCAGTAGCCAGACAAAGCATAGCGGAACGGCCAACAATCATGCCTACCAACTCTTCCTTCCCTCCAAACGATCCCCCGAGCATCCGTTGCACGACCCGGCATTTGTTAAAAGGTGCGCCACTGGCATCAGCCAAATAACGTCTCGTAAAGAATGGGTTTTGAGCAGAAGCATGGGCAGTGACCACCCCATCCACCGGATCTTGCATCACCACGCAAGATTCGGTTTCAATGTAGCTGTGCTCCACAAAATTGGTTTTGTATTCCCGCTCCACAATGATGTCCGCTTCTGCAAATCCTTTTCCCACATCCCCTTTGCGAATCGGAAAATAAGAATCATAGAAAATATTGCCCTTCACGTCCTTGTTGGGCACGCCATCTTTTAGACCAACGCCATGGGCTCTGATTTGAATCGCATCATCCTTTATCGCTTCTTCGATGGTATAGACGCCTTCAAGCTCCTCATAGTCCACTTCAATGGCTCTTAAAGCATCTTGTACCAGATCCAAGGTGTCTGCGGCCACAATGGCTACTGTTTCACCTACATACCGGACTGTGCCACTGCAGAGATAGGGATAATCCGCCCAGCTCGTCGGTTTGGCTACGTCATCGGCTGTCAGCACGGCTCTTACACCGGGTATGGCCTTGGCCTTGCTGGTATCCATACGCACTATATTGGCATGGGCATAAGGACTACGCAAACACCCTCCATAAATCATACCCGGAAACTCAACATCGGCTGCATAGACCGCACGCCCTGTCACTTTATCGACAGCGTCAAGCCTGGTAATCCGCTTGTTGAGATAGCGGAAATTCTTCTTTCCCATCAATGGCATAACATATCCTCCTGTTTCACTTGATCGTCCAAAAACGCTGTGCTGCCTCACGCATTTCATTTTTGGCTTTTTCTACATCTATCGTCAAAATCTTTCCATTTTCCTTCACCAGTTTACCATCAATCATCACCTCAGAGACATGGTTGGGGTTGCGGAACAGAATCAACTGATCATATACATTGTGTTCGTTGATGGGTGTCGGGCTATCCACCATAATGGTGATGATGTCCGCTTTCTTGCCCACTGCCAGCCTGCCCAAGTCTTCTCTTTTCAACACATCCGCTCCCATGGAAGTAGCCATTTTATACACTACGTCGGCCGGCATGACTTGAGGATCTTGCTTGTTGGCTTTATGCAACAAAAAGGCTCCGCGCATCACTTCAAAAAAGTTGTTCACATAGCCATCGCTGCCAATACCCACAGGCACACCTGCTTCCAGATATTCCGGAATAGGTGCGAAACCGCCGCCCACTTCACAGTTGCTTAAAGGCATGTGCACAATCCTGGTGCCACGTTTGGCAATGATATCAATCTCATTCTTATCAAGTTGTACACCTTGGGAAGCCAGCACATTCTCATCCAAGAATCCGAAGTCCTCATACACATCTACGGTACGCTTGCCATATTTGTCCAGGCACCAATTGGGTTCATATACTGATTCGGACATGTGCATATGGATGTCCGTTCCGAGCTCGTCAGCCATTTTTTTGGCTCCCATGACAAATTCCTCGTCGCCGGTGAACAACGTATGGATGGACATGATGCCCTCTACCAGAGACCCTTTGTTGTTGTTTTCCTTGCAAAAGTCATAGTTTTCCTTAAGTCCCAGTTGCGCATTTTCTTCACTTTGTCTCTGGCAGGCTTCGAAACACAACACGCCTCTCACACCCGCTTCTTCTAGCACTTTCTTCTCAATTTGCAAAGCGCCCGGAATGGAATTGGGTCCTTCCAAAATATCCACAAAGGTGGTGACACCAGACTCAATGGCTTCAACACAAGCCCAGCGAGTCGTCTTTTCCACCAGTTCATGGTCAATACGGTCTTCTACATAAGGCCACCAGAAATCATCCAGGAAACTGGAAAACTCCGTCACCAGTGCTTCTGTGGTAATGCCGTGCGACAGCACACCATACATATGGTTGTGTCCATTGACAAACCCAGGAGCAATCATTTTTCCTTTTGCATCGATGATCCGGTCCGCGCCGGTTTCATCAATGGTATCATTGGGACCAACGGCGACAATGGTGTCTCCCTCTACCCTAATACCCCAATCTTGTTTCAGGCCATCTTCGGTCATCAGACATGTTCCCTTGATTACTGTAACCATCCTTTTTCCTCCTACCCTGTATTGTATATCCAAAATAAAAAGCGTACGACCGACAAAGCCGGAGTACGCTTAGTGTGCTCTACCATAGAACTCCAGTTCCCGGTTCCGGAATTCTTTACGAAGGTATGCTGTATTCTATTTACTTTTTTCTATTATACACTCTCAACCGGTTTTTAGCAAAGGCTTTCTTTGCTACTGCACGATTTTTGTTCCCTGGTCGCCCACCACAGCATCTCTCAAATTGTCTAGAGAAGTAATGATGCCTTCGCCGCCATGTTCCACAAATTCCACAATGGCTTGGACCTTGGGTCCCATGCTGCCTTTACCAAACTGACCCTCTTCTGCATATCCTTTGGCCTCAGCAACCGTGATGGTCCCCAGATTTTTCTGCTGCGGCGTGCCAAAATTGATAGCCACGTTGGGAACATCAGTCGCAATGGCCAAAATATCTGCACCCAATTCTTTTGCCAGAAGACTAGAAGCCAAATCTTTGTCAATGACCGCTTCTACCCCTGAAAGAATACCCGCCTCATCTCTCATCACTGGAATACCGCCACCACCAACAGAGACGACGATACAACCAGCTTCAATCAGATCCTTCACTTCTTCCAACTCTACAACATCAATAGGTCTTGGAGAAGGTACTACTTTTCTCCAACCACGGCCAGAATCCTCCACCCAGCTCTCGCCTTTTTCCATGCCCTTCTTGGCTTCGCCTTCTGTATAAAAAGCGCCAACAGGTTTGGATGGATTTTGGAAAGCAACGTCCTTCGGATCCACAACCACTTGGGTCAGAACAGTCACAACTGGTTTCTTGATGCCTGCTTTCATGAGTTCATTCATAATGTTTTGCTGAATCATGTATCCAATCAGGCCCTGGGACTCAGCGCCACATACATACAAGGGCATCGCAGGCACCTGATCTCTGGCGGCTGCATTTTGCAACAGAATGTTCCCAACCTGGGGACCATTCCCGTGTGCAATAACGACCTCATAACCTTCTTGAACCAATTTTACAATATTTCTGGCGGCACCATTGACATTGCTCATCTGCTCTTCGATGGTACCTTTTTGACCTGGCTTCAAGATGGCATTGCCACCCAGTGCAACAACGACTGTTTTCATATTTCATTTCCTCCTGAAATTCGATTTGGTATAGGCCATTATACCCTAGTTTGTAGGGCTTGCAAAGTTGTTTTTAAATGTGATTAAATTCTTTAAGTAGGAATGTATCCTTCATTAACGAATGGCTTCCACAAACCGCCCGATTGGCTCTCCTTGTACAAATTCGCCATCACGACACATAACCTGACCACGAAGAATGGTCATCACCGGATAGCCCTGCAGTTTCATGCCCTCAAAGGTAGAATACTGCGCGGCGGAGTGGATCAGTTCTTTGTCAACGGTAAGCCTGCGATTGGGATCAAAAAGCACCAGATCCGCATCAGAGCCCACCTGGATTGTGCCCTTTTGAGGGTACAATCCAAAAGTCTGAGCTGGATGCTTACTGAGCATATTGACCAATTTTTCTAAGGACAAATGTTTTTTGCCTACGCCCTCGGTGTACAGAACAGGGAACAAGGTTTCTGTTCCGGGAATTCCTCCATTGGTTTCATAAAAGGTATTGCTGTTGTATTTCTGTCCTTCACAATAGGCGCAATGGTCTGTGGTAAAAAAGGAAAAGGTTCCCTCTTCCACATTTTTCCACAGCGTCTTCACATCTTCTTTGCTGCGAAGTGGCGGTTGCATAACAAAAAGCTGGGCATCTTCTTTGGCATAGACATCATCGGTCAATAAAAGATAGTGGGGACAGGTTTCTCCGCTGATGGGAATCCCAGCCTTTTTTGCTTCCTTGATCCGCTCTGCCGCTTCTCCTGTGGACACGTGAACCACATGCACATGTGTTTTGTATTTTTTGGCCATCTCAATTAGTTTTTCTACGGCCAGCACTTCTGCTCTGGCCGGACGGCTCACCCCATGAAAACGTGGCGCCACATTGCCTTCTTGCTTTAAACTCTCCACTTGTTCTTCCACAATGTCAGCATCTTCTGCATGGACAGTAACCACCATGCCTGCTTCTTGGCACAAGGCAATGATGGCCTCGATTTTCTCATACGACAGACGCTCCCCATAGATGGTGAACAACTTCAAGCTATTGATCCCGATCTCCCTAAGCTCCTTTAGAACGTCTGAGGTAACCTCCGTGTCGTGCCCGATCACCATATGAAATGTATAATCTACAAAACTAGCGCCCTTGGCCTCTCCTATCCGATAGCGCAGGGAATCAGCCAGAGATTTCCCTGAAAGAGGATCCGCATAATCCACCACCGTAGTGACACCACCAAACAAAGCTGCCCTCGATCCAGATTCAAAGTTGTCTATGGTGTACACATTTCCAATACCCATTTTATAATGCACATGGGCATCAATGAGCCCAGGCAATACATATTTACCCGAGGCCTCAATAACGGTATCTCCTGTACTGGCCAGCATACTCTGTCCAATCTCAGTGATGATGCCATTATCAATTTTAATATCCAGAACCTCTATTCCTTGTTCTTGTACCACATTCCCATTCTTAACCAGCAAAGCCATGATTTCTCCTCATCAATATCCAATTTTCTTCAATGCTTCGTTCAAACCCTCGATCGTAGGCTCCACTTTCAGAGGTTCGCCCGCTGCCTCGATGGCATTTTTGACATCCTTGAGTCCATTTCCCGTAACGGCGCAAACAACGGTCTCTTCTTTCTTGATAACACCATCTTTCACCAATTTTTCCAGTCCTGCCATCCCAGCGCAACCAGCTGGTTCACCAAAGACCCCACTGGTCTTGCCCATCAGTCTCATGCTGTCTAAGATCTCTTCATCGGTCACGGTTTCCCATACTCCATTGGATTCTTCAATTGCACGCAAAGCCTTGATGGCATTTCTGGGAACACCGACGGCAATACTATCTGCAATCGTATTCTCCACTTCTTGCTCCCAGGCTTCCCCTTTTCCATCTTTCCATGCATGAGCCAATGGAGCACATCCTTCTGCCTGGATGCCTGCTACGCGGGGCATCTTGTCAATAAACCCGGCTTCGTACAAATCCTTGTAACCTTTCCAAGCTCCAGCAATGGTGCATCCATCTCCAACACTAAACACGATCCAATCAGGAACCTGCCAATCCATCTGTTCACATATCTCCAAGGTGACAGTCTTTTTGCCTTCAACCAAGTAAGGATTAACGGCGGCATTTCTGTTGTACCAGCCAAACCGTTCGATAGCTTCAGCACTCAGCTGAAAGGTTTCCTCATATGAACCCTGTACGCTCATCACATTGGCACCAAAAATCTTCAGTTGACTTACTTTGCCAATCGGGGCTCTGCCAGGTACAAAAATAACGGTCTTGATGCCCACGGAAGCTGCATTACCAGCCAAGGACGAAGCTGCATTGCCAGTAGAGGAACAACAGATGACTTCCGCTTTTTCTTCCATGGCTTTGGCTACCGCCACACAGGAAGCACGATCCTTCAGGCTGGCTGTTGGATTGATACCATCATCCTTGATATAAAGATGATCCAACCCAATTGCTTCCCCCAACCCTTGTGCCTGATACAAAGGACTCCAACCAACCCTCAATTTAGGTTTGGGACCGTTTTCCTCAATCGGCATGAAGGGCTCATATCTCCAAATAGAGTAGTCTTTGTTCTTGGCAAAGTCTTCCTTGGATGTATGTGCCTTGATGTAATCATAATCATAAATCACATCCAGGATGCCCATTTTGGGGCCACAGGCAGGACAAGTATATAGACCTGGCTCTGCAGGATAGGTTTTACCACAATTGACGCATTGAAGATGTTTCACATTTTTTAGTTTAGACATGATTCGGCTCCTTATTTCAACTTGACGTTTTAATTAAATCGTTCTTAAATTATACCATAAAAAATTATCACGTATTACATTATTTAGCAAAATCAACCCCACTACCCCCACTTTTCGCTTCCTTTTCCTTCACAAGAACAAGAGGGAACGGATATCCGTTCCCTCCCCATCAATTCACCAGTGCCTGCACCACCATTTTTTTTTCCAATAGCTCTCCCTCAGGGTGTAGATCCAACGCATAAATCAATCTAATCAATGCCGTTGGCTCATAACGAATGCATTCCACCACCACCTCATCCCCTACTCGGAGTATCTGGTCCTCCTCCATGGCATCCCACTCTCTAAGTCTCACATGGGTGTCCACTTTCCGTAAAACACAAGTCTTGATCTCATATGCCGAGAGGCGATCCTTCAGATAGCATACATCCTCACCATCAAAGCCTCTATCCTGACATACATCAAAAAGCCATCTGCTGACCTCTCTCTCAACTCTCTCACTCTCCCACTGATTCGTCTGCATGGTAAAAACAAACATCAGCATCAGGGAAAAAGCCAATAGCGACAGAACCGCTCCCCCAATCCGTCCCATGTTTAGCTGGTGTATTCAGTAAAAGTAACGGTACAGGATCCATCAATATCAAAATCTTTCGCAACAGTATAATAATCGCAACCAAATATTGAATCACCCGTCAGCTCCTCAGCAAGAGCACTAAATACATTGACAGTATATGTCCCAGAAAATCTATTATAATAATCATATACATACTGTGCTGTTACTATGCTAGGATTGTTCAATAATACTTGCACCTCCGTTTGCTCTTCCTCGACAAAAGCCACCAAATCCCTGGCATTGGCCGCCTCTCCCAGCACAGAGAATGAAAAGAGTCCCAGCGTTACGGCAATCGTCAGTACCAATACAATAATTTTATCCATGTTATTCCTCCTGTAAAGTAAAATGGATGGTCGCAATCTCATTACTCATGTAGAGAACGTCCATCAGAAACAGTTGTTCATTGGCTATGATAAGGGGATATGGATCCTCAGCCAGCGTGGTTGTTACATAGGCTTTGCTACCTCGTGACGAATGCAGATATATAGTGATATCAGCGTTTGCGCTGTATGTCTCGATCAGCGCTGCAACGCACGCAAAGGTGGGCTGTGACATAAGCAAATAATCAGAATTTCCATCCTCTTCTAGAGAAGATTGAGCCAACTCACCCATAAGATCAATGGTTTGATGATAAAGAGGGAGGCACAACGCAATAAGAGACAAGATGACAATGGATATAAGAATTTCAGAAAGGAGTTCACTCATAATTTGTCCTCGCTACAACAACAAATGCCACTGGCTATTGTTCAACCAAGGTAACAGCCAGCAAAAAATCATCAGACCGGCCAATACAATACCAAAGAAAATACCCATAAGTTCCATGGTATCCCTTCTCCTCAGGACCTCCCTGCTACGAATCAGCTTATCCATTTTAATGTCGGTTTCCATAGAACGCACCCCTTCCGCCAAATGTACACAATCAGCCTGAGATAGCGTTTCCAAAAACAGTCGAATATCCAAATCATTCACCGTATCAATCCATTGGGCATAGATTTTTTCTGTGGATGATCCGTTTCTCTGACGCTCTGACTCAATACGTTGCAAGACATTTCGGAGATAAAAGGCATGACTTCTCAAAATGCTCAGCACTTCATCATAGGTAACCGGCTCCACCGATCCGTTGAGAATGAACAATCTTTTCAGAAATCGCATTTCTTTATGCCTGTTCTTATGCGCCAGCACATAGGAAGCATAAAGCCAAAACTCAGGAGAAAAAAGAAAAAACAAAGCATAATGAAAGAACCTGGGATAGAAAAACAATAAGACAAAAGCCAACGGCCAAAACAGCCAAAAAATTCTTGTTCTCACCTTCCAGAAATAAGCAGCCTCTATCATGGTTCCCTGTAACATACGTTGATACCAATGCGTAAGAAATGAGAAACAAAAAATTGCAGGCATGCTGGTTCGATGAAGGTATATACTTAATTCGACCAACATAAAAAACAATACAAATAAGATATAACCAGGCCAATACGCCATCAGACATTCCTTTCCAGCAAGGTCAGAGAAAACCAGGCAGATAGACTCATCAGAACATAGAGAAAGGAAAAAAAATAATATATGGGTGAATCATAGAAACCCTGAGACCCTTGCCATAAAAGCATTTCATTGATGTGTGGAGATGCAAAAAACAAAAGACCCAAAACCAGAAAAAGCAACCGGTAGCTTCTGGCTACAGCCCGTAAATTCTTTCTCCATTGCAACTCTGTCAAGCACTCCTCCGTCAAATCAATAAACTGCCTGAAGATAACATCCTGGCCTCCTTTTTCGCTGGCCTGACGTATGATATAGAGAAGTAGCGAGAAATACTCCTGATCCACCGTATCCATCATCAGGGAAAAGCGCTCATCACGTTTATCCATATCATTGGAAAGCATTGCCTCTAAGATGGACTCAAACAATCTCAGTACGCCTCCTTTTACATTCGGAAGCAATTCTCGTATAGCCTGGGTCATATCCCCAGAAACCAGGTATCGGGAAGAAAGAAGCCGATAAATTTGAGGCAAAGATCTGGCAAATCGTTCTTTCCCCCATAGATACAAAAAATAAATAAAAAATCCGGAAGCTATACAAGCCAGCAACAAAGAGATCGCCGCTTTTTGCCAGCTCATGCCCAGCAGCCACAACAACAAAGCAAGACCCAGTGACAATACGGTCAAGAACATGAAAAGAAGCATCACCGTCTCTTCCATGGACTGCCGGTATTTCAAATCAAAGAATGCCATAGCCAGAGACATCCGGGTCAGGATTCTATCTCCAGTAGCCGAAGAACGCACTACCATAACCAATCGTCTCGCCATACTGGGTGACGAGATGCCAAGCATCTCTTCAAGCCGCCTTCTTTTTTCCAAACTGCGTAAAACAAACTCCAAAACAAGGAAAAAAAGAAGGAGCAAAAAAATCAGGGGCGACCAACCTAGCATCAAGGTAACCATTTCTTTTGCAACGATACACATCGCTCGGGATCAACATGGTGCATCATCTTCTGCCAGTACTGCTGTGACGGCAAACTGGTATACACGAAATCATTGCACTCCACATCAAAATGCACCAATGAACAAATTTCGTAGGGCTTTGGATCCAGTCTCTGCAACAATACCAACTTGGTCAGTTCTTCCAAACTCTTGTCGCTAAAATCCTTCTCCTTCAGCCGAACCTCTACTATTTCTTGCACCACTATGCGTTTTGTTTCCTGCGGATGTCTTGCCAGATGGATAATGAGATCCAAGGAACTGGCCAGATTTTCCTCCGTTACACGATGCACATCCCCAGTGTTTTTAAGCAAATTGCTGCAACAGTCCATCCCCAAGGAGGCTTTGGCGGCATGCAGCGTTCCCCCAATGCCAGCATTCAGACGAATGGATCCTTGCACCAAACTTTCCATTTCCTCTTTTCTGGTTATTTCTCCTACCACCATGACATCTCTCGACGTCTTCAAAAGATAACGAAATCCCGCTTCAATACTTAAATGCGGATTCTCGATCACGGTAATGATATTTTTCTCTGGATAGTTTTCCCCAGCTCTTAATTCATTTTCCGTATCCAAAATGCCTATACCCCAGTAATTGGGGATTTTTTCTATCAGTGCAGAAAGAAATGTCGTCTTCCCAATCCCCATCTCCGCACCCGTAACCAAAAATGAACCTTTTCCCGATTGATGTATGCAAAGCAGTTCATAAATTCGCTCATCAATGGTCTGATAATCATCCCTGAGCGATTCCAAGGTCACACGTTTTAGATTGAACAACCGCTCATTGAAGTAAAGATCCTTAGAACCCGAGGTAGCCAGATACCCAGCTACACTGACCCGCGACCCAGAGCCCTTGTCCACGCTGAGTGCCGGCCTATTGAAATCATACGGTGGTCTGGCCTGCATAGAGGCTTTCTTCTGCACACGGTATAAGGCATTGGTACTGGGAAAACACAATCCCTCCAATAGGATCTTTTTTCCCCGCCAAACCAAATATACATAATCCTTGCGCAGTGCTCCCATCTCATCCACACCAGCATCCTGCAACGATTCCAACACATCTTGTCCCTGCTCTTGCGCATAGATCAGTCTGGCCAAAAGAAGAAACACATAAGAAGTCGTATGCAATCTCTTCTCAATACGCTCTTTGTGTCGGCCATAAAATTCCTCCATGGCAGCACGATGCAGACTCGCTCCCTGCAAGGATGACAACAACTCCATCAAACAGGATGCATCCAACAACAATTCGAAAAGAAGCCAATGTGCATAGGGAGGTTGAAGCATCGCCTGACACTGCGTTAACCCCACCAGTCGTTCCAGCAACAAAGCATACAAATGAATAATCTTTTTTTTAGAGGATGCCTGCCCTTTCAGCGCTCGATCCCTGTTTCGGTGCAGTGATTTCACTTTTTCCTCACTGTCTTGGCGGTCTGCATCAAAAAGTTTACCATACGCCACAGGATCCTCGAGCACTGCATTCATCTGTTCATATATTTCTTTCAGAGACATTCTAAAATCACATTCATTCATAGATCACCTCGGCCATCGCTTCCAATGTCGAAAGAGGAGCGACGCACCTCTTTCTGACCCCAAATCCAACGTCTTTGCAGCTTCATGCACCGCCCTGCCATAAGGACTGCGTAGCATCTGCATCGCATCAAAGCCATACAAGTCTTCCCGCTGACACAAAGGGCACAACGGCAGCAGGGTAAAGGGCGCAGAAAAAAAAGTGGCATATCCTTGGCGTATATCCTGACAAATATTTTCTTGGGCCATGAAATTGACCAATATAAGTTCTGGTTGACGCTCAGCCCATTGCCTTTTCTTTTTTTTCAACATCCTCAAATCAGGTGGAACAAGCAACCAACGAACAGAATCATCGGATAAGGCCATGGTACTAAGTACCACCTCCTGGCTGTTGCTTCCCAACGCCCCGATTTGCTGGTACAGTGCCGGATCCTGCGGATACAGTTTGGAAGAAGCCATGACGCTCAACCGGGGATGAAATGATTTTGCAAACTGATAAGGTATCGCAGATTCTGCCACTTTCCCTTCCTGTTCCCGTTCGTATAGAAGCATTTCATCCCACCCCACAGAAGAAGCCACACCGAGCAATTGATCTTGCCATCCATCGGCTGAAATCACCAGCACCTTATGCCCTTCTTGCACAAGCGTCCAGGCCAGCGCTCTCATCAAGGTGGTGCCTCCCAGATGCGGCCAAAGCGACTGTATCTGCACCATCATGGATATACACCCGGATCAGGAGCCTCCAACAAAGAAGAAGCCGGTTGTGTGGAATCCAAATACAGCCTGGCGCCAAACACTGCCTCCACCCTCACCTTTTCGATCAGACGGTGCTCATAATCATCCACTGGCAGAAGCACCCAAACCTGATCCTCTTCCTCTAGAACCTCCATCAAGGGTGTTTTGCTTACCATCACCTCATAGCTTCCATCTGGCCAAAAGGCCAATAAATCAATGTATTTCCCCGGTTGAAGACGCCCCAGCAAATTATCCCGAAGAGGAAGCCCAATCAGCCGGTGATAGCCTTCCAGCCTGGTATCCGGGAACGAAAAGCTCTCCGGCACCAGCACTTCACCACCCACCATAGCTCGTTCGGTCACCATACCCAACAGCAACATGGCCTCTTGCAGTACGTGATCCGGAAGAAACGGCACCGGCCAATCTTTTGCTTCAAACATCTCCAGCTCCTCTTTACCAATGGCCACCCCCTTTTCCAGAGTCTGACCCGGCTTTAAAATAAGCACCGTGCGATGCTCCATACGCTCCAAATCCAGCGAACGCATAAGCTCTTCTTCCTGCGCAACAAGCATCTTTGGTAAAGCAATGCGATTGTAGTAGTAGGTCAGTCCCAACAATAAAAGGCAAAGAACGATCGACAAGATTCTGGGATAGTATCCTGGCAAGCGCCTGCCATGCATCATCCATTTCATCATCAAACTCCTTCTTCATTCATGGAGAGTGCTATTCGCAATGAAGCGTCAGATACCTAGGCTTTCATTCTTCTTTAATGGTTTTGGAACAAAAAAACAGTGCAGATAAAAAACCTCGAATCAGGTTTTTATCTGCACTGCTCAGCATGTTGCCCTTTCATTGCCTCTCTTGGCTATCCAAATCAATAGGACAGACTTTTCCAAGGTCGTTTTTTCAAATGAGTAGTTCCGGCACGCAGTGACAAATCATCCGCCGTTTTCTGTCCCAAAAGAGCCAACGATGGTTCATCAATACCCACAACACAAGAATCCCGCATTACCACATGTCCATCTACCAATACTGTCTCCACATTTTTATTCCCGGAAGAATAGACCAAGGTAGACACAGGATTGTGCATCGGAATCGCTTTCATATCCAGTGCCGGATTAAACAAGAAGAGATCTGCTTTTTTCCCTATTTCCAACGAACCAATCTCATGATCTAGCCCAATGGCTCTGGCTCCCTCAATGGTCGCCATTTCCAAAACCTTTTCTGCTGTCATGATGGTGGGATCTCGATGCGTTACCTTCTGCATCAAAGCAGCCAACTTCAATGACTCAATCATATCATTGCTATTGTTGCTGCCCGCCCCATCTGTTCCCAGCCCCACCGTCAGCCCAGCCACATTGAATTTGGGGATGGGAGGCACACCGGAAGAAAGATACATGTTGGATGCCGGATTATGAGAGATCTTGGCATCAAAAATTTTGGCCATGCGAATATCACGATCCGTCAGATACACACAGTGCACCATCAAAAAATTCGGTCCCATGATGCCCAACTTCTCCATCACATCAATGTCAGGCAAACCATGCAGTTCTTCCGAAGCCTGACGATCAAACATGGTTTCCGATATGTGAATGGAAATACCAGTGCCAATTTCCTCGGCCACATGCTTGGTCATCAATAAGGATGCCTTGGAATTGCTCCATACCGCTGCCGGCGCCAACCAAACACGAATACGTCCATGTTCCGTATCATGATAATCCCTGGCCAAACGCCGTATATCCTTTTCAATCTCTTTTACCGTTTGGGCCATTTGGGGTTGCACCCCAAACTGAAATCCATCATCCATATAACCCCGACCCAAAATACCGCGCACACCCAATTCCTGAAAAGCACGAATCACGCCATCACTTAAGTTCTCCTTGGGGTGAGGATACATATAATCCAGCTGGGTGGTCACGCCGCTGTGGAGCCCCTCCACTGTACCAATCAGACCACCCACATAACAGTCTTCCTGCGTAAGGTGTGTGGAACTGGGGAAGGTCATATCTGCAAGCCAATCGGCCAAAACCTTGTCATCCCCCAGTCCTTTGAACAAGGTCTGGAACAGATGATTATGGGTATTGATCATACCAGGAAAAACAATCTTGTCCGTTGCCTCGAGGGTTTCCTGGACATCAGGATACCTGGCATCAAGTACCTCGGTCGGTCCCATATCCAGAATACGTCCCTGGTCGATGGCTATACTATGTTCATACAAGGTCTCCCTTTGCGCATTAACAGTAACAAGAATACCATTGCGAATCAATAAATCAATCATACGTTCAATCCCCCCAGAAAAAAAATGAAGGCTCTGCCAAAAAAGCAGAGCCTTAAACTCATCAAAAGCAGCCAACCAATCGTGACGAGGCATACTTTATTCTAACTGAATGCAAGTAATCTTTCAAGAACTTATTCTACGCCTGATCCTGCCACATGGAATCAATTTCCTCATCTGTAACATCCCAAACCAGATCATAAGGGGGAAGCTTCTCTTCCTTCATATACTCTGGAATCCGGTCTGTCTCTTTGCCCAGACCACATTTCAGATTGTAAGCACGCTCCGCCATCATTAGATCAATGGCCATCTGGTTCAAACTCTCTACCGTTTCCTGGCGATCGTAAAGCGCATTGACCATATCGCACAGCAATTGTGGCTCTTGGGCCGTAGCCGAAGTCACAAACGCACAAATACCCACGATATCATACAACGCTCTGGTAATCTGAATGTTACGGGAAATTCCTATCCAACCATCTTTATCATGATGATCCTTGGGCACAAAAACAGTCAATCCTGCCGTATGATCCGCTCCCATGGGTGTGGTAGCATACGTAATACCCGTTCCTTTGACACCACGCGGATCGTAGGCGCTCATCGTCTGATTCTTGACCGTTGGCACACGCCGCACACCGAGTACATCCCCGGCACGACCAGCCCCATTTCCAGCCAATCTTCCGCGCAATCCCCCAGTGTACACTTCTTCCATGATTTCCTTGAATCCTTGGAAATCACCGAATGACACCAATCCAGCTTCCGCCATAACACCCAGTGATCCACCCAGTTCAATGGTATCCAGTCCCAAATCATTGGCCATGGCATTAAGCTCACCAATCTCATCGATGGAACCCAAACCCAAATTCGAACCCATCAGGGCGATGGTTTCATACTCCAAAGGAGCCACCAGTTCTTCCCCATTGGCCTTGGGCACCACATTGGAACACTGAATTGTGCAACCAGGCATACACGGCTCCCAATGCCGTCCCACACCGCCACGTTCAGAAATCAATTGATACAAAGCTTCACCCGAGATATCTTCCGCTTTTTCAAATGTCCCTTCCGAGAAATTTCGGGTTGGCAGAGCACCCAATTTCTGCACCGGCATCACCGTATCAGCGGTACCGTATTTCTTAAGCGCCTTGGGTCTCTCGCTATTGGCTACAAACTGATTAAACGTCATCCGGGCTTTTTTAAATGCTTCTGCATTACGGTTTTTCAAAGCATAGGAACCTTTTCTGGGGATGAGAACCGCTTTCACACGTTTCACCTCACCCATTACCGCCCCGATGCCGCCACGAGCACTCATCCGGCTTTGTCTGGAATACATATCGGTACAGGCAATAGCGCTGCCCAGCATGCCATATTCCCCCGCAGGGCCTACAGAAATGATAGCATAGTCCTCACCAAACCGTTCGAACAACGCTTTGGCCAGAGGGAAATTACCCAATCCTGAATACTCCTTGGCATCGATAAATTCAACGCCATCTTCCAACACCTTGATGATCCACAATGCATCTTTATCACCTGCTTCTTCCAAAACAATGCCTCGTAAACCTTGTCTAGCCATGGAATCCGCCACAATACCACCACTGTTGGCTTCCTTCACGCCGCCCGTCAGCGGACTCTTGCACCCTACCGACAATCTACCTCCAGACGATACTGCCGATGCGGCCATAATCCCCGTTGCAAAGATTAGCTTATTGTGTCTGCCCAGAGCATTGGATTCTGCAGGGATTTCTTCTGTAATGATTTTGTTGGTGAGCCCCCGGCCACCCAGAAGAAGGTCATCTCCTGTGAGGTCTTGATACCGAAAGCTCTGATCTGCCACATTGATCCTCAATAATTTCATGATTCACCTCTCGTTATCTTGATATATTCCTATTATAGCACAAGTCCTCAGACAATCAACAGAATTATGGAACCGGTTCTAAATAGAAAGAAAAAACAAAGACTGCCGAGGCAGTCTTTGTGGATGAAAACCTTCTAGCGCTGTCCACCTACATTGCCCATGGTCAGAGCCATAAGCGCCTTGATGGTGTGCATTCTGTTTTCTGCCTCATCATAAAGAACAGATTGAGGTCCGTACATTACTTCTGGGGTTACTTCAGTACCTACATCAGCAGGCATGCAATGCATATAAATAGCATGCTCTTTGGCCAGGTCCATTCTTCTTTGATCTACGATCCAACCTGGATTTGCATTGATCAGCTCAAGACCAGCCACTTCATCATCACCCACGTGCATGATGGGGCCCCATCCCTTGGCGTATACGATATCAGCATCAGTCACAGCTTCATCCATGTTGTGTACGATTTCAAACTTGCTGCCATTCTTACGAGCATTGTTCTGCGCCATTTCAATGGCTTCAGGCAACAAGTCGAATTTCTCCGGGTGAGCCAAGGTAACATCCATGCCAAAACGAGTCATGATAGATACCAGTGAATTGGCCATGGAAAGTGGTCTCATGTAGTTACCGGCAGACGTCCAGGAAATGACAAACTTTTTGCCTTTCAAATCTCTGCCGAATTTTTCTCTGATGGTAAACATATCTGCCAACGCCTGCGTGGGGTGCCAGATATCACATTGCATGTTGTACACTGGAATGCTAGAAGCTTCAGCCACTTTCTGCATCCAAGCATTACCGCCAACCAGGGTATTACGAATCCCGATACCATGACCCATCCTGCCTAGTACTTCCACGGTGTCTTTGGGTGTCTCACCATGATCTACCTGTGTGGCTTTGGGAGTCAGGAAGTTTCCGTGTCCACCCAATTGCGTCATGCCGCACTCAAAGGCATTTCTGGTTCTGGTAGATTCCTCAAAGAACAACATGAACAGAGATTTGGATCTAAGGATATCATCATGCTGGATACCCAACGTAGTCTCCAGCTTCAATCTCTCTGTAGTGAGAAATAGCGTTTCCAATTCTTCATTGGACCAATCTGCAGTAGACAATAAGTGCTTACCTTTTAACAATGTTTTCATCTTTTTTCTCCTCCTGAATAGATATTATTTTTCACTGGCAGTCAGCGCCACCAATGCAAAAAACTTTGCGGCATTCAGATAATCTTCCACATTGACTTTGTCCTCAGTCGAGTGGCACAAACTGCTGTCCCCAGGTCCAAATCCCAAAGCAGGAACACCGGTTTTGGCGCACAAAGACGTGGCATTGGTACAGAAATCCCAGGAGCTGACCACTGCTTCTTTACCAAAAACAGCTTCAAACGCTTCTATGCCAGCCTGAACGATCTCATGATCCTCGGCGATTTCCCAAGATGGGAAATAATCTTCTGCGTTAATCTCATACCCAGTATAACTAACAATTTTTTCTTCGTCAATGACAGCCGTAGCACCAGGGACCAAATCCAAGATGGGTTGAATCTGGGCAATCAACTCTTCTCTGGATTCACCACAGGAAATCCTGCGGTCACAATAAATGGTCACTTCCCCCGGGATGGTATTCAAACTGGGAGTTTTGCAATCTACCTTGGTTACCTCAATAGAGCCTTTGCCCAAGAATGGATCCACAGCAAAATCATCAAACGCATCAATCCCCTGGATAATGGGAATCGCTTTGATCAATGCATTCTCACCCTTCCAGGCACAACTGCCATGCGCGCATTTTCCGGGAACCGTAATCTTGATGAGGGCTCTGCCTTTGTGTCCACGTTTGAGTTCTCCGTCAGAGGCCTCCGACACAATGATGTAATCCGGCACAATATCCTTCTCCAGCTTCATCATCTCTTCAGCGCAGGATCCTTCCACATCTTCTTCCGAAATGGAACCGCCTACCCACATCGTTACTTTGTCTTCAAGACCCAAATCCTTGATGGCTTTGGCTGCCCACACAATAGCAGACAACGGACCTTTGTCATCTACGGCTCCACGGCCCCAGATGTCGCCTTGGGCATCCATCTTGCCTTCCAAAGGATCAAATCCCCAGTCAGCTGCGTCACCCAGTTCCACCGTATCAATATGCGCATCATAGAGCAATACCTTCTTGCCATGGCCAACCCGACCATGCACATTACCCACAGCGTCGATTCTCACTTCATCGTAACCCATATCTTCCATTTTTTGCGCCAACCATTGAACTGCATTGCCTTCATTGTAGGTTACACTCTCAATAGAAATGAACTCACGCAAAAAAGAGATCATTTCATCTCGGTGAGATTCAATGTACTCTGCAATCTGTTTTGCTACATCTTTTACATTCTCCATACTTACCTCCTTATCACATTCAACCTGTTTCCCACAGTTGCACCCTATTCTTGCATATAGTATGAGTGTCTGTCAACAGGGCATTTTGAGATATTTTTAAGGGACTTTTTTCACAAAAACCCTTTAATTAAACCCATTGCTTCATTATGCTCGTTCTAACTTCATTTTACTCGTTCTAACTCGTTCGTGTGAAAATGAAAAGCCCAAACCACAGAGGTTTGAGCTTTACAATTTTCTCCAAAATTGTGTCTCGTCTGGCCTACCACCCCACGAGAAGGAAATGCTATTTACTTTTTAAGCTTGCTCCAGAGCTCACCCACTTTGTCGCTGGCCTTATTGGCCAGTTCCAAGGTGTGCTCCTTGATATCTTCAAAACCATCCTTGGCCGCCAGCATCTTTTCTGTCATGTCTTCCAGGGCAACCAAATCAGCATACAGAGGGTGCGCATCACAGATGGCCACCACCTCTTTTTGCAAACCTTCCAAATTGCTGTCAAATTCATCGGACAAGGCTCTGTCAATCAGATTGGCCACTTTTCTCAAATCTTCTTCCTTGAAGCCTCTGGTTGTGGCCGCCGGCGTTCCCAAACGGATTCCACTGGTCACAAATGGACTTTCCGGATCAAAAGGAATCGCATTTTTATTGCAGGTAATGCCAATCTCATCCAAACGACGTTCCGCATCCTTACCCGTTAGATTTCTAGAGCGTACATCCACCAACATCACATGATTGTCCGTTCCTCCGGACACAATGTGAAATCCCGCTTCTGTCAGTGAATCTGCCAAGGTAGCCGCATTCTTGATGACTTGCGCCTGATAGGTTTTAAACTCAGGCTGCAATGCTTCCTTGAAAGCCACAGCTTTGGCGGCAATGACATGCATCAACGGTCCGCCCTGCAAACCAGGGAACATCGCCTTGTCGATCATCTTGGCGTGCTCTGCCTTACAAAGAATCATGCCCCCTCTAGGACCACGAAGTGTTTTGTGTGTCGTCGTCGTAACAAAATCAGCATAAGGAATGGGAGAAGGATGAAGCCCCGTCGCTACCAAACCGGCAATGTGTGCCATATCCACCATCAAAAGGGCACCTACTTCATCAGCGATCTCTTTAAAACGTTTGAAATCAAAGGTTCTAGAATAGGCAGAAGCACCACAAACCAACAGTTTTGGTTTTACTTCCTTGGCTTTTTCCATCACCTGGTCATAATCAATCATTTCGGTTTCAGGATCCACGCCATAGCTTTGAAAATCAAACCACAGACCAGACAGATTGACTGGTGAACCATGTGTAAGGTGTCCACCATGCGCCAAACTCATACCCAATACGGTATCACCTGGCTTCAAGACTGCCAAATAAACACCCAAATTGGCGGAAGCCCCGGAATGAGGCTGCACATTGGCATGATCTGCACCAAACAATTCACAGGCACGCTGTCTGGCCAAGTCCTCGGCCACATCCACATATTCACAACCACCGTAATAGCGTTTGCCTGGATATCCTTCAGCATATTTGTTGGTCAGCACACTGCCTTGCACTTGCATTACAGCTGGACTAACAAAATTCTCAGAGGCAATCAGCTCGATTTTTCTGTCTTGTCTAGCACGTTCCTTGTGCAGTACATCTGCAATCTCTGGATCAAAATCTCTTAATCTAATCATAGAAACACCTACCTATAAATTTTTCCCTTCACGGGTTCTCATTTCATTTTACAACATCTTTTAATATAAGTTAACTTATAATTTCAAAATTTAGCCATAGTTACATCATTTTTCTTGCATCCAGGCATCAAATGAAGCGATACGCCCTCTTTTTACGGCAATAACCTGGGCCATGATGGACACCGCTATCTCATCTGGCGTTTCCGCCCCAATGGGCAGACCGATCGGCGTATGAATGCGGTCAAGATCCTTTCTGGCATAACCTTCCGCCTCCAGATTATCCAACAGCGTCTTCACCCTTTTCTTGGAACCAATCATCCCGATATATTTCCAGGAATGCTTCAACACCTCTCGTAGACATACCGTATCATAAGCATGACCTCGGGTCACCATTACCACATACGTAGACTCATCAAAGGAAATTTCCTGCAAAGCCTCTTCAAACGGTTTGGCCAGAATGCAACTGGCCCAGGGGAAACGTTCCTGGTTCGCAAACTCTGCGCGGTCATCGACCAGGGTAACCTCAAACTCACAGCGAGCTGCCGTTTCTGCAATCGGACGCGCAACATGTCCTCCCCCAAAAATAATGAGCTTTTCATAGGGCACCACGGCTTCCAAAACAGTTTCTCCCCGATGCACAAAATGCTGGCGATGCAGCAACTCCTGCCATTCCTCATTGGAAAGAAACGCATCCGCCTGATTCAAATCTTTTTCCAAAACAATCTTTTTCTGATGCGTCGTAAGATTCCTCCAAAAAACGGCCAACGTCTTATGCTCCATCAGTTGGGTCAGTTCCCGGTATAGATCCGGATCCTCGATCCACTCAATATAGGTTTCCATGGTGCCGCCACAGATCATACCTTCTTGCATCGCCACATCGTCATTTAACGTGATACGAAACAACCTGCTTTTTCGCTCTCGGATCACTTCCAAAGCAGCCAAACGAATGCGTTGCTCACCTGTGCCGCCACCTACACTGCCCACGGCCGTGCCGTCTGAAAACACCAGCATATTGGTTCCTTCATGACGCGGCGTTGAACCACTGGCTCTTACGATGGTGGCCAGCGCCATGCTCTTGTCTCGATTCAGATCGATATGACGAATGACCTTATAATCCATCGACGCCCCCTCGTTGTTCCAAGATGGCACACAAGGTGGCACCACCCAGCGCTCTGGCTTTGTCGGACATGGTGAAGCAGTTGGCCTCCACAGGCCTGGGATCAATATCACCCACCTTCATGCCTTTGAATGTCGGCAATCCACTCATCAACAGTCCACGCACGACACCTTCAAAAGGTGCCGTGATGGCAACCCCTGCCACCCGGGCTACCACTTCACCAGGCTGGACCCGGTCACCGATACGTGCCACTTCCTCAAAGAGACCCTCACCAGGAGAGCGCAAAACCCGGTCAGCGCTTTGCCCACCGATTACCCCTGGCGTCCCTGTGTTCGTCAATGGTTCACCCTTCAAAATGATCCGCCCCAAATCATGGCCACGCATCGTCTCGATCACCACATCCACATCATCCTGGGCGCAGAACCCAGGTCCCAACCCAATCACCAAAGGAGCATCACCTCGATGCGTCCCCAGATTGATCTTGGCCAAAATAGCATCCACCAACACATCCGGTTGAAAATCAGCCACTACCTTGCCTTCTGGATCGGCTAGAACCGGAATGCTTCCTTCCGCCAAGATCTCTTTATAATCATCCAACGTAGCCTTTTTGGCTACCATGCCTTCCACCGTCGTTTGCCCCTTGAACATACACTCCGCAAAGGATACCGGCCGACGAATTACTGTCGGTTTGTCTATGTCTGTCATCACGACATCAAAACCAGCCCTCTTCAAAACATAAGCGACGCCACTGGCCAAATCGCCAGCGCCTTTTACCACAACATTCATATCCATTCCTCTCTTTCTTTGATCATTTCGTACATTTCTGGTGTATCCATGTCTTCCACCACCGCCGGATCATCCACCGGACATGTCAGCACCAATTCCGGATGCTCCCGAATCACATAACGCGCGCCCACATCGCCTTGCACCTGCAACAACGCCGAGAACAACGACCGAGGTACATAAGCTGGATGCCCAATACGATCCTGGTAGGTAGGAAGAATAATTTTGTCCGGATGCGCTTGTATCACCATTTTCAGCTTCGCCAGTGTTTCTTCTCTTACATGAGGCATATCGCAAAAAGTAATCCATACCCCGGCGAATTTTTCTAGCTGCAAAGCTTCGATCCCCACAGCCAGCGATGACGCCATCCCCTTTGCATAGTCGGGATTGACCAACACCACAGCCAGCTGAAGGTTTGAAACTGCCCTGATCTCTTTTTCATGATATCCCAGCACGAGATACACAGAAGAAAAAGGAGCATAACGTTCCACCGTAGCTTCCAAAAAATTCTGAACCCCACAGCGAAGCAATTGCTTGTCTTTTCCCATCCGCCTACTCTCTCCCGCAGCCAAAATAAGCGTCGCCAATATCATCACAAGTACTCCTTTTCTTCTCGTAGAGAAACCACCTTGGCCTTGATTCCTAAACCGAGGAGCTCTTCTTTAAGATGCAGCGCCTGATGGCGCTGCTCTTTGAGATCAGCCTTGTTGATCAGTACCCGGAGCCTGGCTGGGTCACCCACCCGTTTGGCATAGCCTTGTGGATGCAAGATCAAGCGGGCGGCATGGTTCGTCGTAAAAACAAAACCCGGTTTCTCCTGAAAGATCTTAAGCACATTATCGAAGCCATAAACATCGGTTTCTCGTAGTGGTCTTCCCAAAACCTCCGCTCCAATCAGCACCACCACCAGACCTCGCTGTCCCAAAACCGGCTCATGTTCATAGGGAGCTTTCAAAGGGAGATTTCTAGCTCCATCGGCTTCCACCAAAAAAATGGTTTGCCCGTGACCCAGTTGGTCCAATCGATCCTGAAGCGTCTGAAGCTCTTGCGGTGTATGCCCGAGGTATTTCTCTTTTTCCTGCCAAATCCCCCGATAAACAAACGGAATCTCACCCTCTTGAAGAAGCCTGGCCAATTGGCTTACCCGTTTTAAATCTCCGGGATTATCAAGAAGAAATGGCTTGCACCAGGAAAACTCCGAAACCATGACCTTGGTGCTGGTGCCCAGCACCACTTCATGGTGTTTGGCAGCAAAAGACCTGGCCAGATGATGCAGGCTGGCTGTCTTCCCGCCACCCCCAATAAACCAGAAAAACCGTTCTTTCGCTGGTCCCAGCCATTCGCTAAGATCCAAAGCTCTCTCCATATCGTTCTCCTTTTGTTTGCATAACGCCTGTTCCCATTATACACGACTCCCTACCCAAGTAAAAGACTCCAGTATGAGAAAATTTGTGCAAGGTATCACGGGTCTTTTGGAACAAAAAAAACCACCCGGAGGCGGCTACATCAGAATCTTGGGGGGGTGATACTGGAAAGAAATACCAGTTCTGTATCTCCCGGGTTTCGGATGCTGTGGGGCAAAGAAGCAAAATAGTAGATACTGTCGCCTTCCTCCAGCGTATACAGATCCTCTCCCACCGCAATCTCCATTTTCCCTCCCATCACCAGAATGCATTCTTCCCCGGGATGGGTGGATTCCCCCTCGCCCTGGCCGGTATGCGGCTCAATGCGAGCGATAAATACCTCCATGGCCCGGTTGACATCAGGCGTGAGAAGCTCATAAATCAAATGTGATTCTGGTAATTTTAGGGTCTTGCGTTCATTACGCCGTACCACCGGTGAGGATTTTTCATCATCGATCAGAAAATAAAAGATGGGCACTTCAAGTGCATTGGCAATCTTACGTAAGGAAGAAATCGAAGGCTCCGCCAAATCTCGTTCAATCTGACTTAAAAAGGAAGCTGTCAAATCAATCTTCTCCGCCAGTTCCTTTAAGCTTAGATTTCTCTCACTGCGTTTCTTTCGTATCTTATCTCCCAGCATGAATTTTCCTCCAAGTTTTAGTCTCACTCTATATTACTCTAATGATTTAAATATATCTACAATTTATCAGGATTTTCCCTGCATACATGGTGAAAATTAACAAAAACGCCCGGTCTTAAGACCGGACGCTGCTCAAGTTCTACTTAGTTCAAAGACAATTTTTCTTTCAGCAATTTGTTGACCAGGCCAGGATTGGCTTTGCCTTTGGTGGCCTTCATGACTTGTCCCACCAAAAAACCGACAGCCTTGTCTTTGCCATTTTTGTAATCCTCTACAGACTGCGGATTTTCCTGAAGCACAGACAACACAATGGCTTCCAGAGCTCCTTCATCACTCATTTGGACCAAACCCTTTTCTTCCACGATTTTCTTGGGCATGTCCCCGGTTTTCAACATCTCTGGAATGACTTGTTTGGCAATCTTGCCGCTAATGGTCCCATCATACATCAGACGAATCAGTTCAATGACATGGGCCGGATCAATGTTGGATTCATCCACACTCGATCCCAATTCATTCAACGATTTACTAAGATCACCCATCAGTAGATTGGCAATGCTCTTGGCATCATCTATTCCCATTCTCACTCGGTCATAAAAATCAGCCATGGCCAGCGTATCTGTAATCACAGTAGCGTCATACAAGGACAAACCGTCCTCGAGCACCAATCTGCTGCGTCTGGACTGAGGAAGCTCAGGCAACTGACGGCGTACCTCTTCAATCCACTCCTCAGAAATAACAATGGGCGCCAAATCCGGTTCCGGAAAATAGCGATAATCATGGGCTTCTTCCTTGCTGCGCATGGACAACGTCATGCCCCGCTCGTCATCCCAGGTACGGGTTTCCTGCACAATGGTGCCGCCTGACTCGATGGTCTCGATCTGACGAGCAATCTCATAATCGATGGCCCGTTGCAGGGCCTTGAAGGAATTCATATTTTTGGTTTCCGTGCGGGTGCCAAAATCAATCTGTCCGATTGGACGCACCGACACATTGGCATCAACCCGTAGAGAACCCTCTTCCATCTTGCAATCGGAAACATCGATGTACTGAATAATTTTTTTCAGCTCATCCACATAAGCCTTGGCTTCTTCAGCGCTGCGCATATCAGGCTCAGAAACAATTTCCAGCAAGGGAACACCAACACGATTGTAATCTACCAGAGAGCCACTTGACACGGAAATGGTGTTGCCGTTGTGTACCAACTTGCCGGCATCTTCCTCCATGTGGGCTCTGGTAATGCCAATCACCTTCTTTTCTCCATTCTCCAGATCAATGGTCAGGGCTCCATGCTCACAAATGGGCTGATCAAACTGAGACGTCTGAAAATTCTTAGACAAATCAGGATAATAATAGTTTTTACGATCAAACTTATTGCGGCGGTTGATGTCCGCATGCAAAGCCAGTCCTGTCCGAATGCCGAACTCCACCACTTTCTTATTTAAAACAGGCAGTACGCCGGGCAATCCAAGACACACAGGGCAAACATGAGAATTGGGTGCTTTCCCAAATTCAGTAGAACAACTACAGAAAATCTTGGTCTTGGTTTTGAGTTCTACATGGACTTCCAGTCCGATAACGGCTTCATATTGTGTCATGTTATACCTCCAAAACCGGACGTTTTTTATGAAACTCCGTCGCCTGTTCATAGGCATGTGCCGCCTTAAAAATAGTACCTTCTGCAAAGGGAGCCGCCACAAGCTGCAATCCAACAGGCAATCCATTCACAAAACCACAAGGCATAGACAAAGCCGGAACACCCGCCAAATTGATGGTGACGGTACAAATATCCGATAAGTACATACTCAAAGGATCCTGGCTTTTTTCCCCGAATTTGAACGCCGGACCAATGGCTGTCGGCGTCAGAAGCAGGTCATACGTTTCGAAGGCACGATCAAAATCTTGTTTAATCAGCGTCCTGACCTGTTGTGCTTTTTTATAATAAGCATCATAATACCCTGAGCTTAGGGCATAGGTTCCCAGCATGATCCGTTTTTTCACCTCATGACCAAAACCTTCTGCCCTGGTTTTGGTGTACATGGAGAATATATCTTCTGCCGTCTCATCTCGGTAACCATAACGCACACCATCAAAACGAGCCAGGTTGGAAGAGCACTCAGCCGGTGCGATAATATAGTAAACCGCCAAAGCATACGCTGTGTAAGGCATGGAAATCTCTTCCACGATGGCACCTAGATCTTCAAATTTCTTGATGGCTTGTTTCACCAGGCTTACGGTGGTCTCTTCCAAACCCTCTGCAAAATATTCCCTGGGCACCCCGATCCTCATTCCTTTGATATCCTGATTCAGATAATCCCGATAACGAGGAACGGCCACATCAGCCGAAGTTGAATCACGGCGATCGTAACCAGCAATGGTCTCCATCACCAAGGCAGCATCTTCGACATCCTTCGTAAACGGTCCGATCTGGTCCAAACTGGATGCAAAAGCAATCAGCCCATACCGCGATACGCGACCATACGTAGGCTTAAGTCCTACCAATCCACACAACGAAGCCGGCTGGCGGATGCTCCCTCCTGTATCAGACCCCAAAGAAAAAACGACTTCTCCAGCAGAAACACAAGCCGCCGGTCCACCAGATGACCCCCCTGGCACGCAGGAAAGATCCCAGGGATTCTTCGTAGTGAAAAACCGTGAATTCTCTGTGGAAGAACCCATGGCAAATTCATCCATATTCAGTTTTCCCAACATGACTCCACCAGCTTCATGGAGCTTCTCCATCACGTGGGCATCATAGGTGGGAATATAATTTTCCAACATTTTGGCACTACAAGTGGTGCGTACGCCTTTGGTGGAAATATTGTCCTTGATCCCCATGGGAATCCCAGCCAAAGGAGACAAAACTTCTCCACTCGCTCTTTTTTGGTCGATTTCTTTGGCCCTATCCAGAGCAATGCTTTCTGTTTTGCTCACCATGGAACAAACCGATGGTTCCACCTGTTCCACATGTTTGATATGGTCCCGGGTGATTTCTTCTGCACTCACCTGACCTTGCTGCATCAGCGCACTTAGCTCATGCGCTGTCATTTCATGAAATTTCATGGTTCACCTCATTACATAATTTTGGGCACGCGGAACTGATTGCCCTTCTTGGCCGGAGCATTGATCACCACTTGACTTGGATCCATCGAGGGCGCCACCTCGTCATCGCGAAATACATTCTTGATATCCAACACATGCGTGGTCGGTTCGATCTCACTGGTATCCAGCTGATTCAGGGTATCCATAAAGCCCAAAACAGCATTGAGTTCCTCTGTATACAGTACTTTTTCTTCTTCTGTGAGCGCCAGTCTCGCAAGTAGCGCTACATGTTCAACGTCCTTTTTACTGATGGACATGTTTTCACCGCCTTCATAATAAAATCTTATGTATTATATCAGATACATCCATTTTCGGGTACAGTCTTATACCTCTTCATTCAGAAAGCTCTGGATAACCACCTTTTCCGCTTCCGCCATCGTCAGTCCCAAGGTCATGAGCTTGATCAACTGTTCCCCAGCAATACGCCCAATGGCTGCTTCATGAATCAGGTTGGCTTCTGCATGTTCCGCTCTTACCTCTGGTATGCTCGAGACCCTGGCCTGATCCATAATGATGGAATCACATTGGATATGCCCTTTGCATTGATTCTGTCCCGTCATGGACAATTGAAAGATCTGTTCCGAATGTCCCTTCCCCACACTGCGGGAAATAATCTGAGCATCCGAGCCTTTACCATTCAAAACAATATCCACGATGCTCTTTGCTTTTTGGTCACCATCTGTTAGAAGTGATTCTAAAATCAACAAGCTGGCACGATCCTCCAATACCACCACGGTGGTGCGAATCGTATCATCCACGCCTTCGATTTGGGTCATTTCCAATTTAACTGTGGCACCCTCCTTTAGATGTAGCTCCGTGGTAGGATTCAACAATCGTTTGCCACTTCCGTCTCCGGCACCATAATGTTTTTCTGTATACACCATCCGGGCATTCTTTTCCAAAACAAAGGTATGCAGTCCGTCATGCTGCGCATCATCCGGACCACAATTGTGAATGCCGCAACCCGCCATAATCACTACATCAGCACCTTCACCAATATGAAAGGTATTGATCACCCTTTCCTTCAGGCCACTGGCCGTCACGATTACCGGGATATGGATCGTCTCGTTTTTGGTTCCCGGAGCCACATCAATATCAATGCCCATTTTGTCCTCTCTGGCTATGATTTTGACATGTTCTGTAGAATACAGGCTCAGTGTGCCTCCGTCTTCCCGAATGCTGTGTGCTCCTTCAGGTATCCCTTCTATGCCAGCTACCTTTTGTAGTAGCTCTTTAGATCGTTGTTGCATAATCCACCTCCTTATCACAGGTGAAATCACAATAAGCATCATTGTGCAAAATGCTCTTGAGCATATCTTTTTTACTACCCTTCCCAGAAATCTTTCCATCGACAATAACCACTATCTCATCCGCCAACTCCATGATGCGCTCTTGATGAGAAATGATCAGCATCCCGCCGGAAGCTTCTTCCTGATGATATGTTTTAAAGGTTTCTGTGAGTCTGGCAAAACTCCATAGATCAATGCCAGCCTCAGGTTCATCAAACACAGAAAAGATAGGGCGTTTGGCCAAAAGCGTAGCGATTTCAATGCGTTTTAGTTCGCCTCCCGATAAAGAATCGTCGAGATCTCTTTTTAAATATTTTTCCGGACAGAGTCCTACAATCTTCAGTACCGTACAGGTAGCATCTTTCTTGGGATCCCAACCCGCCAGTTTCAGCATCTTTCCAATGGTCATCCCCTTAAACCGGGGCGGGTGCTGAAAGGCAAACCCAATACCAAGCTTCGCCCGTTCGGTAATGGACAACGAAGTAATGTCTTGACCATCGAAGAGGACCCGTCCAGAATCCGGTGTATAGATGCCCATGATAATTTTGGCCAACGATGATTTTCCACCCCCGTTGGGTCCGGTGAATACATAGAATTTGTGCTCATCCAAAATAAGATCAATATCGTCCAAAATAACTTTCTTCCCTTGCTCTGTATCGATAGAGAAAGTTATATGTTCCAGTGTAATCATACGTGGTCTTCCTTTCAGGAAAGCATCGCTTCCCATTCTTCTTCTCCCAACAGTCTGACACCCAAGGCCTGTGCCCGATCAGCCTTGCTTCCGGGATCATCACCCACCAGCACAAAACTGGTCTTGGCGCTGACCGAGGAACTGACCTTGCCGCCATGGGCTTCAATGATTTGTTTGGCCTCTTGTCTGGTATGCCCAGACAACGTGCCTGTCAAAACAAAAGTCTTGCCCTCAAAACGATTGTCCAACTGCTTTTTCAGACTCTTGAAATTGAGTCCGGCTTGCCGCAGACCTTCGATCACCTCTCGGTTGTTTTTCTCCGAAAAAAAACTCACCAGGCTTGTGGCCATCTTCTCTCCGATATCCCGTATGGGCATCAGCTCTTCTTCAGAAGCGACCATCAAGGCATCCAAATTTTGAAAGTGCTGCGCCAGCACCGAAGCCGCCTTCTGGCCGACATGGCGTATGCCCAAAGCAAAAACAAGTCCTTCCAGATCTCTTGACTTGCTCTTTTCGATGGCCAAAAGAAGGTTGTCAACGCTTTTTTGCCCCATGCGGTCCAAATGCATCAGGGCATCCCGGTCTAACCGGTACAAATCAGCCGCTGTATGGATCAGACCTGCCTGAAGCAGTTGTTCAATCTGTTTTTCTCCCAAACCGTCGATATCCATGGCATCGCGTGAAACAAAATGAATGAGACCACGCTGCACTTGCGCCGGGCAGGTCAACCCCCCTGTGCACCGAATCGCCACTTCTCCTGGCAACCGCACCGTCGGCGAACCGCAAACGGGACAATGCGCAGGCAAGCGATAAGGAACCAAACCCTCTGGTCGATCCTCTTTGACCACCCGTACCACCTCTGGAATGATATCGCCAGCCTTCTGAATAATGACGAAATCCCCGATGCGGATATCTTTCTCAGACAATTGATCTTGATTGTGCAAAGAGGCACGACTTACCGTGGTACCGGCCAATGCCACGGGTTCAAAAACAGCAGTGGGTGTCAGAACACCCGTACGGCCGACATTGATTTCAATGTCTTGCAATCTGGTTTTGGCTTGTTCTGGTGGAAATTTAAAGGCGATCGCCCATTTGGGACTCTTGTTGGTAAATCCCAAGTGTCTGCGTTGCTGAAGATCATCCACCTTGATAACAACGCCATCAATCTCATAGTCCAGTTCATGGCGCTTTTGCGTCCACGCCTCCAAAATACCCAATATTTCTTCGATATCACCCGAGGTGACGGCATGTGGCTCCACACTAAAGCCTATCTCCTCAAGCCAATCCAACTCTTCTTTTTGCGTTGTAAACCAGGTTTTGTCTGACTCAAGATGCATGACATCATAGAAAAAAGCCTGTAGCTTTCTGAGTCTGACCACCTCAGGATCCAATTGGCGCATGCTCCCAGCGGCTGCATTCCGGGGATTGGCAAACAACTTCTCCCCTTCTTCTTCTCGCTGGGCATTGATGCGAGCAAACTCTTTTTTGCTAAGATAAACTTCTCCGCGCACTTCCAAGCGCTTTATGCCACCTTCTTGAAGAGATAGTCTTGAGGGAATATCCTGGATCTGCCTGGCATTGACGGTCACATCTTCTCCCGTCATACCGTCTCCTCTGGTAGCCGCCACTTGGAGTTCATCGGCAGCATACACCAGCGCCATGGACAATCCATCGATCTTCATCTCCAAAGTATAGGCAACGTCCTCCCCCACAGGCAAATTGTTCAACACCCGTTGATGAAAGGCTTGTACCTCTTCCAAATCCATGGCATTGGCCAAGCTGTAGAGTTTGTTTCTGTGCTGCACAGAAGCAAAACCCTGCGCCTTGAGTCCACCTATCTGCATGGTTGGTGACGATGAAGCAGCATACTGAGGGTACGCTTCTTCCAACATCGCGAGTTCACGGAGCAGCCGATCGTACTCTGCATCCGAAATACTGGGGTCATCATTCACGTAATACTCTTTGTTGTAACGTTCGAGCAGGGCACGCAATCTTTCAATACGCTCTTCCATATGTTCCGGCATCGCTGGACCTCCCTTGTATTAATCGGCGCGGCGAACGGGCGCATATTCCGCAATAAATATTTTGATACCCTGACCCGGGAAGGCAATGGACAGCTCCATTTGAGGACCCGTCCCCGTAGTTTTCACCACCGTACCTTCTCCGAATTTGGCATGAATAAGACGGTCCCCCAGTAAAAAATCGGAAATCTCGCCGACCGTAGCGCCTTCTTTTTCATGATTTTTTAGCTTTTTCTGTTCCTTCTTGCGTTCAAAACTGCTCTTGATACAGTCTTTGGGAATTTCATCGATAAAACGGCTGGCCTGATTGTACTTGGTCATGCCATACATGTTGCGCTGCCAAGCCCGGGTCAGATAAACACGCTCCATACCCCGGGTCAAACCCACATAACACAAACGTCTTTCTTCTTCCATCTCGTCTTCTTCATAAAGAGCACGCTGATGCGGGAAAATGCCTTCTTCCAAACCAGCCAAAAAGACCACCGGAAACTCCAGTCCCTTGGCCGCATGCAATGTCATAAGGGTAATCTTATCTCCCTCATCGCCCCCAGAATCCAAATCCGTATACAAACTGGTGGCAGCCAGAAATTCTTCCAACCGCTTGTCCTCGGCATGACGATCAAATTCCAATGTCTCACTTAGAAATTCCTGTAGGTTCTCAATGCGATTGACCGCTTCCGTTGTACCTTCAGCTCTTAGCTCCATCAAATAACCTGTCTTGTTCATGATATCCTCAACCAGTGTGGTCAAGGGAACCTGATCTACCTGACGCTGAAAATCCTGCATCATGGTATAGAAGGCCAACAGCTTATTCTTGGGGCCGCCCCCCACTGTATCCAGCGATCCCACAGCCTCGAGTGCCGAAACATCATGTAGTAATGCATAAGCTAAAATCTTCTCCACCGTGGCCGCCCCGATACCACGTTTCGGCACATTGATGATGCGAGAAAGATTGATAAAGTCATAAGGATTATTCAAGACCTGCAAATAGGCCAGCATATCCTTGATCTCTTTTCTGGCATAAAAGGAGGTCCCGCCGTAAATACGGTAGGGAATATTTTGACGAATCATGGCTTTTTCCAAAGCCCTCGACTGGGCGTTGGTACGATACAATGCTGCAAAATCGCCAAAGATCCTCTCTTCCTTTTTCATGAGCTTCTCGATTTCATTGGCAATAAACCAAGCCTCGTGATTTTCATCTTGCCCCTCATAAACTTTGAGCTGTCTTCCTTGGCCTTTGTCAGTCCAAAGGTTCTTTTCCTTACGATCCATATTGTTGTCTATGACCCCATTGGCAGCCTTGAGTATATAACCAGTAGAGCGATAGTTTTGTTCCAGGGTGATGACCTTGGCATCCGGATAATCTTTTTCAAAATCCATAATGTTTCTCATGTTGGCGCCTCGCCAGCCGTAAATGGATTGATCAGGGTCTCCCACAACTGCCAAATTGCGATGCTTGGAAGCAAGAAGTCTCACCAAAAGATATTGCACATAGTTGGTATCTTGGTATTCATCTACAAAAAGATATTGAAATTTCTGCTGATAATACTCACGCACATCATCGTTTTCTTTCAAGAGTCGCAGCTGCATCAGCAATAGATCATCGAAATCCAGCGCATTGGCTGCTTTCAGCTTGCGGGTATATTCACTGTATACCTTGGCCACAAGCTCCGCATAGTAGTCTAGGGCTGTTTCTGTGGCCATCTTGGCTGTTTTGAACTGGTTTTTTAAATCAGAGATGGCTGAAAGCATGGCCCTGGGCGTATATTTTTTGGGATCCAGATCCAGATCTTTCAGCACGGTTTTTAGTAACTTCAAACTGTCATCCCGATCATAAATGGCGAAATTGCTCTCAAAACCAAGTTTTTGACTATGTCGTCTCAAGATACGGTTCCCCATGGCATGGAAGGTGGATACCCAGAGTTTTCTTCCCTTATCCGCTCCCACCATACGTTCAATTCTATGCTTCATCTCCCTGGCCGATTTGTTGGTAAAGGTGATGGCCAAGATACTATCCGGATCTGCTCCTTGCTCCAGCATATAAGCAATGCGTGTCGTCAGCACTTTGGTTTTCCCGGAACCAGCCCCCGCCAAAATGAGCAAAGGTCCTTCTGTATGTAAAACAGCTTCTCGTTGAGCTGGATTTAGGTCTTGCAGTACATTCATCATGGTCTCCCTTTTTCGAACAATCTTTTCCTATTATACCAAAGAATCTTCTTCTTTTCTTATGTTTTTTGTCTCTCCCCCTATCTTAACAGATTTCCGCCTGGGGAGGCGCCCATCTTCCCTGATTTTGCAAAAACAAGTCTTCCTCTGCGTATGAAATCCTGCTAGACGCTCCTTACCCCCTTATGGTAGACTAAAAGAAAAAAAGGAGCAAAGCATGAGAAAGTGGTTTAACCTCTTTATTACTCACTTTGGCGTAATCCTGCTGATGCTGGTTTTCTGGCTAGGCTTTTCACCTGTTATCACCTGGCAGACAGTCGTAACAGGGTTTTTTATCAGCGCAATCATCAAAGGCATATCGGATTATCTCTTTCGGGATATTTACCATTTTTATGTCGATTTTCACTTTATTGGCGGCTTTTTCTTCTATTTAAAGAATCTGATCAAAAACATTTTCATCAGCGCCTTTAAAATCGTGCCCATCGTCTTTTTTCACCAAGACCAACCCATCATCTTCAATGTACATCTAAGCACCAAGGACCCTCTGGTGGTCACTCTGGTGGCCAATGCCATCACCCTGACACCAGGCACCATCACCTTGGAAGTAGGCGACAACAACATACTCAGTGTGCTCTCCATCGTCGATGATGGCCAACACGGTCTACTGCTGGCCCAAGAAATACTGGTAGCGTACCAGCATCCCTTCCACAAAGCCTTATACCGGGGGGTGGAACAATGAGCCTGATTCAGATGAGCACCTTTGCCATCGGTCTGTCCATGATAGGAGAGTTGTTTCGCCTGTTGCGTGGCCCCACCTCCTGGGACCGATTGATGGCCGCCAATCTAATCGCCATCAAAGCCCTGATGATCCTGGCATTGTTCGCCTATGCCAACCAGTTGGACTACCTCTTGGACGTAGCCTTGGTTTACGGCATCATCGGTTACATTGGCATCATCCTGATTGCCAATTACCTGGCGGATGGAGGAAACGACCATGACTGATCTTTCTTTTTTTTCCATACTCGGCATGCTGTTTTTTTTACTGGCCTGGTTTTTTCTCTTGGTAGAAGCCTATGGTCTCATTTTTTTGCGCAATATTTACAGCCGCATGCTCATTTCGGCCTTGGCCGATACCGTTGCCATGATGCTGATTTTTATGGCCATTTTGCTAACCCAAAGAACCATACAAGGAGCACCCAAGCTACTCATCTTGCTTCTCTTTCTTATGGCCATGAATCCAGTGACCAGCCATCTCATTGCCCGCTCTGCCAGACGCAATGGGGTGGGACTGAGCGACAGACCAGAAGGAGAATGACATGCGTATCATATTCTTGAGCTTCATCTTATTGGTCATTCTGGCCATCATCTTTTCCAAAAGCACCCTCCGGGCCATCATCTTGCTGTCCGTATTTTCCATGATTTCTTCGTTGATGTACTACCTCTACCAAGCCCCGGACGTGGCCATGGCTGAGTTGGCCATCGGAGCAGCCATCGTGCCGCTGATCTACGTAATCAGCATTACCAGACAAAAGAAATACATTGTGGTCAACAATACCCAAGACCACTTTCTGGATCACGGCATGGCGGGCTATATGCTGCTGGCCCATTTCTGCAAACAGCAGAATTTAGATTTGGTCATTCTCGACGAAGCTCCGACGCAAGAGACATTTTTGTTTTCCAGAAAAGACATCGATCTTATCGTGGATGTAGACAAAGACTATCACGGCCAAGATGAACTGATCTGTTCCACCAAGCCATCCGACAAACGCTATGTCTTTAAAGGTTCTCCCTCCAGCTATATCTTTCATGCGTTGGTAGAAACCTTGCAGCAAGATCCTTGCTCATTTGCCCGCATCATGAGCATAGAAGAGGAGGAGACCCATGATTAAATCAGATCACCAAAAGAGCTCATTAAAACTCTTGATTAAGAAGCATATGTTTACGGTTCGGATTGTCAAGTATGCCTTTTTGCTGCTCAGCATGATTCTCATCTTCACAAAATTGAACATCGCCTTTATGCATCCCAGCATTGCTGAAGGCATACCCTTTCTAAAATACTATTACTTAAACCATTTCTTCGAAGAAACGGGTGCCCTCAATTCAGTCACTGCCATTTATCTGGACTACCGAATCTTTGACAGCATTTTTGAGGCAGGTATCCTGCTGATTACCGTGACCGGCATCATCTTTATCGCCGGCAGTGATCAAGGAGGCGACTATGAAAAATTCTAAGCTGCTGATCAGTGTATCCCGGATGATCTTCCCCTTCACGGTATTGTTTGGCTTTTACGTCATTCTAAACGGGTCCAATTCTCCCGGAGGCGGTTTCCAGGGAGGAGCCATTCTGGCCACCGGCATCCTGATTACCTATTTCAGCAACCCAAGCCGGGTTATCGATGTGCATCGCTTGGTCATCTTCGAAAAATACCTTTTTTTCCTGCTGCTGATGGTGGTGGTGGGACAATATATCTTTGCACAACATTCCGGCCTCTATCTGGTCATCCTCAACCTGGTCATCGG
The DNA here is from genome assembly GCA_002418765.1 of Peptococcaceae bacterium UBA5767. Taxonomy (GTDB): domain Bacteria; phylum Bacillota; class TC1; order TC1; family UBA5767; genus UBA5767. Next base: position 6,290 of record DIET01000045.1, on the reverse strand, counting down.
ATTGAAGGTGGCCATTGGGCTGACGGCCATCGTAGCCGTGTTCATTGAGGAGGGACGCTGATGCCAACAACCATCCTTAATCATCTGGAAACATTTTTGATTTTGGCCATCATCTTAAGTGGTTTTGTCGGTCTGGCCACGGCCAAGAATATCATACGCAGCATCATTTGTCTGAATATCACCCAGACAGGCATTATCTTGCTCTTTTTATCACTGGTCTACGAACCGGGGATGTTGCCACCGGTATTGCCGACGCCCACGCAGTCCATGGTGGATCCCACACCAGAGGCATTGGTAATTACCACCATCGTGATTGGAGCGGCCATCACCTCACTGGCCTTGATGATGAGCATCAAAATCTTTCACCACTACGGGACGCTCGACTGGAAAGAGCTCGCAGACAGGGAGGGTTAAATGATTACCTATCCCCTTCTTATGGTATTCCTTCCCATCATCAGTGCCATTTTCATCTACATCATGGGAAAATCATGGGCCAACCGACTGGTATTTGCCACCCAGCTGGCGCTGAGTCTTCTTTATCTGCAGCTCATCGCCATCTTTCCGGTTCTGAACAGCAAATCTTTGGTGATCGGAGACTGGACGCTACAATCCGGCATCGCCCTGAAGATCGACAATCTCTCCATGGCCTTCATCGGACTTGCCATCTTCATGTGGTGGATGGTCATTTTGTATGCCTGGCCCATTTACAAAAAAGACAATAAATTCCTCTTTTTTCTCCTTTTTCTGGAGGGAACATTTTTAGGACTTCTGATGGTCAACGACCTGTTTTCAATGTTTGTTTTCATTGACATCATTACTATCTTGTCCGCCATTTTGGTGGTCTACAAAAAAGATGGATGGTCCTTGCGATCCGGCCTTTATTATCTGATGATCAATTCCATGGGCATGTTGACCTATCTGATGGGTTTTGTCATCGTCTATATGCTTACCGGAACACTAAACTGGGATCTGGCCACCGAACGGCTTTCTGTGTTGCCCCTGTCACCGTCCATCTATGCGGCCTACATTCTGATGAGTGCTTCTGTGTCTGTGAAAGCAGCCTTCTTCCCGACCTTCAACTGGCTCTCCAGAGCCCATGGTAGCGCCCCCGCCTCCATTTCAGCCCTGCTTTCTGGACTGTTGGTCAAAGGAGGACTGTATGCATTCATTCGCATCCAGGAGTTGTTCTCACGACCCATGATGGGTGATTTCTTTTTTCACCTGGGATTGATCACGGCACTTAGTGGCGTCATCTTTGCCCTGTCCCAAAAAGACATCAAACAGATGCTGGCCTTCAGCACCATCAGTCAGATTGGACTGATGCTGATGGGTATCTCGCAAATTCAAACAAACATCTATTATGGCGGCTTGATTCATCTGTTCAATCATGCCCTGTTCAAAGCTCTCTTATTTTTGGGTGCCGGCATTCTCATCAACCATTACAAGACCAGACGCCTCACCCAGATCAGGGGCGTGTTCCAGGCCTTCCCTTTACTCTCTGTGACCCTGTTTATCGGTATGCTTTCCATCACTGGGGCACCTTTTTTCAATGGTTACATTGGCAAATATATTTTATCTACTGAACTTGCTTCCAAACCTCTGTATTTTTCCTTATACCATCTGGTCAATCTGGGCACCATCATGACCTATATGAAATTCTCTCAAATTTTCTTTCTACCCAACGAGGAAAGCAAGCCTTTTTTACCGGACCCAAAGCAATGGGGGAAAATGGATCGGCCAAGACATATAATACCAAGCTTAATTCTGGCCTTTTCTTGTCTGTTCGCCACGTTTGGTTTTTCCTTTCTGGGCAATCTGGTGCAAGCCGATTTCCCCACGGTGAGACTCTTTAGCGCCACCAAGTATGTTCACTGGTCGCTCACCGTGATCCTGGCTTATATCCTAACCAAGGCCTTTATTTTCACAGACCGGATTACCCACATTCTTCATGCCATCCGGGAAGTCAAGATACCCTTTTACCACACAGCTTACATGTTCATTTTGCTGTTGGCGAGCATGCTGGTCTTTGCCTGGTAGCCGTTCAACCCATTGTCGATCGAGAGGTTCCTATGATTACCCTACCCTTACTGATGGTCTTTATTCCCATCGTGACAGCCATCATCATTTATATGCTGGAGCGCAAATGGGGCAATTATCTTGTATTCGTCGCCCAGGGGCTAATGAGCTATGTCTTTTTGCGCCTCATTTTGATGTTTCCTGAGATTAACGAACAACGCTATGTGCTGGGCAACTGGACACTGCAGTCTGGCATTGCGCTCAAAATCGACAACCTCTCCTTGGCTTTCATCGGGTTATCCATCTTCTTGTGGTGGTTGGTCCTCCTGTACGCCTGGGAGTTCCATGGAGACGACAACAAATTTCTATTCTTCCTCCTCTTTTTGGAGGGCACGTTCATGGGGCTACTGATGGTCAATGATTTGTTTTCCCTGTTCGTGTTCATCGATATCATTACCATCTTGTCATCCATTCTGGTGGTTTACAAAAAGGACGGCTGGTCACTGCGTTCCGGTTTGTATTACCTCATGATCAATTCCATGGGAATGCTGACTTATGTCATGGGATTTTTGATCGTCTATCTGCTGACCGGCACCTTGAACTGGGATTTGGCCACCCATCGACTGGCACTTCTGGGACATACGCCGCCTGTGTATGCGGCCTATATCCTGATGAGTGCCTCTGTCCTCGTCAAAGCCGCCGTCTTCCCCACCTTCAACTGGCTTTCCAGAGCCCACGGCAGTGCGCCGGCTTCCATCTCCACCCTTCTTTCCGGGCTATTGGTGAAGGCTGGTCTGTACGGCTTTATTCGCATTCAGGAGCTTTTTTCCGAACAACTGCTAGGGGATTTCTTTTTCTATCTCGGTTTCATCACGGCTCTGACGGGCATCATCTTTGCCATTTCCCAAAAAGATATCAAGCAGATTCTGGCCTTTCATACCATCAGCCAGGTGGGCATCATTCTGATCGGCATCTCACAAATTCAAACAGACCTTTACTATGGCGGACTCATTCATCTATTTAACCATGCCATGTTCAAATCGCTGCTCTTTATGGGGGCAGGCGTCATCATCAATCACTACAAAACCAGACGCCTCACCGAAATCAGGGGGGTTCTTAAGCGATTTCCTCTTATTGCCATCGCCATGATCATCGGGGTTTTGTCCATCACGGGAACTCCTTTCTTCAACGGTTATCTGGGCAAATACATTATCGCCTATGAACTACAAAACAGACCATTTTTCGGTATGCTCTTCCAATTGATCAACTTAGGGACCCTCATTTCATTTGCCAAATTTTCGCAGATTTTCTTTCCAGACACAAAGGAAAGTCTCTCTTTTACCCCGCACCTGAGCACCTTGACGCTCACACGAAAGGAGCGATTCAACCTGCCTATCTTCATCTTGGCTTTCATGTGCATCTTCATTACTTTTGGCTACAACACCTTGGGTGATTTGCTACAGGCAGAATTTCCTTCTGTCAATCTTTATTCTACTTCCAAAATGATACAATGGTCTCTGCTGGCCGCACTGGCTATCGCACTTACCAAAATCTTCATTTTCTCGGATCGCATTACTCCATTATTGCACCGCATTCGTGAAATAAAGATCCCTTTTTACAACACAGCCTACATGTTCATTCTCTTTCTGGCTACCATGTTGCTGTTTGCCCATTGAAAACCAAAAAAACGGGACAGGGTCAACCCTGTCCCGCATTCTTAATCTTTCTCACCCTTCCTCATAACCCTGGGGATTATTTTTTTGCCAGTGCCAAGCATCCCGGCACATGTCATCCAGCCCGTATTGAGCTTCCCAGGAAAGTTCCCTTTTCGCTTTGGCCGGATCCGCATAACATCGTGCAATATCGCCTGGTCTTCTGTCTACCAGCTGATAAGGGATCTTGATGCCTGATACGCTTGCAAACGATGCCACCACCTCTAGAACCGAATAGCCTCTGCCCGTTCCCAGATTGTAGATACCCTGCTGCGGTTCTTGCCCCATTTTCTCTAAGGCAGCCACATGTCCACGGGCCAAATCCATGACGTGGATATAATCTCGGATACCGGTCCCATCCAAGGTAGGATAATCCGAACCAAACACAGACAGTTTATCACGTTTCCCAATGGCCACCTGGGTCACAAAGGGAAGCAGATTGTTGGGTATACCCGCTGGATCTTCTCCAATCAAACCGCTTTTGTGCGCACCGATAGGATTGAAATAACGCAATATGGCCAGGGACATATCTGGCCAGGATGCCTTTAGATCCAGAAGAATCTGCTCAATCATCAGCTTGGTCCGACCATAGGGATTGGTTGGCTGCAAGGACGCCGACTCAGAAATAGGGACCTCTTCCGGATCTCCATAGACGGTTGCAGAAGAACTGAATACCAGCTTGCGGATATCATGTCGCTGCATTGCACGTAAAAGAGAAATCGTCCCCTGCACATTGTTTTCATAATACATAAGAGGGCTCTCCACCGATTCTCCCACAGCCTTCTTGCCGGCAAAATGGATCACTGCCTCAATCTGGGGATAGGCAGAAAAGAGATTCTCCAAGTCTTCTTCCACCAACAAATCTCCCACCACAAAGGAAATAGGCTGCCCGGTAATTTTCTCCAACCGCGGCAGGACATGAAGCGACGCATTGGAAAAATTATCGAAAATGACGGTTTCATACCCGGCCCGAGCCAGTTCCACCAATGTATGAGAGCCAATATAACCGGCTCCTCCTGTCAACAGTATCATGGTAATATCCTCCCAGTTTCTCGCCTACGTAAGCACATTGATCCATTTCTTAGAACGAAAACGCAGGGTGCCCACAACAATTTTAAAGAAATCTTCAGCAATGAAAATAAAATAGACCCAGTAAACAGGCAGTCCCCACACCAAGCCTGCCAGATAGCCCAAAGGCAAGGCCACCAACCAAACTCCCACCGTGTCCAGCATCAGGCAGTAACGGGTATCCCCTCCGGCACGGAGTACGCCAGTGATCATGGTAATATTATAACTGCGGATACCAACAGCCAGCCCCATGACCCGAATAGTACGGATGGTCATCAATGTCGTCTCGCTATCAATATTGAATGGCATCACGACAATAGGAGCCAAAAGAATCATCAGCAAACCCAGGAGCATGCCCCCCCAAAAGGATACCCGTAGAAGTCGTGCGCCGTATCGCTGGGCCATTTCTTTGTCTCTGGTTCCCAGGATATTGCCGATCATGATCGAACTGGCGCCCCCGAGTCCGAAATACAAAACCTGCAGCAGTCGCTCTACGGTGATGGTAATGGAAACCACCGTCACCGCTTGGGCACTCATGCGTCCATACACCGCCATGTACATGGATATGCCCAGGACCCAGGAGATTTCATTCAGAATCACCGGACCCACTACATACATGAAATTTTTAAGATACTTCTGGTCGATATGCTGAAAACTTTTGGCATGAATGGCCCCAGGCATATTGCGCAAGAAAATGAGACCAATCACCAAAGAAAACTCCACCATGCGCGAAATTACCGTCGCCAGAGCAGCGCCTTCAACACCCATGGCCGGGAAGCCAAAATGCCCGAAGATCAGTAGATAATTCAAGATTGTATTGACTCCAAAAGCCACCATCGAAACATACAAAGGAAAACGAACCTGCTCGGAGGATTTCATCACCTGCTCATAAAGAAAAGCTCCGGCAGCAAACAGATAACTAAAACTGGCTACTTTTAAGTAACGACTGGACAAGGCAATAAGTTCCTGGTCCTGCGTGAACAGGCCCATGACCATTTCGGGAAAGAAAAACGCCAAACCAAACATCACGAGGGTGGGAACCACACTGAACAAAAGGCCCGCTGCTGTGGCCTTGTTGAAGCCATCCAGATTCTTGTCACCCCAGAACTGGGCAGTAAAAACCGCTGTTCCACTGCAAACACCGAACATCACCACTGAAAAAATAAAGAAGATCTGATTGGCCAGTCCCACAGCAGCAATTTCTAGTCCGCCCAATCGGCCAATCATGATGGTGTCTAAAAAATTGAGTCCGTTGACAATCAGGTTTTGCAGCGCAATGGGCACCCCCAACATAAAGAGCGCCTTAAAAAATTGTTTCTTTTCCATTCATTCTCCTCAATTTCTCTTAGATTGTCCCTACCGACATCATAGGGGTTACAAACAAAATCTTCAATCCTATTCTGCAGGATTAATTGACACTCCCCATGGATAAATCCAGGGGATTCTCAGGTGATAAAAGGCAAGGTCCTTTTCAGTTATGCCAGTATGACCCTG
>DIET01000019.1 GCA_002418765.1 Peptococcaceae bacterium UBA5767 | reverse complement strand
ACACGGCAAAAGAAGTTGCATTATTCATTTCAAGTTACGGTTGGAAGCAAAGCTTTTCCAGAGTAGGTATGCCAGGAGACAATTCTTGGAGTGAAAGTTTCTTTTCTATTTTCAAGAAAGAGATTGTTAATTGGTGTGTCTATGCTACCCATGAAGATGCAAGACGGACAATATTCGAATACATTGAAGTTTTCTACAACCGTCAAAGAGCCCAGAAAAGGCTGAGGTATCTCAGCCCTGTCCAGTACCTCAATCACTACCTGGACCAGTGCTACACTTCAGTAGCTTAACTTTCTGTCCGATAAACCGTTGACAACCCTGTGTAGTGTAGCCGGGCAAGGATGTTTGTTCTAGTATGTAGAAATCCTACCCAAGAAATGCCTAGTAAACAGTATGGTAAGGTATAATTATTTTCTAGGGAGGAGAATCATATGAAAGAAGAATGTAGGATACTCGCTGTAAGTGGTAGTCCACGCAATGGGGCCACCGTAAAAGCAACAAGAATATGTCTCGAAGCTGCCGAGGAGATACCAGGTATTAAGACTGAATTTATTAACCTTGCTAATAAACAGATAAATTGTTGCATAAATTGTAATGGATGTTTTAGAAATAAGGACGGACGCTGTGCAGCTTTCAATGATGATTTTTTGGAAGAATATTTATATTTGTATGCAAGCTGTGATGCTCTAATACTTGCTTCTCCAATATATGAAATGAGTCTCACTGGTCTTTTATCAAATTTTATTAGTAGGTTGAGGCCGATTGCTGAAAAGGCTAGGAGTGGAGCTTTTGATATGAGATTTGGAGCAAGTATCGCTGTAGGAGGTATGCGGAATGGAGGTCAAGATACTACTTTGTCGACCATTAATCGCAAGTTACAGACTCTTAGTATAAATGTAGTTGGTGGAGGAGTGCAGTTTTATAATGGAGCTGCTGTTTGGTCCAAAAATCAAAAAGATTTTGACGATGAAAAAGGTATTTTAGAATTACAAGTGTTAGGAAGGAAGATAGCATATTTGACCAAAGCTATGAGATGTGGTGTGGACTATATGAAAGATGAAATAAGAGATTACAACTATGCAGGCTTTAATAGTAGAGAGCAAATGAATGACATATATAAAAAGATTGGATTATAACATGTGATAATAAAAATTGCTCCTCAACATTTAGAGTAGGAAACTGGTCTGCCAGCAATCAGCTACAAAATTCTGGAAGTGCGAGCTGATCACCAGAACGTAGTCCATCGTAATGAAACCTCTGATATTCTGGTATTCGTGAGCTCTGGCCCTGGCCGTCCGAACTAAGATATGCATTCCTTCCAGTAACTGTCGGTCTGTCTCGTATCGAAATAGTTCAGTACACCGACCCAGTTGTGATAATGTATGCGAATTCCTTATGCGGGCCTAGACGAATCCCAACAGCCCAAGAATACCAACTCTAAGCATAACAGCCGCTTCAGACAAATTATCTGCATGGTGATAGATGTTCTGCAAAGCCAATTTGATGTCATAGGCTCTAATGTCTTAAAATTCATGGCTTCGAACAATAAATAGTGTGAAGCCACTGCTTGGTTTTAATCAAGGCACATCAATCAGTTACGCTCCATTTTTATCACAATCAATTTGGGCGTACAAAATATATATAAGTCTTGAACTGGGAAAAAATTGAGATGGCATTAGTTTTCTCTTATGTATCGTGTATCGGTTGCCCCTTTAAACCACAGTTTGTGCAGGAAAAGTGAGTGCCTTGTTAGGAAGTTTAATTGCAGATAAAACTTTTCTGTTGCATGGTCGAAATCAGTTTTCCTAACATACAGTGAATCTGCAAAGCCAAGAGCAATAGTAAACAGTTCTTCGTGATTCATCATGCATAAATACCAACTAGTGTTTTTCTATGATTTTACTGTTTCGCTACAGCAAGAACTCTAAGTTATTTAGTATTGCTCGTGCGAAATAGCGAGGATAAATAAATATAGAGGCAGTGTAATTCGATGGAAAAATTTGATTTAGTCATTAATAATTGTAATATTTTTGAGGGCCAGAGTGATATCGATATTGCTATATCTGATGGTCTTATTGTTGCTATTGGGCATAGGTTTGAGGGCTGTTCAGCAATCGATGCAGAGGGAGGGCTTATTACTCCGGGTTTCATTGATTCTCATACTCATTTAGATAGGGTACTCATGCCTAAAGTAGGTGATGTAGACGGATTAGAGGAAGCCATAAAAAGAGCAATGAAGTATCAAATGAATTTAAGAAAAGATAAGATAGCTACTGATATTAAATTGCGAGCGAGTAAGATTCTAGATTGGCAAATAGCGAGTGGTTCAACTGGAATCAAAACACATATTGCTGTAGACGAATATTGGGGACTTGAGAGCTTATATGCTATTAATGAACTGAAAAGAAATTATATGGGGCTCATAGATGTTAAAAATATAACGCCGTGGCACATTTCAGTGGACAAAGACTGGCGCATAGCAGCAAAAAAAGGTTACATAGATTTTATTGCAGGTTATCCTGGATTATTGGGTGCTGATGATTATATAGAGGATGTTGATTTTTTATTCTTACTGTCACAAAAATACGCATTGCCACTTGATTTACATGTGAATGAAAGTGACAATGCGGATATACGGTGCTTCGAATATGTACTTAATAAGACAATCGAAATGGGTATGCAGGGAAGAGTTACCTGTAGCCATGTAACTGCTCTTAGTGCAGTGGATGATGAGACGGCAAAAAGATTAATTGAACTTACATGCTTAGCGGATGTCAATGTTATAACCTTACCTTCATGCAATATGTACCTTATGGGTAGGCATGATAAACAACCAATACGAAGAGGTATAACCAGGGTAGTTGACTTAATGAATGCTGGTGTTAATGTAGCATATGCTTCAGATAATATTAGGGATTGTTTTCGTCCTTTCGGTAATGGAGATATGCTGGAGGAAGGGCTCTTTACAGCACAGGTAATACAATATGGTACGGAATCGAAACTTAGTAAGGTAATGCAGATGGGGACATATAATGCAGCAAAGAATACTCTTTTGGGAAATTATGGTCTTTCTATAGGCTGTCGAGCGGATATCGTTATACATAAAGAAAATACTCCTGCTCAGGTGATTATATCTCAGACACCTAGAACGCATGTAATAAAGGAAGGAAAAATAGTGGCGAAGAATGGAGTATTAATATGAATAAATTATAGTAAGAGTGGTGCGTAGTATATTTTTTAGATGTTCAAAATTAGACCCTATAAATTGCGATATTTTGTATTAACCCGCTGTTAAGTTTTGGTCGTGAAGAGGTTTGATTTGACCACGCTCACAGGGTTAAGGTGTTAATTTTTTACGTAATGATGGTGTATGATGTAGACATTCTAGAGTGAGCACCGACCTGTAATATGGGTTATTCTATGATGAGATAATTATATTACAGATTGATCAATTAGAAAGTGGGGACAATGATGAAAAAAAAGATTAATATCATTCCTGTGGAGAACTCTCAAATATCCTATAAAACCAAATGCGCAGTTATTGATATAATTCGTGAGAATGCGGTGGATGGAAAACCCGTTAAGCTTCCTAATGAAGAGGAACTTTCCAAGCGCCTTGGTGTAAGCAGAAATGTTCTACGTGATGTTCTAATATCTTTGGAAAAAATTGGATATCTTACTCGCCGTAGAAGTAAGGGTACCATTGCCAACCCAAAGATTGTAAATGCTACATGTAGACTAGATATTGAGCCCGAGCTCTTTAAAAACATAAAGGCATGTGGTTATAAGGTATGCGTTGAAACTCAGTTTCTTGGTTTTGTATTTGAACCAGATGAGATTCTTGGATCTAATGAGGAAGGTTATCTTAGTGCTGAGAAGGTTTTCTATGCAGATGATGTCCCAATATCTTATGGTATTGATCATATATCAAGTAGATTCACAAAATCCATAGGAGACAACATGTTGCAATTACGGACTTTAAGTCATTACGCTTTTTTGCAAAAGTATTGTAATACTACGATGGCCTACAGTATGGGACACATTGATGTCACTATGGCTGAACCATGGCTCAAGGAAAGTTTGAACCTTAGTGATAATGAGCCAGTTATCGTTATTGAAGATGAAGGGTATAATCACGATCATGAAATGGTGGTACACTCTTATATGTACTATAAAAAGGGAGCATTAGACTTGAAATTTCTACGTAAGAGTTGGTAAATATTTTCGAGTTTCCTTTTTATTTAATGTAAAAGAGTATTTAAGGAGAGTGAAATGAAAACGAAAGAAGATTACATTAATAGCCTAAAAAAACGTAAACTAAATGCGTATTTGTTTGGTGAGAGGATTGAGAATACAGTTACTAATCCTGTAATTGAACCTTCTCTCAATTCAATGGCAATGACATATTCCTTGGCGGAAGAAGAAGAACATGTAGAACTTATGTGTGCCACATCCAATCTGACTGGAAAGATAATCAATCGTTTTACTCATTTGCATCAGAATACGGATGATTTAGTAAAAAAAGTCAAAATGCAAAGGTTGATTGGAAGAAAGACAGCTTCATGCTTCCAACGTTGTGTTGGTTTGGATGCTGCAAATGCCGTGTATAGCACGACTTATGATATTGACAAAAAATATAAAACGAATTATCACAAAAGATTCATAAAATATTGGACCAGAGTACAAGAATTAGACTTGGCTGTTGCCGGTAGTATGACTGATCCTAAGGGAGACCGTTCACTTTCTCCTTCGCAGCAAAAAGACCCTGATTTGTTTTTGCATGTAATAGAATACAAAAAGGATGGGGTTATTGTTAAAGGAGCGAAAGTGCATCAAACGGGGGTTTTAAACTGTCATGAAATTCTCGTTATGCCAACTATGAGAATGAAAGAAGGAGAAGAAGAATACTCCATATCATTTGGATTACCAACAGATACAGACGGATTAACTATCATATATGGAAGACAAAGTTCCGATAAAAGGAAATTGGAAGAATTTACAGATATCGATTTGGGCAATAAACAATTTGGGGGCCATGAAGCCTTGATTGTTTTTGACCATGTGTTTGTTCCAAATGAAAGAATATTCTTAAATGGTGAATATGATTTTACCGGTATTCTGATTGAACGTTTTGCAGGATACCATCGCCAGGGTTATGGTGGATGCAAGTCGGGCGTAGGAGATGTATTAATTGGAGCTTCTTCAGTGGCGGCGGACTATAATGGCACATCAAAAGCATCTCATATTAAAGATAAATTAATTGAAATGATCCAGTTGAACGAGACGTTGTATAGTTGTGGTATAGCAAGCTCTTGTGAAGGGAAAAAAACAGAAGCTGGTAACTACCAAATAGACATGCTATTGGCCAATGTATGCAAACAAAATGTAACTAGATTTCCGTATGAAATTGCTCGATTGGCCCAAGACATTGCGGGTGGACTAATTGCAACTATGCCATCAGAGGCTGATTATCAGAATCCCGGCACCAAAGAATATATTGAAAAATACTTATGTGGAGTAGATGGCATACCAACTGAGGATAGAATGAAAATTTTTCGCCTCATTGAAAATTTGACACTTGGAACGGCAGCAGTAAGTTATTTGACGGAATCATTACATGGTGCTGGTTCACCTCAGGCACAGCGCATTATGATTGCACGTGAAGGAAATCTTGAAGAGAAAAAAAGTTATGCCAAAGCCATATCGAGAATAGTTGAAATAGAATAATACAGTGCGCGTTAATTATGAATTGGATACTCTTTAAATTAACTTTCCAAGAGGATAACTATGGACACAATAGAAAATGAAATCACTCAAAAACTTAAAGATTATGCTAAATCTATTAATATTGATATATTTGGAATAGCGGGAGTAGATAAGTTAAATGAACGAGGACGACATGGAAGACGCCCTCAAGATATTTATCCTGGCTGTGAAGCAATAATAGTATTTGGCATAGGAATACTAGATACCTATTCAAAAGTATTTAATGCATCATTAAATCCTAAAATTAAAGACGACCAAAAAAATTGTTTACCCGCTATACTTTTAAAATTACAAACTGCAAAGTTACGTAGCTATATACGCAAAAAAGGTTATCATTCACTGGATAACACATCAAGTCCCTTGGCATGTGGTATTAATGAAGTACGTGCTTTCCAGCAAGCTGGGCTTGGATATGTGGGGGAAAGTGGTAATGCAATTAGTGAAAAATATGGACCCCGGATGGTTCTAGGAGTTATTCTAACTAATGCACCCCTTATACTGGACCTCCCATTCAATGAAAACAAATGTGGAGAATGTCAAATATGTAAAACGTTCTGCATTAGTAAGAATATAATTGGGGAAGGATATTCAAATCCTACCAATTGTGTTGCTTCAACTGGAAATCCTGATAATCAGCTTCTATTTTCGCTTAATGGCTATTATATTTGTGATATGTGCCATAGGAAATGCCCTCAAGGTAGATTCAAGTTTTCCTCTGAAGAATGTCAAGGTACATGGTGGGATATAATGGACAGGCATGAGAGAATACCAATTGCCCAATACTCAACCAGAAGGTTAAGCAAAGGGAGTTCTAATCTAGATGAAAAATGAAAAAAATCCTTGTAGTAAAGGAAATACAATAAATAGCCAAAATGGAAAGGATTCTTTTTTGCAGGAACGTAGAGAACTTACCTTTTGGCTCCAAGAAACGGCATATTGTTTACATGCTCCATTGTTTAGCATTCTATCTTTTGATGATATGCCAATATTCAAGAAAAAGCAGATTCTTTCAAATCTAGGGGAGAACATGCGCTCTGCTATCATTGCTGGGACACCTATAACTGATCCTTGGCAGCGCGCAGAACATATTGTTGGTGGCTTTACCATGGACAGCGCTATGACACAGGCTGAAAAAAAGACTGAACTTTTATTGTTTGAATTGGCCGATCGCCTTGATTTGCTTGGCTTTAATAATGTAACCACTCAGCTGCCTCTTACTCCATACAATCACCCCGATATTGAAATCCTTGAATTCGCAGGGATTGGATATATTGGTAAAAACAATTTGCCCCAAGTAAATGAATTTGGTTGTCGGGTAAATTTGGGTATTATATTTACTAATGCGCCACTTAATAGCTCCAATAATGCTATTGGTCCTTCTTCTCACTATTCTTGCGAGAATTGCAATCTGTGTGTGGAGCATTGTCCTTGTGGGGCCCTAAGTGACGGTTTTTTTGATGAAGAAAAGTGTGTGAACTTTCGCAACGCACAAGAGAACCAACTACATTATTCGCCATACACGGTACTGAAATGTGACATTTGTATGCGCATTTGCCCAAATGGTACATTAGGAAAATGGGATTCAAGTATAGTTAGTTGGGAAGAAATACTTAAAACAAGACGAATTAACTTCTGAATAGCTAGAACAAGATTAGCTTAGCCGATGATATTCACCACTTATAGAGGGGTGGAAGCGTATCATGTTTGTGGTGAGGATTTTTTGAAAGAAAGCCAGAAGAATCAATCCTATTCGAAAGAATTTAAGTAGATGATTGTAGAAGAGTAAATTGGCTGATTTTAGTATCAAATAAAGTGCGCAGTGCGGCCAGGCAAGATCGCACTGTGCACTTAATTATATATGACCTAGCTGTTGAATATCAATTCTAACTTTAGCGAATAAACACCGATATTGTATTTGGCTTCTCTCGGCGTGGGGAGTCGAAACAGCTTGCGTACGGCGGGAAGTAGGAGCAGAACGTCGCACAAAGCCACAAAGATGGTCTCCACAAAGATACCCTTCAAGGCAAAAGAAGGACGATTGATTGCTCAATATGTTGATAGGCCTGAGGATTCCAAAATGGCGGATTGAGCTTGATGAGAAAGGAAAAAAACAAGAGATAAAGAGCCAGCCGGGGCATACTGTAGAGAAGCTGTAGTACATAGAGGTTGTAGATTGGTGAGGGAGTCGTATGCTGTTCCTGGTACATGGCCCTCTTTTGGGCGCCCCAACCGTGCAACCCTATCCATAGGTATAGGGAGGCGGACGGGACCAGGGAGGCCCATCCATTATAGCTGCCTAAAAAAAGGGATACAAAAAGACCAGTCCGAAGCTGATGCTGATAAGTCCGTACGTCGGACCCCAGGAGAGTGTTACCAATAAAGGCAGAATCAGCAACCAAGGAAAGTTGATGGTTACTTGTTCAAAGGCCAGGGAACTGGAAAAAAAAGACCTACGAAAGCCACGAGTCCGAGCAGTATGGAGACAACCAGACGATAGCGGTGTTCTTTGTCAGACATAGCACCTTTTTTTTCTGCTGATTTCTTCATGCCTCTACCCCCTTAAGCCTTGAAGAACCGGTTATGTTTATTCCTATTATCAATCAATGCCTATGGCCTGTCAATGCAGTGGACGCGTCATGCTTTTCTATATGTATGCTTGCGTGAACAACGTAGAAAAAATTTTTATCCTTTTGTTCCAATCAGGGTTCTAAACCTATCCGGCCGATACTTTTTCTTGGGTCTTAAAACCTGTCTGATCAACAAACAGAATCAAAGCAAAGGAAGGATTCCAGAACACCATATTCTTGAGACAGAAAGCCCTGCCTGTTCAGGAATGTGGTAATATAAGCTAGGATGAAGGCCAAAGGGCAGGCTTTTCCGGGGATTCATCCAGCTATTTGCGAGGGAGTAGCATGGGGTAGCCTGGGAGGCATTCCTAATGCAGCAGCTGGTACGTGGATTACCAAAAGATGGTAGGGAAAGCGCCAATGACGCAATCCTTAAAGATACCAAAGGAAATGGCTGGTCATTTCCACAATTTAGCACGGAATTATGGAATTGTGGCATGGTTGCCTGGGGTGGTGATCATCATTTGGCTCTTTCTAAAGAAAGGCGAGCTAATCAAGGCAAAGAAGCTGAGAGTGGGCATAAGAGGCACGTAGGTCAGGGCTTTTGAAAATAGCTATGTGTGAGCTTTTCTTACCACAAGCAGTGGATCAGTTACGGTGAAGTAGAACACTGGAACAGGGCGAAATACGCATATATACAGGAGGAGAAAACCAAGTGAAAAGAAAAAGCATGATCGTAATAATTCTAGTATCTGTTCTCGTTCTTTCAAGTGTTATGTATCTATGGGCGGGAACCCTAAAAGCGGAAAAACTGATGTGGGAATATCTTGGGGAAAAGGAGATTACGCAAGCAGAGATTGAGAGCGTCCATGTCAATCATTCTTTCTTGAATATTTTGTTGTCTTATAATGAATGGAGTATTGCGGTGGTGTATAGCGATGAGCCTACGTCAATCTATTATTACTATATGAAAGAGGGTGTCATCGTTGAGGGAGGCGTTTCCGGAACAACAAATAAAGAAGATTTGAAGCATTAAGCCAGAGCGAAGGTGTCAATTGGTAGAAGAATCCAGCCATGTTGCAAAAAAAGAAGTTGTGTTACAGAGAAATCCTTGTGTTCAGTCGGAAAGGGGTAGTCTTTCTTGTCAACGACAGGGCATATTTGGGCAAAGACTGATGGCAAACTGATGAAATAAGGCCATAGGCATTCATACTCAGATTTGATTCTCGTTCTAGATAGGTGGATAGGCAGGGTCTTTAAAATGAAGAAACCATACCCAAAGATATTTTAGAGAAAGGAAGTAAAAAGACTGTCATGAAGAAGAAACGATATATATCCATGTTCCTTTTGCTTCTTTTATTGGTATATGTGGCCACTTCATTGTTAGGCATTACGGGTGGAAAAACATCTCAGTGGTTGGATTTGCATGAGCCTCGGGTGCTTTCCAATGAAGAAATGCGGGTACCTAACCAGAATACGTATTCTGACTCAATAACGGATGCGGATGCCGATGACCTAAACCAGCGTTTTGAGATGCCATTTAGGTTTAGGACGGAGGAACTACTGGAATCACATTATCTTAAGCATGGCTCTGAATTTGGGGATATTTCCAAGGAGGAGTATCTGCGAAGAGCCAATGATCTCATTACTACCAAATCAGTAGATGTATTGACCAAGTACGAAGAAGATGGTGATAAGCTATTCTATCTTAAGAGTACCAATGAATTTCTCGTGTTATCTACGGATGGCTATATTAGAACCTATTTTAAACCAGACGATGGGATTGACTATTACAATAGGCAATAGGGAGATGATTGTATGAAGTATCGTTGTCCATGCTGTGGTTATTATACCTTTTCAGAAAAACCAAATGGAAGTTATGCTATCTGCCCGGTATGTTTTTGGGAGGATGATCCGATTTCTCTTGCAAGGCCGGATTATACGGGAGGGGCCAATGGCATCAGTCTTGATCAGGCCAGAGATAATTACAATCACTATGGGGCTTGTACGATTTCTATGAAAAAATTTGTTAGAACCCCCAATGAGGATGAGTTATCTGGCGTTGATTGGTAGAGACAATAGATTAGGACCTGATCAGGCCATAGAGTGAATACCAGAAGGAATCCTCAAAGTCTTCTTCAGGCTTTTCCTGGACCTTTTCAACATAGCAGTGATTTCACCCAGTATCAGACTGTTTTACTTCTTGTCTGATGCTGGTTTTTTATGAGGGGAAACGTTTGGCATTATTGATCATATCTTACATGGACAAGATATTGGTTAAATTGGATTTTCTCTTAGTACGGTTGGCTGGATAGGCGGACCTATGTTTATTTGACATCAGGGAAGAAAACGATGAATCTCGACTGGTGAAAATATGGTATAATTGACATGATAATTTTATTTTCGGTATTTTGATATTTATTTCACGAATGTGCCCTTATAGTGCCAGTATGTTGGATATGTTAATAGAGAGAATCTTTTTTGTTATAAGGTTGCTGTCAGTCATGATTTTGTAAGAGAAAGTTCACTACAGAGTAGATTACCCTCTGGCTTTTTTGTTCTAGCCAAGGGAAATTGCAACACCTTTCTAGTTTGAATTTCTTTTTTTTTAATTACGTGCGCCCACTATTGAAGGGATGGAAACTTCGATAGTTATACCCAGCGTTAACAGTCTTTACTGGTTCGTAAGTATATAGCAAAGGATTAAATCGGACTATTCAACCTATGTCTTTCGGCGGAGCATCGTCATTTGGAATTCTAGCTTTACTCATATTTTGGGCGATACGATTTAGGTCTAGTAGTTTGTTGTGTCTTGAGCTAAAATAATATTTCTGTTCAGAAATATACTGAATTTATATAATTCTAATTCTGGGAACCAGTGCACAGATAAAGAAATTGCATGACTGGTTTCTTGCCATTATTTAGAATCACAGTTTTTTCATAGGAGGCATACAAGAGATTATATATGGTAATGTTATTATTACCCATTAGGAAGTAGGAAGAATAGGATTCGAATCCAACAAAGTTTTCTGTAACCGTTAAAACGACAAGAAATGCTTGGGAATCTTGGCCCTGTTGTATAATCTATTATGATTTTGATTAGTATTACAGATGTTTAGTGGTTGTGTTTTCTGCTCGTTAGCTTTTGACAGTACCATTTCTTTTTGACAATGTTTTGTACAAAAAAATTGTACAAATCCTAGCGCTGGATATAAGGGAGAAGTTAAGGTGTATTTCTAGTTCTTTTGATAGAGAAGTCGACTATGATAGAGCGGTATAGTTGCTCATTTGGGAAAAATCGTGAAATGGAATGGTAATAAATAAGAGTTGTTCGATTGGAAATGAAGTAGAAGGGAGCCACAAAATAGGAATTTAATATCATATACTCTCGAGAATACTTTTCGGCAGAAATTTGAAATAAACTATTTTGTAACGCGATTGAAATTACTATCAACTCCATCAGTAAGGCCGGAAAAAATGAATCTGTAAGATTCACTATCCTATAGTAATTGCAAAGGCATTTGATTGCAAGGAAGTGGATCTGCTCGGAATAGTCAAAAATGAAAACAAGAGACGCAACAGTGATTCTCTTATTTTGAAAGTGAGGTTACATGAATGAATAAGCAGCAACTAGCAACAAAAATATGGGAATCTGCAAATAAGATGCGTTCCAAAATAGAAGCCAACGAATACAAGGATTATATTCTTGGATTTATCTTTTATAAATTTCTGTCGGATAAAGAGGTCCGATTCATGCAAAGCAAAGGTGCTACAGCTGAGGAGATCAGGCAGTTAAGTGAAGAAGACACTGAAACTGTCAAGTACATCCAAGGCAATATCGGCTATTTCATTGCTTATAAAGACTTGCTTTCTACTTGGCTTTCAATGGGCAAAGATTTTGATGTTTCCAATGTGCGTGATGCGCTCTCAGCATTTAACCGACTAATTGACAGCAATTACAAAAAAGTTTTTGATAACATTTTTGAAACCTTGCAAACCGGTCTATCCAAGTTGGGGGAAAGCTCTGGATCGCAGACGAAAGCTATCAGTGATCTCATTCAGCTGATTAAAGATATCCCGATGGACGGAAAACAGGACTATGACGTTTTGGGCTTTATTTACGAATATCTCATCTCTAACTTTGCAGCCAATGCAGGCAAGAAAGCTGGAGAATTCTACACCCCGCATGAAGTATCGCTTCTGATGAGCGAAATCGTCGCTAATCATCTAAAAGATCGTAAGGAAATCCAGATCTACGATCCGACGAGTGGTTCAGGAAGCCTTCTAATTAATATCGGGCGCAGTGTTGCAAAACACATTGATGATGATGACAACATCAAATACTTCGCCCAAGAGCTGAAACAGAATACCTATAACCTGACCCGTATGAATCTAGTAATGCGTGGTATTTTGCCATCAAACATCACAACTCGCAATGGCGATACATTAGAAGACGATTGGCCGTATTTTGAAGAAAGTGACCCGGTTGGCAGCTATAACCCGCTTTATGTGGACGCGGTTGTTTCCAATCCGCCGTATTCGCAACATTGGGATCCAGAAGGCAAAGACACTGATCCGCGTTATGCACGTTTTGGCTTGGCACCAAAAGGTAAAGCAGACTACGCTTTTTTACTGCATGATTTATTCCACGTTAAACCTGATGGCATCATGGCCATCGTTCTTCCCCACGGTGTTTTATTCCGGGGTGGCGAAGAAGGTGCTATTCGCAAGAACCTGATCGAGAACAATCATATCGATGTCGTCATTGGATTGCCGGCCAATATCTTTTTCGGCACAGGCATACCAACCATTATTATGGTGCTTAAACAAAAACGTGAGAATACTGACGTGTTGATCATCGACGCATCAAAGGGTTTTACGAAGGTCGGCAAAAATAACATGCTTCAAGCATCGGATCTAAAACGAGTCTCCGATACGGTAGCTGATCGTAAAGATGTGTCAAAGTTTGCTCGAGTGGTTAGCCGTGATGAGATTCGAAATAACGAATACAATCTCAATATACCACGCTATGTGGATTCTTCCGAGGCTCCTGAAAGCTGGGACATTTACGCTTCCATGTTTGGAGGTATACCCAAAAAGGAAATTGAAGAACTCTCTGTATATTGGCAGACTTTTCCTGAGCTGAAGACGGATTTGTTTACGCATGACCTTGGTGAACATGTACATATTGCAGAGGGCAACATCAAAGATAACATTAAAAACCATCCTAATGTAGTCTCTTTTAAGGAACATTACGCGAGGGCTTTCGAAGGTTTTGATGCTGAGCTGTACAGTGATCTTGTGGAGGGTATGGAAATTTTGAATATCTCCAAAGAAGAAACTAAGCTTAGCGAAGAAATTTTTAATCGTCTAGCATCTGTGCCGCTGGTGGATGAATACAATGCCTATCAGCTCCTTAATGATGAGTGGGTCAAGATATCCGTTGACTTAGAAATGGTTCAAACAGAAGGTTTCGGCGCTACCAAGCAAGTTGATCCTAATATGGTTATAAAGAAAAAGAATGGAAATGATGTTGAAGTTCAAGAAGGCTGGCTAGGTAGAATTATCCCATTTGATCTAGTACAAGAAACGTTGCTTCACGAGGAAGCAACGGCCCTAAAAGAAAAAGTAGAACGCCTTACGCAGGTTACTGCCGAGCAACAAGAAATCCTTGATTCACTGACAGAGGAAGAAAAAGAAGATATAACGGATGCTTTGAATGAAGATAACACCGCATTTCTGGCAAGTCCGTTGATTAAAATGGCAAAAGATCTGCTCAAAGGGCACGATGCTGCAGACTATGCCGAAGACAGCCCAGAAGGCAAGATCATCACTGTGATGAGCTTGCTCGATGAAGAAAAGGAACTTAAGAAAGTCATTAAGGCTGATTCAGCTAAACTGCACTTACTCACAAAAGAAACCATTGAAAACCTGGCAGACGAACAAGTCTATTCTTTGTTGGAACTAAAATGGATCGCCCCTCTGATTGTAGAATTAAGAAAGATGCCTGAAGTCATCCTCGACATACTCGCAGCCAAGGTGCAGGCTCTTGCTGATAAATACTCTATTACATTCGCCGATGTGGAATACAAAATCGAAGAGACAGAATCAGCACTCTCGTCCATGATTGAACAGCTCACTGGTAGCGATGTTGATATTAAGGGTCTGGTTGAACTGAAATCCCTGCTGGGAGGTGAGTAAAGTGCCTGAAAAAGCAAAAGTACCTGCTATCAGGTTCAATGGCTTCACCGACGCTTGGGAACAGCGTAAGGTATCAGACATAGCTGATATAGTTGGCGGCGGTACACCCAGTACAATCAATCCAGAGTATTGGGATGGAGATATTGATTGGTACGCTCCAGCCGAAATGGAAGGTCAAAGATACGCTGTTGGTAGTGTAAAGAAGATAACAGAATTAGGGTTACAAAAAAGTTCTGCCCAGATGCTGCCCGCAGGTCGAACAGTCCTTTTTACGAGCCGTGCCGGTATTGGGAAAATGGCTATTTTACAGTGTTCTGCGGCTACAAATCAAGGATTTCAGTCTATCGTGTTGAAAGACGGAACCAATCCATATTTTATCTACTCAATGGGGAGCGAACTCAAGAAAAAAGCGGAAGGGATCGCATCTGGTTCTACCTTCCTTGAAATCTCCGGAAAGATGCTTAGCAACCTTGTTATTGCTATGCCATCAAAGCAGGAACAAAACAAGATAGCTTGCTACTTTGAAAAGATTGATGACCTTATCACCCTTCATCAGCGTAAGCTTTTGAAACTAAAAAATATTAAAAAAGCGATGCTTGAAAAAATGTTTCCCAAAAATGGTAGAAATGTTCCGGAAATTCGATTTGCTGGATTTACTGATGCTTGGGAACAGCGACAGTTTGGAGAACTTGCACGAATTAGACGAGGATTGACCTACAACCCTACGAATGTTCGCAAGGACGGGGTTAGAGTTTTGCGTTCTTCTAATATCAATGAAGATACATTTGTTTTCAAAGATGATGACGTTTTTGTTGAACCGAAAGCGGCAAATATTGATTTCGTGAAAGATAAAGACATCCTTATAACCTCCGCCAACGGTTCAAGCAGACTAGTCGGCAAGCATGCATTGGTCAAAAACACCAACACTAAAGCCGTTCACGGAGGGTTCATGCTCTTGGCTACTGCTGAAGAGCCCGAGTTCACAAATTTTCTCATGAGTTCTCCGTGGTATGACAGATTCATAGGTGTTTATGTCGCGGGCGGAAATGGTGCGATAGGAAACTTAAGTAAGACTGATTTGGAAGAACAAAACGTGTTCGTTCCTGTAGTCTCAGAACAAAGGCTGATTGGTGAATTTTTTGCTAACCTCGACAACCTTATCACCCTTCATCAGCGTAAGTATGAAAAATTGCAGAATCTCAAAAAAGCTTGTCTTGAGAAGATGTTTGTATAAGAAAGGAGCGTGAACTTGTGATATTTAAAACCGAAGCAGAATTTGAAGCAGCCATGATTGCTGCCTTACAAAATAAAGGTTGGGAAAATCACGTTCTCAAATACCCGACAGAAGATACTTTGCTTAAGAACTGGGCGAATATTCTGTTTGAAAATAATCGCGGTATCGATCGGTTAAATGATGCTCCCTTGACGGATACAGAAATGCAGCAGATTCTTGAGCAAGTTTTGGCTCTCCGTACTCCTTTAAAGCTCAATGGCTTTATTAACGGTAAGACGGTCTCCATTACTCGTGATAATCCGGATGATCCTTTCCATCTTGGCAAAGAAGTGAGCCTCAAGATTTATGACCGCCGTGAAATAGCCGCCGGGCAAAGCAGGTACCAAATAGCTCAGCAGCCTAAATATAAATCTAAGTCGAAAATTCTGAATGACCGTCGCGGTGATTTGATGCTGCTCATTAATGGCATGCCGGTGTTTCATTTGGAGCTGAAAAAGAGTGGTATTCCTGTGAGTCAGGCTCATTACCAGATTGAGAAGTACTCCGATGAGGGTATCTTCACAGGAATCTTTTCTTTGGTGCAGATATTTGTGGCGATGCAGCCGGAAGAGACAGTCTATTTTGCTAACCCCGGTCCTGATGGTGTCTTTAATAAGGACTTTTATTTCCATTGGGCTGATTTCAATAACGAGCCCATCAACAAATGGAGAGATATCGCGACCTATCTTCTGTCAATTCCTATGGCTCATCAGATGATCGGTTTTTATACGGTTGCTGATGATTCGGATAGCTTACTTAAGGTTATGCGCAGCTATCAGTATTTTGCGGCCAATGCAATTTCTGACCGTGTGTCAAAGATTGATTGGAGCGATAAGCAGCTGCTTGGGGGCTATATTTGGCACACAACAGGATCTGGCAAAACAATGACGAGCTTTAAGTCTGCCCAGCTCATTGCTAATTCGAAGGATGCCGATAAAGTTATCTTCCTTATGGACAGGATTGAGCTTGGTACGCAGTCGCTTCGAGAGTATCGCGCTTTTGCAGAAGATAACGAAGAGGTGCAGGCGACTGAGGACACCCACGCTCTCATTACGAAGCTGAAAAGCAAGAATCCTGCCGATACACTAATTGTCACATCCATTCAAAAAATGAGCAATATAAAGGATGAAGAAGGCGGATTGAATGCTGCTGATATTGAGGCAATGAACTCCAAGAGGGTCGTTTTCATCGTGGATGAAGCACACCGCTCTACGTTTGGTGATATGTTGATCACCGTTAAACAGACCTTCCCTGGTGCCGTGTTTTTTGGATTTACCGGCACACCTATCCAGAAGGAAAACCAGAAAAAGATGAATACGACTTCAACCGTCTTTGGCGATGAGTTACACCGCTATAGCATAGCTGATGGTATTCGTGACGGGAATGTGCTTGGCTTCGACCCGTATAGGCTTCTGACATATAGGGACATTGATCTGCGAAAAGCGGTGTCACTGAAGATGGCTAATGCCGCAACGGAAGAAGAAGCCATTAGAGACCCGGAAAAAGCAAGAAAATATTACTACTACATGGATACTGTCAAAGTGAAAATGGCCGGATACCGTGAAAAGAATGGCAAATACGTCAGAGGAATTGAAAATTATCTGCCGAGAGAACAGTATGAGCGTGCCGAACACCAAAAAATGGTTGTGCAGGATATTTTGGATAACTGGCTGCGATTGAGCCATGCTTCGAAGTTTCATGCGATTTTTGCTACGAGTAGTATTCCGGAAGCCATTCAGTATTACCGACTTTTTAGAGAGTCAAAAACTGATTTAAAAATCACTGCCCTGTTTGATCCAAATATCGACAATAACGGTGGTGTGAAGTTCAAGGAAGATGGCCTGGTTGAGATCTTGGAAGATTACAATACAAGATATGAGCAGGATTTTACCTTAGCAACTCATGGGAAATTCAAAAAGGATATAGCAGCACGCTTGGCACACAAAAAGCCTTATGAACGTATCGAGCGGAATTCTGAAAAACAAATTGACCTATTGATTGTTGTAGACCAGATGCTCACCGGCTTTGATTCCAAATGGGTGAACACCCTTTATATGGACAAGGTTCTCAAATACGAGAACATCATTCAGGCGTTTTCTCGTACTAATCGTTTGTTTGGACCGGACAAGCCTTTTGGAACGATTCGCTATTACCGGTATCCAAACACAATGGAAAATTATATCAATAATGCGGTAGCTCTCTACTCAGGCAATAGACCACTTGGATTGTTTGTGGAACATCTGGACTACAATCTGGAGAAGATGAATCAAATCTTCGCAGATATTTCACATCTATTCACTGTGGCTGGCATCTCGGACTTTTCTTGCCTTCCAGACGATTTAGACGAGTGCGGCAGGTTTGCCAAGCTGTTCAGTAGTCTTAATGATTATCTGGAAGCAGCAAAGATTCAAGGTTTCACTTGGAAGAATCAAATCTATACTTTTAAGAATCCGAAAAAAGTCATGGAAATGATATTCGACGAGAACACCTATCTGATCTTAGCTTTGCGTTACAAAGAGCTGTTTACAGCTGCAGGTGACGGCGGCAGCGGTGACATCCCGTTTGATATTGATGGCCATCTGGTAGCCATCGATACTGGCAGAATTGATACCAATTACATGAACTCACGATTTGAGAAATATCTTAAAGTGCTGCGGCAAGATGATGTTGACCAAGATCTGCTTCAGGCAACTCTGGACGAGTTGCATAAATCTTTTGCGACCCTTACCCAAGAAGAACAGAAATATGCAAACATCTTTATCCATGATGTACAAAGTGGAAATGCTGAAATCGAGGATGGCAAACCCTTTAGAGACTACATCACGGAATACCAGTACCGCGCCAAAAACGAGCAAGTCCGTCAGTTAGCTAATGCTCTGGGGGTTGATATTTCAAAGCTGGAAAACCTTATGAATGCCGGTATTACTGAAGCGAGCATCAATGAATACGGGAGGTTCGATGATCTGAAAAAAACAGTGGTCAGGGAGAAAGCCGAGGAGTACTTTGTATCGACGGAGGGCACAAAAGTCCCAGCCTTCCGGCTGAGCATCAAAATCGATAAGTTACTCAAAGACTTTATCCTAAGCGGTGGATTTGATATCAATGAGGGTGAAAAAAATAAATGCAAACACGAATTTTTGGTGTGAGAAAGCGTCAAAGGGCTTTGGCCCTTTTTCTTTTTCTAGACTTACACTGATGAAGGGTGATAAGGTTATCGAGGTTTTTGAAAAATCCACTAATCTGTTTTTGTTCCCTTAAACTTGGTACGAATAAATTTTCCTTGCTGTAATCTTTATAATAAATATGTGGAATTGTACTGCCTGTGACATATTCAAAAATGGTTAATTGCTGCATTATAAACAATATAAAATCCAAATCAGAATCTTTATTTTTTATATATCCCATTGTACCAATCACACTTGATTTTTCTGGTCTTAATTGAACTCTACCAACACCAGCTCCATCTTTGATAATCGATATATATTTCTCCTCTTGATCGTATTCATCCATTAACGTAACTAAGTTATTAGCATCAAAAAGAGGATACTCTCCGTTTGGTTCTTTATCCTTAAATTGATTAACTGAGTAACTTGACGATTCATATGATGTAATCTCTCCCAACTCACACTGTTCCCAAGGGACTCGGTTTATTAATTTTAGAATTCTCCTGTTATTGTATTTGAATCTCTTATGCTTGGGAACAGCGTAAGTTAGGAGACTATGCTAGATTTAGACGTGGTTCGTTTCCACAACCATACGGAAATAAGGAGTGGTATGACGGTGAAGGATCAATGCCATTTGTACAGGTAGTTGATGTTACTGATAGGCTTGAGCTTGTAGATAATACAAAACAAAAAATCAGTAAATTAGCTCAACACATGAGTGTTTTTGTACCAAAAGGAAAAGTCCTTGTTACCCTGCAGGGAAGCATAGGACGGGTTGCAATAACTCAATATGAGTCATATGTCGATCGAACAATATTAATATTTGAAGATTTTAGTGAAATAACAGACAAGTACTTTTGGGCATACACGATACAACAGAAGTTTGACATAGAAAAACAAATAGCACCGGGTGGAACAATCAAAACAATAACAAAAGAAGCCTTATCAAGTTTCACGATTCTTTTACCAAAAGTTGAAGAGCAAAAACGAATCGGTACCTTTTTTCAAGACCTCGACAACCTTATCACCCTTCATCAGCGTAAGCCATTTTTGCAAAGAAGGAGATAATTAATATGCCAAAAGGAATTAATAAAGCGGAGTTGTTTTGTGATTACTATGCAAAATGGATCGATGTTTACAAAAAAGGTGCGATCAGAGAAGTAACTATGAATAAGTACTTGATGACGTGCAAATGGTTGGTCAAGCTTGTTCCTGATTTGCGAATGGAGGAATTGGATAGGATTACATATCAGAAATTACTCAACGAGTATGCCGAGCACCATGAAAAGCAGACAGTAATGGATTTTCATCATCAACTGAAGGGTGCAATTCTGGATGCTGTAGATGAAGGCCTGATCTTCCGTGATCCCACACGCAAAACCATAATTAAAGGTAAGCCACCACAAATCAAGAAAATGAAATATCTGAATCAGTTTCAGCTTCAAACTTTGATTTCATGTCTGAATCTAAAAGAAAAGGTCAATTGGGATTACTTTATATTGTTGGCAGCAAAGACTGGTATGAGGTTCTCGGAAACACTTGCGTTAACGCCTTCCGATTTTGATTTTAAAAATCAATTGTTGTCTATCAGTAAGACTTGGGATTATAAAGGGAATGGAGGTTTCTTAGCAACAAAGAATCGATCATCGGTCCGAAGTATACAGATTGATTGGCAGACCGTGATTCGATTCTCAGAGTTGGTAAAAGGATTTCCACAAGACAAACCTATATTTGTGGATGGTAAGGTCTACAATTCAACGGTCAACGATAAACTTGGACGTATGTGTAGGCAGTGTAAAATACCTGTAATATCTATTCATGGATTGAGACATACGCATGCATCACTTTTATTGTTTACAGGTGTGTCAATCGCAAGCGTAGCAAGAAGACTAGGACATTCAAGCATTAATACAACGCAAAAGACATACTTGCATATCATCCAAGAACTCGAGAATAAAGATATAGACTTGGTAATGCGATTGCTTGCAGGACTTTCGTAAAAAATTAAAATGGCTTACGTTAATTAGGAAAGATGGCAATTAGTCATCTTTTTTTTGGATCATCACTCAGAACGATATAATGACCCAATTTGAGATTAACCTGTTTTCATAGGCAGATAGAATGTATAATAAAATATATTGATATATTCTCATAAATTGGTCAAGGTAAAGCAACACGAGTATAGCTGGCAATCCTTATGATTATGTTTAAATGAAGCGCTTTCAAAATATGATGAAATTTGAATTTGCTTATCAAGTTATCATTGAAATGCATAAAGATCTCGACAAAGTGATCTATAAATGTATCTTTCATTTGTAGAATCATCGAAGAGCACATGTATAGTTGACTAATTTTCAAAGATACAGAATTTTGATTTCTTTATGAATCTGATATATGTAGAAGCTTGATTAGGCCACTTGTGACAAGCTACCGATAACGCAAACAAGCATTAGTGAAGACGCTTGTTTGCGGTGCTCGCAAACTCTCTTATCCCGGCACTTGATGCGTACAGATCCGTATGAAGCTTTGCATTAATATGTAATACTGCGACATAGGGAGTATTTGGGAGTAATCCCAAGATTATATAGGGAGGGTTATCATGTTTGAGAAAATTCATTTGCAGAATGCTCTTGTGAAATACAAGCAGAATTTCGTTTCTACCCAATGGGGAAATGAGAAATACAAGTGGGAAGCAGTCAAGTTCTTTCAGGATCACTGGGATGTGAATGCGGTGAATTTTGCGTCAATGCTAACTCTCTCCCTATCAAAAACATATAATTTGCTTGCATCCATGAACAATTTTCCTGCGCGAATGATTGAGAAATTTGCGGAAACGGCTCCAGAAGAGGTGAGGGCGATGTTCATTGCCCTGTTTGATGAGAGCAAGGATGTTGTTACCAGAATTACAGATTTTAAAGACCAATCATCTATTCTTCTCGAAAAGTATGGCAATGGAGCGGGACAGCATTATCAGTACGAAAATGCTGTCAGCACTTACTTATGGCTCCGGTATCCCGACAAATACTACATTTATAAATACGGTGAGGTAAAAACCGCTGCAGATGAACTCATGAGCGATTATCGGTTCAAGAAAGGCGCATATACTGACAATCTACGCAATTTCTATAGCTTTTATGATGAGCTGTGTGCAGAAATTAAAAAGGACGAAGAACTCGTAAGTCTATTCAAATCCCAACTTACAGACGATTGCTATCCTGATCCGGAATATAGGACGCTTACAATCGATATTGGTTTTTATATCAGCCGCTATTTGTTACAGAATGAATCCGCAGCCACAGATGACTGGTACCCGGTAGACTATACACCAAATATTTCTGTTGATGAGTGGGTAGAACTACTTAATGACCCCGATGTGTTTACAACTGGAAGCCTTGAAATCATGAAGCGCATGAAGGACTACGGTGGACAGGCTACTTGTACCCAGCTATCCATCAAATACGGTGAAAAAAAGAACTTCTATAATAGTGGTTCTTCTGCTTTAGCACGTCGTATCGCTGAAAAAACCGGCTGTCCTGTAATGGATAGAGATGAAGAGCATTCTCGCTGGTGGCCTATCCTCTATGTCGGTCGTAAGGCTGGAAAAGGTGAAGATGGGGCTTATACTTGGAAATTGCGTGATAATCTTGCAATAGCACTTGATAGAGTTGACCTTTCTAAGGTTGAACTTTATGTAGCCTCAGCACCAGGCGAAGAAGAGCGCGGCTATTGGTGGTTAAATGCTAATCCTAAGATTTGGAGCTTTTCTGAGCGTGCTGTAGGCGAGGTACAATCCTATACACTCTATAACGATAGCGGCAATAAGCGACGTATCTTCCAGAATTTCTTAGATGCAAAGGCTGGAGATATGATTATCGGGTATGAGTCAAATCCCGTAAAGCAGATTGTTGCCATCTGCAAAGTTAGCGCTGAACAGGATGGCGAGAAGATATATTTTGAAAAGCTTGAAGGCCTTACATCCCCCATTGATTATCAGACGCTTAAGAGCTGTTCCGAGCTTGAAAGAATGGAATATTTCATTAGTCCACAGGGAAGTTTTTTCAAACTTACCAGAGGCGAGTATGATTTCATTTTCGATATGCTTCGTGAAGAAAATCCGCTGGCACAGGAAGAACAGATCGAGCCTTATACAAAGGTAGATTTTCTTGATGAAGTTTATATGAACGAAAACCGTTATGATACTTTAGTAGCCGTTCTGCGAAATAAGAAAAATATTATTCTGCAAGGAGCTCCGGGTGTTGGTAAGACATTTGCAGCAAAACGGCTAGCCTACTCAGTTATGGGAGAAAAAGACGAAAACAGAATCGAGTTTGTCCAGTTCCATCAGAATTATTCCTATGAGGATTTTATGATGGGATATAAGCCTGTTAACGATGGCTTTGAGTTGAAGCCCGGAATCTTTTATCGCTTCTGTCAGAAAGCTGCAAACCAACCGGATAAAGACTACTTCTTTATCATTGATGAGATAAATCGAGGCAATATGAGTAAAATTTTCGGTGAATTACTCATGTTGATTGAGCGTGATTACAGAGGCATCAAGGCCACTCTTGCATATAATGGCCTCACATTTACTGTTCCTAAAAACGTATACATTATCGGCATGATGAATACGGCAGATCGAAGTCTCGCTATGATTGACTACGCGCTGCGCCGACGTTTTAGTTTCTTTGAGATTGAGCCGGGTTTTGACTCCGAAGGTTTTATTCAATATCAAAAAGATCTGAATAACGAAACCTTAAATCTGCTGGTAGAAAAAGTGATAGAGCTGAACAAAGAAATCACAGCAGATAAATCTTTAGGAAAGGGATTCTGCATTGGCCACAGCTATATCTGTGGAAAAGATTTTTGTAGCGACGAGTGGATGCATTCCATTGTTGATTACGATATCCTTCCAATGCTAAGCGAGTATTGGTTTGATGAAACTGCAAAACTTCAGCGTTGGAAAAATATCCTGCATGGTGTATTTCAATGATTAAGGACAAAAGCATATTTATTAAGAACATTTACTATATGCTGTCTTATGCTTTTACATCGCTGAAACAATCAAACTTTGAAGATGTTGCAACGGAGGAGTTTGACAGCATCCACAACCTCTTTGCAGCTATTCTTTCCAAAGGCATAGGTCAGCAATTGAAGCAAGGCCTTTATCGCGAGTACCTGAAT
Source organism: Peptococcaceae bacterium UBA5767 (assembly GCA_002418765.1). GTDB lineage: Bacteria > Bacillota > TC1 > TC1 > UBA5767 > UBA5767. The sequence goes on along the minus strand of DIET01000019.1, from coordinate 74,794 downwards.
AAAACTGAAGACTTGTCTGTAGTTCGCGGCAAAATCGACATGTCAGGCACTATAATTAACAAGATAGAACGCAAGCACAGATTGACGTGTGAATATGATGAGCTTTCTGAAAATAACTTGCTAAATAAAATCCTCAAGACGACGGTAATGCTCTTGATCCGTCATTCGGAGGTGGATACAGAACACAAAAATGACCTGAAGAAGGAAATGATGTTTTTCTCGAATGTAGATACAATTGAGCCTGACTTGATTCAGTGGACAGCCATGCGGTTTCAACGGAACAACCAGACTTATAGAATGCTTATCAGCATCTGCCAGTTGATTATTGAAGGGATGCTGTTAACTACCGATAAGGGTGAATACAGATTGGCATCCTTTATTGACGAGCAGCGTATGTGCCGTTTGTATGAGAAATTTATTCTTGAATATTATTCTGATGTGTTCCCAACGATCAAAGTAGCAGCTTCGCAGATACCTTGGGCATTGGATGATGGTATCGGCACAATGCTTCCGGCTATGCAGAGCGATATTATGTTGACACATAAGGATACGGTTCTGATTATTGATGCAAAGTATTATTCTCATACGACACAAGTGCACTATGATATACACATCCTGCATTCTAATAACCTGTATCAAATTTTTACCTATGTTAAAAACAAAGATAGCGAATTGGGAGAGAAGCAACATACAGTTTCTGGCATGCTTCTTTATGCAAGAACTGATGAGTTCATTCAACCAGACAATGAATATCAGATGAGTGGTAACAAAATCAGCGTTAGGACGCTCGATTTGAATTGTGAGTTTGCTGTCATCGCTACACAGCTGAATAAAATAGCTGAGGATCAATTTGGTATTTCTGCGTAGAGAGATTTGATAACTGGAGGGAGATAATAAAATAATAACCGACAACTATTCTAACACATAGGGGAACTCCTAGAATACGCCTTCGAAAGGATTGATCAATGTCCTCTCATGGAAACGAAAACATATTGCAGCGTATGTCCAATTCACTGCTACTCCCCTGAAATGCGTGATAAAATTAGGATGGCCATGAGATATTCAGGCCCGAGAATGTTGCTATATCATCCACTCATAGCAATAGGGCATTTGTATCATTCTATTGTAGATTAGCCAGCCAAGGTGAGGGTCCTTACGCTTTGGGAAAACCAATTGCTAATCATGTAGAGTGAGACGAATTTAATACGAATAAACATAATCAAAGGGTAACAGTTAAATGCATTTATTGACATGTTCCTGCGAACAGACAAAACCATTGATATATGGCCTCTTCCCTTAAATTGCTAAAAAACTGTTGACCTGCTCTTGCTAACGTACCATAGTAAAAACTGACTGAAGTTATCATAAAAATGGCTCGTGCCAGGAAGAGATTCTCCTATCGACATCAAGAAAGCGAAACAATGAAACGATTGGATAACATACGCGACCGTTTGCCAGGAGGAGTATACTTCAACAACTACTTCTGCATATATCAACATGCAAAACATCATGGGCTTCAGGCCGCCATCATGATCTTTTTTAATACCGTCCGGGTGTATTTTTTGGGAAACCGAAGGGCCGTCGCTTTATGAGAAATGAAAGCGCTGCGAACTGACCATATGCGCTTATATCACATCACGCCAGTTAAAAATATACCTGTTATTACGAGCTGCGGCATCACATATGGTCATCGTATATTCATGACAGACAGCCTGCTTTGGGGCTAGAGATTTATGAAGGAAAAAAGACAGGTGCACCAGACAGATCGGTACGGCATTGTAGAAATCGATATCAGGCGTCTGGATGAATTGGGACATCCCATTTTCATCACCAACAGAGCCCATGAATTCACGACCGATTTTGTTCCACCAGAATGCATCACATGGCATTATGTAGAGCCCTGATGATTATTTAACATAAGAGAGTGGGTAAAGATATGAAGATACTGCATACATCAGACTGGCATTTGGGACGGACGCTGTATGGAAGAAAACGATACGAAGAATTCGAAGCCTTTCTCGATTGGCTGATTGGGGTAATCAAGGAAGAAGAGATTGAGGTTCTGCTTGTGGCTGGAGATGTATTCGATACCAGCACACCCAGTAACCGTTCGCAAGAGCTATATTATCGTTTCCTTTGCCAGGTGGCTGCCTCCTGCTGCAGGCATGTGGTGGTCATTGCTGGAAACCATGACTCACCCTCTTTTTTGAATGCCCCCAAAGAACTCTTACGGGCCTTGGATGTACATGTGGTGGGATCCATGACAGAAAACCTGGACGATGAAGTCATCGTCCTTTATCATGATGCAAAACCTGAAGCCATCATTTGTGCTGTACCCTATTTGCGCGATAAGGATATTCGAACCGCGGAGCCAGGAGAAACCATGGATGAAAAAAATATCAAACTTGTTCGTGGTCTAAAGAACCATTACGAAGAGGTCTGCCATATCGCAGAAGAAAAACGGCAGGCATTGGGTGTGGATGTGCCCTTGATTGCCATGGGACATCTCTTTAGCGCTGGTGGAAAGACCACAGAAGGCGATGGCGTCAGGGAGCTCTATGTAGGATCCCTGGTATATATAGGAGTGGACGCTTTTCCTTCTTACATCGACTACGTCGCCCTGGGACATCTGCATGTTCCCCAGGTTGTGGGGAAAGCCCAGCACATCCGCTACAGTGGATCACCCATCCCCATGGGATATGGAGAAGCAAACCAAGAAAAAAAGGTGGTGCGAGTCCATTTTGATCAAAAAAAACTGGGTATACAGGAAATCACCGTGCCCTGCTTCCAGCCATTGGTTCGGGTAACAGGGACGCTGGTTGAGATAAAGGGAAAAATAGAAGAACTTAAAGAAAAAGGTAGCAACGCCTGGCTTGAGATCGAATATACCGGCCAGGAAATGGTCGGTAATTTGCGTGAAATCATGGAGGAAGCCCTGCAAGCTTCCTCCATGGAGATACGTCGCATCAAGAACAAACGAATCATGGACAGACTTATCAACAAAATACACGAAGAAGAAACCCTAGAGGATTTAGACCTAGACGACGTATTCCAGCGTTGTTTACAGGCTTCTGACGTGACCGAAGCAGACTGGAAAGATCTAACCGCAGCCTACCAGGAGATCACCCTGAGTCTTTTTGACGAAGACACACATGCACAATAGAGGGGCTTACCTATGAAAATATTGGAACTACGATTCAAGAACCTCAATTCTCTGTATGGTGAATGGACCATCGACTTCACAGATCCCGCCTATGTTTCCAATGGCATTTTTGCCTTGATCGGGCCCACAGGCGCAGGAAAATCGACCATACTGGACGCCATCTGTCTGGCTCTTTATGGTGCCACACCACGTCTTGGTAAGATCACCAAAAGCGGAAACGAAATCATGTCGCGGCAAACAGGGGAATGCTACGCTGAGGTGTTGTTTGCCTCCCAGGCAGGGCGATTTCGCTGCCACTGGGAACAACGCCGGGCCAGGAAAAGCCCGGATGGCAACCTCCAAGACCAGGAGCATCAGATTGTGGATGCCATCACCCATAAGCCCATCGAAACCAAGAAAAGCCTGGTTGCAGGGGTCATTGAAGAAAAAACAGGAATGGACTTCGATCGGTTCACCCGTTCCATCCTATTGGCCCAAGGCGGTTTCGATACTTTCTTGCAGGCCAATGTAGAGCAAAAATCAAGGATCTTAGAGCAGATCACTGGAACAGAAATCTACTCTGAGATCTCCAGACGCGTCCATGAGCGGCAACGAGACGAACGAGAAAGCTTGAAGCGGCTGCAAGATAGCATCGCAGGCATTACCATACTGGATGCCGAAGAAGAAAAAAGAATCACTGAGGAATACCAAATAAAGCAAGAAGAAGAAGACAAGTTGGACCTGGCCTTGGTAAAAACGCAGGAAGCCATCCGCTGGTTGGAAGGCATTGGAGACTTAAAACAGGAAATTCATACAATTCACGAGGCACAAAAACAGCTGCAATGCGACATGTATGCCTTCCAACCAGAGAAGGATAGACTGGAAAAAGCGAAACAGGCGGCCATGCTGGAAGGTCCCTATGCCACGCTTACCTCTTTGCGCACGCAGCAGCAAGGTGACATAGAAGAACGAGACAACGTGGAAAAAGACCTTCCCGACTGGGAAGCCAACCTGACAAGACAAAGTGCACTTCTTATAGACGCAGAAGAACAAACAAATAAGGTAAAGAAGAACTTGCAAGAGTTAGCTCCATTGATCAGCAACGTACGCATGTTGGATCAGACTCTGGCAGATCAAGAAAAAGCCATCACCAAAGGAAGAAACGAATGTGATGCGGTGGCATCGGCCATCAAGGAAAAAGAGTCATTGCAAAAGGAAAAACAACGAGAGCTGAATGGAGTTCTAGATTCGCTTGCGCTCGCCCAGACCTATCTCAACGAGCATGGACAGGATGCCTGGCTGGTCAGCAATCTGGCTGGCATAGAGCAACAACTAGAGCAGCTCTCCACCTCTTATCGCAAACAAATAGAGGCCAAAGAAGCCTGCCAAGCAGCCGAAACGGTGCGAGAAGAAACAAAAGAATCACTGGCTTACAGCCAAGAGCAAAACAACATACAAAGAAAAGAATGGCTAGAAGCAAAACAGAGGAAAGAAGAAAAAGAGAAAACCCTGGAGACATGGCTGGAGGGGTTGTTGCTGCGCGAATACCGCGCCAAAAGAGATGCCTTGCTCCGGGAATCGATGTACATCAACACCATCGCCAGCCTGGAAGATCACCGAAACGCTCTGGTGGACGGCAAACCCTGTCCTTTGTGCGGCGCCAAAGAGCATCCATTTGCCAAAGAAAACATTCCTGTACTTTTGGAAACAGAACAAGAAATGGATAAGTTGGAGAAAGTGATCCAAAAAGCAGAAGAGCTGGAACAGGAGATCAAGACGCTTACAAAAGCGCTAGAGACAGCAGAAAAAAATCAAAATGAAACCAGACGAGGCCTCGATAAGGCTCTGCATCAAAAGGAAGCCGCTGAAAAGGATTTGCAGGAAAAAAAGAAGCGCTTGGAAACCCAACAGACAGAGTTTGATAACCTCAAGGAGTCGATCGCCCGAAAACTTAAGGCACTGGATATCGAAGACATCTCAGAAGACCAGGTGCTTTTGCTCTTAGAAACCCTGCAGTCCCGCTTAGACGATTGGCAAGCCAAGACCAAAGAAAAAGAGACCATCCTAAACCAGAGGGATGAGATAAGAAATGAGATAAACAACCTCGAATTTATGATCATGACGGAGCAACAAGCATGGGCGAAAAAAGAAGAGGAATGGAAAGCGCTGCAAAAAGAGCATCAAGAAGACAAGAAAAAGCGTATCACTTGGTTTGGTGAAAAAGATCCAGATCAAGAAGAAAACCGCATGCAGAAGGACGTTTTGGAAGCTGAAAAAAAGGAAAGGCGTATCAGAGAAGAGACCGCCAGTGTGGCTCTAAAACTGGAAAACGCAAAAACGAAAATCGAAGTGCTAAGTAAACGAATGGAGAAAAACAAAGAAAAGTTAAAAGAGGAAGAAAAAACGTTTGTTCATGAGCTTCGCACCTTGGCTTTTCAAGATGAGTCGTCCTTTCTGGCCTCCAGGATGTCCCACGAAGAACAAGAAAAGTTGGCTATGCTGGCCAAAAAACTAGAAGACACCAAGACCGAGCTTGGCGCCAAACTGAGAGACAGAAATGAACGCCTTACAGCTGAAATGGCCAGGGAGATCACAGACGAGGGAATCGATAACCTGCAGGCACAGTCCCAGGTACAAGAAGAAATGCGAGCCGCACTGCGTGACGAACTAACCGGACTAAAGAGTAGTCTGTCTGCTCAGGAGCAGGCCAAAAAACAGATGGAAGAAAAAAGAGTCCTACTGCAAGCCCAGAAAAAAGAATGCCAGCGCTGGGACAAGCTCCATGGGCTGATCGGTTCGGCCGATGGGAAAAAATATCGGAATTTCGCTCAGGGACTGACGTTTGAACTGATGGTATCGCATGCCAACCGTCAGCTGGAAAAGATGACAGATCGCTACCTGCTGATCTGTGACGAAAAGCAGCCACTAGAACTCAACGTTGTCGATCAGTACCAAGCAGGAGAAATCCGCTCCACCAAGAATCTATCTGGTGGAGAGAGTTTTATCGTAAGCCTTGCTTTGGCTTTGGGTCTTTCCAAGATGTCCAGTAGAAAAGTGCGTGTGGATTCGTTGTTCCTTGATGAAGGCTTTGGCACCTTGGATGAAGAAGCATTGGAGACGGCCCTGGACACCCTATCTAGCTTGCACGAAGATGGAAAGCTCATCGGCATCATCTCTCATGTGTCTGCCTTGAAGGATAGGATCAGTACGCAGATCGCAGTACGCCCCGCTTCTGCAGGACGCAGTATACTCACGGGACCCGGCTGTCAGGCGAGTAAGAGCTGATTTCGTACGGGTATGGTTGTTGGATGCATATGAAGTTAAAGCGCAACAGAGGATTTTTCTCTTCTTTAGCCATGGATAGTCTGCAACCTAGATATTCAATTTTGCATAATCTTTTACAGAAATCAGGGCAATGGGTTGAAAACGAGTGAAGCGTAGGGGATTTGCATAATTTGCTCTGAGCGAAGCATCAGTGCGCTTTGGAGAGAATGAATGTTTGGAAAACATTGATAATAAGGGCTTTTCTTGAAGATAAGGGCCTACGCTTTGGATATAAAATTGAAGAATCTATGGACAACAAGATGGCCAAAGAGGGTATATGGATGCATGCGTGAGGCATCCATTGGCCTATCGAGAGCACACATGAGAGACGTTGACATGGAAAAAAATGTGGTATATTATGATTTTAATGAGATGGTTGATGGAGTGATCCATAGTTCTCCTTGACGTGATGCAAAGTTGGATATTGATTTTTTACGGAAAGTGAGTGTACGTGGTGAAATTATCAGATTTTGCTGAATCTGACCTAAAGAAACGACTGATTGGTCTTTATGGTGAAGTCAATCGCAGTGTCTACGGATATGGTACCAATGAGTTAAGAATTAGTATTTATCCCAATATGGTCATTTTTTTCACCAAGGATAATCGCGTAAAAGCACTCATGAGTATCGAAACACATTTTTCTCAGATCAAACAATCTGCAGATATGGCCTTGTTCAACGAATTTAAATTGCAGCTCAGAGAGGCGATTGAGAAGGAATTGAAGCTTGAACCGGTTGCCTTGTTTAGAGATTTTGACAGTGATTACAAGATGGCGGTGACCATAGTAGTATTTGATGATTGAAGATGATGATCGTTTTTTACATGGGAAATAAACTCTTTGCCGGTAGTATGATCGTGTTGGCCGTGTAAGGGAAACTCTTCATAAAGGCAGATGGACAATCTGGTTTTTTGCGGAGCAAACCTGTTTGTGAGAGGCAACCTGTCATATCTGTAGCTGAGGAGTATGCTGGATCTATTGGTTTGGCATGATGAGAATGATGATAGTTGGGCAAGCGTTTACGTTGGCTATAAAGATCATCGTTAAGTACTAACGTACTTAATGGTGATCTTTTTTATTGATGTAAGATGTGAAACAGACGATATGGAGCCATACCCCTGGTCAGGAATAATTGCCTTTTGGCTAGGTGGGACTACCGCCTAAGACGTAGTACCAGGATCCAAAAAAAAGAACCCGAACGCTCTTTCTGGTATGAAACCCCATAGGGATCTACCAGGTTCAGGTAACGGTGATGGGTGTTTCGGGGGTCGTTTACAGAAGGAAGCAGGGCATTTGAAGGATGATGGAGGTACCAATGCAAGAAAATTTACGTCACTTTATGCAAAGAGGGTACAAATCGAGAGGCATAAATTCATTGGATTTTGTTTCCTATGATGACTTAGCTGAATTACAGTATGCCTACCGGAACAAAGAAGAGGCGCTGGTCATCAACAGGGTCGATGGATTCGAGTATTCCTTCGCCACCAACATTGTAGCCAACCGGACGGTATTGGCCAATTTGTTAAACACGGAAGTGGATGATATTCATCCCAAGATGTTGTCGTATATGCAAAATCTGATCTCACCCAAGTTGGTTGCTTCTGGCCCTTGTCAAGAAATGAGGCTGATCGGCCATGATGTTGACCTGGCTAACTTGCCTGCCATCCAATTCAATGAGGAAGATGCAGGGCGCTACCTGACGGCTGGCATTGTTTTTGCCAAAGATCGGAGGAACCCCAGTTTTCAGAATGCATCTGTGCATCGGGTGCAGCTCCAGGGCAAAAACCAGTTGGGTATTCGACTTGAGAAAGGACATCTGCTGGCACTGCAGCAAGAAGCAGAGAAGGCAGGCCAGGATTTGGAAGTAGCCATTGCCATAGGAACCCATCCCGCCGAGATGGTGGCCTCTGTTTCAGGATTGGACTATGGTGTTTCGGAAATGGCCTTGGCCGGAGCGATAAGAGGAGAAGCCTTAGAAATGGTGCATGCTCTCACAGTGGATGTGGATGTTCCCACTACGGCAGACATTATCATTGAAGGAGTGATTCCAGCATACAAACGAGAACTGGAAGGACCTTTTGGTGATTTTCAAGGGTATTATGTGAATCCCGCTCAAAACCATATCGTGATCGTGAACGCAGTAACCCATACCAAGGACAAGCCCATTTTCACGAGTATCAGAGCGGGATCCCATGAAGACTCGCTGCTGTTGGGGTTGAAAAATGAAGTAAAGATTTATGAAGCCCTGATGGGGAAACATAAGGTTACGGGCGTCAATCTAAGTCCCATGGTCTTCAATTGCATCATATCAATAGAAAAACAAAATGATGCAGAACCTCATGAAATCATCGAAAATGCTTTCTCGCAGTATCCGTGGTTGAAGTACTGTGTGGTGGTAGATGAGGATGTGGATTGTTACAACATGGAGGATGTATGGTGGGCGATAGGAACGAGAAGCAATCCCAGCACAGGGTCGAGTTTCATCAAATCAGATGCTTCGTACAACAAAGACCCATACCATATTCATTCAGGAAAACTTGGAATTGATGCCACGGTACCATGTCAATACAAGCATTTTTTTCGAAGAGCCAAACCGAAGAAGTCAGTATATTAAGTTTGGGCACATGGTTACTCGCATGCATGGAAAGGAGGTCAATGCGATTTGGTGTTTATAGGATTGATATTCATTTAGGCTAATTGTAGAGAATTTTAAAAAATGGGAGGGATTTAGATGGTCTTACAAGATATTCTAGCAGCCATTGCCGTAGTGATGAATGGTCTGCCGCAAGCCTTGCTCGCCTTAACATTCGGTTTTGCAGCTTTTCCTACAGCATTGGCATTTGTCGCTGGTACAGCAGGTGTATTGATATTCCAGTCCGTAGCTCCAATTTCATTCCAGGCTGAATCGATCGTTTTGGCAGGGACCATGGGCAAGGATCGTCGAGAAAGATTGAATATTGTTTTCTATACTGGGATTGTGATGGTGGTGATTGGAGCCCTGGGATTCTTAGAACCAACGATTGAATTCATAGGCCCGACAATACTAAATGCAATGATGGCGGGTGTCGGTATCATATTGGCCAAGGTTGGTATCGATATGACCAAAGAAAACAAGGTTGTAGGGGGAAGTTCAGTATTTATCGCTTTGCTCACCTTTTTCATCTCAGGGAACCTTGTGTACACCATTGTCTTCAGTGTATTCGCCAGTTCCATCGTACATGCTTTGGTGGCGAAAAAATCAGGCGAAGAATCGGAAACCAAAGTAAATTTCGATTATGAAAAGCTGGAACCCTTGAAATTCAAGGTAAACAGGAATATTGTCAAGAGTACCCTGGCCATGGTGACCTTACAGATCGGCGGCAATATCGCCTATGCTAGTGTCACTGGCAGTTTGGCCAATGCGACTGTCAATGTAGATCAAATCACATTGTATTCTGGTATCGGTGATGCCGTTAGTGCTTACTTCGGGGGTGCTCCGGTAGAAGCAATCATTTCAGGGACAGCTGTAGCTCCAAATCCGATCATGTCGGCAGCCCTGATGATGATCATTATGGCCGCCATTCTCTTTGCCAAAGTAGTACCAAGAATTGCGAAATATGTGCCCAACCAAACCATAGCTGGATTCTTGTTGGTACTTGGTGCGATTATTGTTTTTCCGGATAACATGCTGCTGGCTTTGGGAGGGAATCCTGTTGTAGCCGGCGTTACCGCCATCGTTACCGCGACAGTTGATCCATTTATCGGTATGCTTTCCGGCATTGTTTTGAGATTTGTGATGACTGCGCTATAAGAAGTAAGCGCCATAGGAGGAAAATAGCATGGGTGTAAACAATTTGAGTAAAATAAAAAAAGACAAAAGTGTTTTGATCATCATAGACTGTCAGAATGATTTCTTGATAGAAGGAGCTCCCATCGAATGCCCAGGAGGCAGAGAACTATATCCGAGTATCCTAAAAGCCAGGGAATGGGCTCACAAGAACAATATCCCCGTCATATACACCAAAGAAGAGCATCGCAAAGAAAGGATTGATTTTGGGCAAGAATTAGAGCGCAGCGAACCAATACACTGTTTGGCTGGTAGCCCTGGAGTAGAAATCGTTTCTGAGCTGGAACCCACAGAGAGCGACTACGTTATGGTCAAAAGAAGATACAGCAGCTTTTACTTGACAGATTTGGAAATCATGTTGAGAGGACTGAAGCGAGACACCGTGATCATTGCAGGGGTGGCCACGAATGTCTGCGTGTATGCCACGGCTTTGGATGCCCAACAAAGAGATATGCAAGCTGTTGTGCTGTCCGATTGTGTCGCAGGGACAAGCCCCGATCTTCACGAAGCTTTTTTGCTGAATATTGATTATGTTCTTGGCGATGTGGCCACAATCGATGAGGTTATGCAGGCTTTAGGATAAGGCTGAATTTGTTAAAGGTGTATCACGTTTCTTTTGTGATACACCTTTTTTTGATGTCAAATCGCTACTTGTTGAACTGTGACAATGACCAGTTACTAGAACAAAATGTTGTCGATCAGTATCAAGCAGGAGAAATCCGCTCCATCAAGAATCTATCTGGTGGAGAGAATTTTTCGTAAGCCTTGCATGGAAAGCTCATCGGCATCATCTCTCATGTATCTGCATTGAAGGATAGGAGATCAGTACGCAGATCGCAGTATACTCACAGGACCCGGCTGTCAGGCGAGTAAGAGCTGAGCTTGCTAGAAAGAGAAGTGATGGAAGCATGGATTGAGAAAGAAGGGTGACGTGAATCAGCAAACTGTTTTAGATCAGATTGATCAAGGAATCAACATGTATGAGCAGCTGGAATGTTTCAGCTTTAGTTGGGGTCAGTTTTTTAAAATATTGGTCCAGGGAGGTTGCTTATGGATAAAATTCATATCTACCAAGCTTTTATCAGCTATCGTCATATCATGCCGGATATGGCCATTGCCCAAGAATTGCATCGGCAATTGGAATCTTATGCTATTCCCACGGCGCTGAAAAAGACACTCGGCGTAAAAAAGATGGGGAAAGTGTTTCGTGACCAGGAAGAACTTCCCACGTCCTCAGACTTGGGTCATGATATTGAACGTGCTTTGGAGGACAGTGCCTGGTTGATCGTGGTTTGCACGCCTAAGCTATTGGAATCCAAATGGTGCATGAAGGAAGTAGATGCATTCATTGCCATGGGGAGACGAGACCGCATCTTGACGCTACTAGTCCAAGGGGAACCAGAGGATTCCTTTCCGCCTAAACTTCGGTACTCGCTGGTAGATGGAGAAATGGTGGAGGTGGAACCGCTGGCAGCAGATGTTCGCGGGGCTACCTTGAAAGAAATGACCAAGAAATTGAAAGTGGAGAAGCTACGCATTCTCGCACCCATTCTGGGTGTGGGGTTTGACGACCTAAAGCAGCGAGAACGAGAACATCGTTTGAAAAATAGGGCAAAAATAGCGGCTGCCACCAGTGTGCTGCTTGCTTTGTTTGGTATCTACGCCCTCAATCGGAATCTCGTTATCGCCAAAGAAAGAGACGAATCGTACCGCAATGAAATGTTCATGCTCCTCGAAAAATCAGCATTGGCAACCAGTCAAGGAGATAAGCTCGGAGCGGCGGTACACGCTATGGATGCCCTGGAAATCAGCTCCCTGATCGAACATGACCAAGAAGAAATGATTCAAACTGCCCTGGAATCAACCATGTATGCCCTCACAGGAGAACAAGTTTCCACCATCAAAAACAACAACATGACCATGACAGATCTTCAGTTCTCGCCAGCTGGTGACCGTATTTTGGCCACGGCCAATATGAATACCGCGGTCCTCATCGATCCGATGAACGGCGAAATGCTTTTTTCCGTGAACAATAACCTTGAGCCTTTGGGGAGCGTAGAGTTTTCACCAGACGGCCGTTATTTTCTCACGGTTTGCCATTGGGAAAACAGCTTGTCGATTTGGGACAGCGAAAGTGGGACCTTGGTCGACAGCTACACCATGGAGCAGCGGGAATCATGGCTTCTCGGACATGCCCATTTTTCTTTCAAACCAAATGAGGTGCTCATCAAAGAAGAAAACCGATTGCTTCTCTGGAACTACTCTACTGGTGAAATCCGCATTTTGGAGGAGAACTTGGCCACATATTCCACGCGGTATGCGGAAGGAACCATGAGCGCAGACGGACGTTTCTTCGCCCTTGCATGTGACTTGGACGGCGTTATTCGCCTCTGGGATCTGAAAGACAACAGCATGCAGATCCTGGGTAAGAACAATGATTTTTACAGTGTGCCACGTTTTCAGGCAGATGCCAGCCATTTGGCCGCATTGAGTGGGTCTTTGGTGTATGTCTGGGATGTAAAAAGTGATCAGCTTCCTTGGCAATTCATGATGCCTGATGCTGAGATGGCCACAGATGTATCCATTTCTCCCACTGACCATCAATTGGCCGTAGCTACCCTGAATGGCATCCATGTCCTGGACATGGATACCAAGGAGATTTTGTGGTCGCTTCGTGAAGAAGATAGCCACCAGATATTTCAAGGGACCTTCAGTCCCGACGGGGCATATCTCTTGGTGGAACATGAATGGATTCGTTTATACGATGCCTCATCCGGAGTCCTGCTGACGGATTTCAACGGATTGCACGGAAGTGATGCTGTATTCCAGAGAGACAATGGCACAGTGCTCATCTCCATGCAAGACGGGACCTTTGGCGCATTCACTACACCGATTTGTGCCACGGTTCAAACCTGGAGCTCCTTCACAGAATCACTTTACACCACACCCAGATTTACCCCCTTACAAAACGACGATATGTCACTGGAAACTTGGCACAGTCCCGGAGCACCCTATGAGAACATCCCACCACAGTTGTTTTCCTCACCCAACGGAAAGGATCTGGCATTGGCGCATAGTGATGGATTTGTGGAAATTTGGGATGTAGAAGTATCTGCACAACCTCTTCACGGCATTGCTGAGCATCGGATGCCTGTGACGGATTTGCTCTTTTTCGATCGTTTGGTTGCCACTGCCTCTTTGGATGGACGTATCATGCTCTTTGATTTGGATGTGGGGGCCATCCAATCGGTTATTCCTGTCGGTTCTCCTGTCCATCGCTTAGAGTTTTCAGTAGATGGAAGAAAGATCATGGCGTATTGTCCAGATATCCATACCGCCTATGTCTACTCTACACAAAAACCTGTATGTCTTTTTGCGTTGACAGGCACATCGGGTCCCATGGCTGATATGGGCTTTACCCAGGACAACACGAGATCCGTATTGATCAACAAGGATGGTTCCGCACAGGTAGGTACCATTTATTCGCAACGCGATTTGTTGTTGGACGCCATCCTTGAGAGAATGGGATCGGAAGAGGGGCGATGACATGGCCATACCATTGATTATCGGGGTCACGGGTCACCGGGATATCCTCACGGAGGATGCTGGATTATTGGAAGACGTGGTGCGCCGTCAGCTTATACAACTGAAAACCCAATGCCAGCATACTCCCTTACGGATGCTCAACAGCCTGGCGGAGGGAGCCGACCAGCTGTGCGCCCGCATTGCTTTGGAGTTGGAAATGGAGTTGATCGTACCGCTTCCCATGGCTCTTTGTGAATATGAAAAGGACTTTTCAGGAGATGCCCTTGCGTCTCTTTATGCCTTGCTTGACAAGGCCAAAGACGTATTCGTGGCGCCAGACAGGGAAAAGAAACAGCGCGAGGGCCGGGATTATGGCTACCGCCAAACTGGAATCTACATTGCCTCCTCAAGTCATCTGTTGTTGGCTCTTTGGGACGGAAATCTAAACGACGCCAGCACTTGTGGTACGGGAGCCGTGGTAGAGTTTATGCTGCATCCCACCTATGCTTGTGATGATTCTCCATTCAAAGCGATGAGCGACGGCGTTGTGCTGCAGATCAATACGCCCAGAAGGAGCAATCTTGTCTTGGATGAGGCCTACTCCGTCCAAATTTTGGAAAACCAAACGGGGGTTTTTCAGGATGCCTTGGTGCATTTGGAACGGTTCAACAGAGATGCAGGCAGCCTGAAGATGACCTCTTTCTCTTCGTTTTTGGACGAAGAAACCATTTCTCATATGGGTCCCATATCGCTAACCATGCACCAGCACTTTCAACAGGCGGATGCATTGTCTGTCCTGTATAGAGACAAATACTTGCATTCTATGTTGCAGATTTCCATCTTGGGTGTCCTGATGGTGTTGTCCTTCCTTATGTACAATCAGTTGAATCACAGCGCTTACTTGATGATCTATGGGGCCTTGCTTGTTGTCATGGTGTGTGTATTTCAAAGAACCAAGAACGGTCAATTCCAAAGTCGCTATCTGGAATACCGGGCGTTGTCCGAAAGCATTAGGATACAGCTTTACCTGGAATTGGTGGGTATCCAACAAAACATCTGCGAAAGCTTAACTTGGCCCAATCATCCGAAGAATGTTTGGATTCGTGACGCCGTAACCGCCTTGTTGGTGGGCCCGCATGAAAAGGCGGTTCTCACTGAGAATGAATTGAAAACCGTATGGATGGGGGAGCAGTTGACATATCACCAACGAAAGCGAAAAGGGGACATCAAAAAAGAAGCACTCCAATCCATGACGAAAAAAGTCATGTGGGGGGCTTCTCTATTGTCTTTTCTCTTGGTCTTTGTTTTGCGAATTTTTCATGACCCAGGACTCATGGTCTCGAAAGAAGCGGTTCTCCTGCCCCGGATTTTTGATATTTTCATGGGCGTGATTTCTGCTGCCGCCGTATTCACAAGCAATTATTACGGCAAACTTTCCTTGAAAAGAAAGATTGCCGATCATGACAAAATGATGGCCTTGTATCAAGTGGCGCTGGACCTGTACGATCATCCTGGGATCCAAAAAAAGAAAGTTTTCCTGACGTTGGCCAAAGAAAGCATGATAGAAAACGGGGACTGGCTCACCTATTGCCGAGAAGAAACACCTTCGCTTCTGGTTTGATGTTTTCCTGCGTCAGCCGTCCAGCATCAGGCATGATTGTGGAACCTGATGAAATGCAGGGAACATGAAATTTAGCTCTTCATTATAGTATGTTTTCATTTTTTAGTTCTTTGATGGCATTTTTTATCGCTGCCTTTATGATGAAATACAATATCATTGCTGGAATCACCAATGACACGAACAATACAATCAATTTTACAGGTATCAGACTGGCCATAATCTCCTCCTTATGATTTAAACTGTGTATCTCGCTTCTTTTCTCTGCTTCCGTGGATATTTACGATGCTATAAAAGATTCTGCTCCATAATGAGACGGACAATATCAGGGTCAAACTGGGTACCCGCACAATCCATCAATTCTTGTCTGGCCTTTTCCAATGACAGACCATTCTTTCTGTAGGGCCTTGATGAGGTCATGGCGTCGTAGGCATCAGCAATGGCGATAATCCTGGCCTCGAGAGGGATCTCATTTTCTTTGATGCCTTTTGGATAACCCTTGCCATCCCAGCGTTCATGGTGACTTAAAACCCCTTCTGCGATACTCGCAAATTCATTGGTGGCCGTCAGCATCCGGTAGCCGATGGCAGGATGCTTTTTGATCTCCTCAAATTCTTCTTTGGTCAATCGATCCGGTTTTTCAAGAATCTCCCCTGAAACGATGATTTTGCCTATGTCATGCAACAATCCCAAGGTCGCGATATCATCAATCTGATGTTGCGAAAGCTGCATGGCTTCGGCTATCTTGATGGCCAGTTCCTTGACGCGTTTCGAGTGGCTTTCCTCTCTGGGACTTTTTTCAAACAGTGTGTTGATGATGGTCTTGATGGTCAATCCCCGCACACCCTGGCTCTCACTGATCTTCTTTTTGTACATATGGGCTTCGGCATCCGTAAACACTCGTTCTAGATCCATGGAACTGTCCGTTTTGGTTTCCCAACCAAAGGCGATGGACAAAATGCCCTTGTCTGTATTCAGTTTTTCCCCACCCTGTACGATCCTCTTGACTATTTTTTCCGCATCCTCCGCAGTCGTCTGGGGCATCAGGATGGCAAACTCATCGCCGCCCCATCTGGCTGCGATATCTTCTGCTCTAAGATAGGTTCTAAATAGTTCGGCTGTTTGTTTTAAGAGTATATCTCCTTCACGGTGTCCAAAGGCGTCATTGGTCAGTTTCAGACCATTCAGATCAGCCATGATGATGGTCAGCGGATAATTTCTCGGGGTATCCAGCCGGTTGATTTCCTCTTCAAAGAATCGTCTGTTGTAAAGACCTGTGAGCGAATCATGAAAACTCAGATACTCGATCTGCCTTCGTTGATTGCGTTTCTGCGTCACATCCCGGAAGACCAGCACCACGCCCAGCATGTCATCGTGTGTGTTTTTCACAGCGGAAGCACTGTCCTCCAGCATGTGGATCGTACCATCCTTGGATGTCAAGATGGCATGATTGCTCAGCTCACAGGCAATACCAGATTGCAGAACTTCCTGAACTGGATCTACCATATCATAATCCGGATTCTCATGAGACAGCCTAAACACATCCTTATAATGCATTCCTTTGGCTTCCTCTTCCGACCACCCCGTCATATCGGCGCAAACCTTGTTGATCATCTCGATTTTCTCATCTATTCCGACAACCATGACGCCGTCTCCAATAGATATCAAAGTGGATAGGTATTTGTTTCTCTCTACCTCAAGCTGCTCTCGGTATTTGGTTCTTTCCATCATATTCCAGACCCCACTCATTAGTGTCGTGACCTGATGGATGTCATTGTCGTCATACACATCTGGTTTGTTGCCCAGACCCACGGTGGCCACAATCTTGCCATCTTCAAAAATGGGGACTGCCATCCAGCGATCCAGCGGGACATGACCCTCAGGGTATCCCTTTTTCAGAGGATGGGGCTTGTGAAAATCATTGATAACCAAGGACTTTCTCTGCCTCATGACCTCGCCCCAGATACCTGTTTCTTCCAGATGATAAACAGTTTGTTTTTCAGCCATTAGGCACTCGTCCATCACCCCGGTTGACCATGAATTGAGCGTGAGTTCATTTGTTTTTTCATCAAACAAATAGATATAGCCAAATTGGCTGTCGGTCATCTTGATGATCTCATGCAAGACATAATCCAACCAATTATGAATGGAATCGTATTCCTGGTTCATCACATGGAACATGATTGAATTTCTGAGTACATTGTTTTTTAATTTCGCCGTCTGTCTTTTGACTTCTTTTTTGATCATGTAAATAGATAGAAACAGCAATACGCCCGCTACGGCGAGCAGTGCACCCGCAAAATAAAGACCGATCTGTCGGTACTCCAGTGTCGTATCAATCAGAAAGGGAAACCATTTGAGATAGAGAGACTCATACGTCCCGTTTTCAGATACGATGGCCAGGCCTTCATTGAGTTTCGCCAGGAGCTCTTTGTTGCCCTCTTGGACAGCAAAACTGAATTTTTGCTCAAACCCTTCCAGCGAGACTTTGATTCTATCTACGCCATTGTCTGCCATGCGCGTCACAGCCTCAATGTTGGAAATTTGCAAATCGTTGATCAATTTCTGTCCTACAAGACTCTGGGCCAGAACGGCATCATGCTGTCCGGAGCTCAACAGCTCAAAAGCCTCGGCATAGGTATCCACCAGGATCAGGTTGTCGGTAAAAGCCATCATTTCAGCGTATTCCTGCGAATTGTCACCTTTCATGACAATGATTTCTTTGCCATACAAATCGTCTTCCGACTGGATTTCTGCGTTACTCTTACGAACAAAAATATTGCCGCGCATCACAATATAAGGGACCGTGAAATCAAAATATTCATCACGTTCCTCTGAATAGCCGACCAGAGGCAGCACGTCCAAGGCTCCTTCTTCCAGTTCCTTTTTGATCGTATCCCAGTGGTCCACCTTGAACGTGATCTCTAGATCCATTTCCTGGGCCACCGCCTGCAATAACTCTACGGAGAAGCCATCCGCTTTTCCATCCGTAACAACAGAAAACGGAGGATAGTCATATTCTGTGGCGCTTTGGTAAATTCCTTTTTCTTGTGGCCCGGCATAAGCCTTCAAGCCAGGAGTGTTTAAGATAGAAAAAAGTACAACAAAAGTGAGAAGGGACCATAGGATGCTGTTGGCTTTGATTTTCATCTTAAACCTGCTTTCTGAAATTTTTTTGAGACTTGGCTTTTCAATACGAATCAGCACAAACGAGGGAGACAGTATTTAGCATGTCATACCTGAAACGTAGTGATGAGAAAAATCGTTCATTCCTATCCTAAAGCAAAAGAAGAGAAATTACCATGAAAAATAGCAGGTTTCAGGTTTTACATCAAAAGAGAAGAAAAGAGTTTTCAAGACAAGAACCATGAGGTATACTATCTATATCCAATATTTCGTATATTCGAATAATATGTTTTACAGATGGGAGAACAAACATTGAGTCTGGATGAAAGAAGAAAATTGTTGAGCCAAAAAGCAGAAGTCTTGAAAGCGATTGCCCACCCGGCGCGTCTATGTATCATCAGCTGTCTCATGCAAACGAAGGGCTGCAATGTTACGGAACTGCAGCGAAGATTGGCATTGCCACAATCAACCATATCGCAGCATGTGTCCAAGTTGAAATCCCAGGGTATCATCGCAGGAAATCGAAATGGCGTTGAAATTGCGTACCACATCATTGATCCGGATATTCAGTTGATGATGGAGCATTATTTGAAAGATGTTCTTGAAATGATGGAAAGTGAGGAGCAAAAATGAAGGCAAGAAAGTGGTTGGGACTGTTTGTGGCTAGCCTGGTGGTATGGATACTGCTGGCCGGAGCCACTTGGGAAGAGTTGATTCTGGGGACGATCGTTTCGGCCGTGGTGGCCTTTGTCTTCGGTCAATCTTCCCTTTATGTACTGAACGCCAAGTGGCTGATTAGAATGCTGTTGTTTCTAATTTTTTATTTGCCCGTGTTTGTGATAGAACTCATTAGAGCAAACATCGATGTCATGGTCAGGGTGCTGCATCCCAAGCTTCCCATCAACCCTGGATTTGTGAAGGTGCCCACAAAACTAAAAGGGGATCAGGCCAAACTGATGTTGGCCAATTCCATCACCTTGACGCCCGGAACCATTACTCTGGATGCAGATGAAAATCATCTGTATGTACATTGGATCGACGTTCAACGAGTCGACGGAAACGTAAACCCGTTGGCCGTCAGTGAACCGTTTGAACGCGTGTTGGGGAGGATATTTTCATGATGGAGATCATATTTTTCGTTCTGGTGGCTTTGGGACTGGCAAGCGGCGGATATCGGCTCATGAAAGGACCAAGTGCTTTTGATCGGATCGTGGGCCTAGATACGGTGAATATCATTTTGGTCGGCGTGCTGCTTGTCATTTCTCATTTGCTTCAAAGTTCGCTGTACTTGGACATCGCCCTTGTCTTTGCGATTTTGGCTTTCATGGAAACCATTGTCTTTTCGAAATATATCGGAGGTGCAAAATGACAATCATCGCAGGTGGATTGATCATAGTGGGAGGTCTTTTTTACGGCCTCGGCGGTCTGGGTATATTGCGCATGCCCGATGTATACAACCGGGCGCAAGCAGGCACCAAGGCGACTACGCTGGGCACTTTATCCACGATATTGGGTCTGATGATCCTGCATCCGGACTGGATTCCCAGGCTATTGTTGATTATGGTCTTTATTGTGGTCACCAATCCCATCGGCAGTTCAACCTTGCTTCGCAATGCCTTCATCCAAGGCGTGAAACCGGTGGAAGGAACTCTGATGGATGACTTTTCGCTACCATCCAGAAAGGAGGACCAGGCATGAGTATCCTACTTGTTTTGGAATGGATCGTGGGAATTGTTCTCATCATCGGTGCCGTGGCTTGTGTGGTCACAGAAAATATTTGGGCGGCCATCGTGCGTCTGTCGCTTCTTAGCATGCTGGCGGTCGTGGCCTTTGCCCTGATGCGCGCGCCAGATGTGGCCTTGACAGAGGCCGTGATTGGCTCCGGTTTGGTCACCTTCGTCTTCGTGGTTGCCATAAAAAAAATGTTGCCTAAGGAGAATGAAAATGAAGAAACTCGTTAGTTTATTCCTTATCCTCGTCTTGGCTTTTTTCCTCACCACAGCCCTGGATCAGGGATTGGATTTCTGGCATTCTCCATCTCAATTGGATGCCTTTCGGATGAGCAACGCCTTTGTGCAAAACGATGTTCTGGGGGAAGGAGGCGCACTGGTTTTTGGCGAAAGCAAAAACTTAGAAAGCGGCTCAGCCAATATTGTGACCAGCATTGTGGTGGACTACAGATCATTTGATACATTAGGAGAAATCACAGTCCTCTTCCTATCAGCCCTGGGCGTAGGCCTCTTAATGGGTAGCGGAGTCCGCACCACCTTGCGCAGCGGTTTCATTCTGAAAACCGCCGCCAAAATGGTTGCTCCCTTGATGCTGTTGACCGGCATCTATATCTTTACCCATGGCCATCTGACGCCAGGAGGAGGGTTCCCGGGTGGCAGCATGATGGCCACTGCCTTTTTGCTCCATTATTTCGGTTCCGATACCGTCAAGTCCAATCTGAAGCCTTTGAAATGGATAGAGAGTACGGCCGGGGCTCTCTACATCTTATTGGGCTTGGCAGGCCTGTTCGTGGCAGGATCGTTTTTGCAGAATTTTCTACCAACCGGAACCCTGGGACATTTGGTAAGCGCCGGGATCATTCCTCTGGTCTACGTTTTGGTGGGCCTGAAAGTAGGTTCCGAGGTGTCCGGGATTGTGGCTGACTTTTCAAAAACGGAGGTGGTATCATGATCCAATTTGCCGGCATTGCGCTGATTTTGATTGGGATCTATGGCTTGATGACCACCAAGCATATGATCAAGCTGATCATTGCTTTAAACGTCATGGAGCTTGGCGCCAACATCTTCATCATCAGTATTGGCTTTGTGGCTCATGGTCTTGCGCCTATCTATACGGCGGACCTGCCCAACCAAGCATTCTCTTTTGTGGATCCCTTGCCTCAGGCGATGGTGCTGACGGCTATCGTCATCGGATTTGGGGTGAGCGCACTGGGCTTGGTGGTGGCACAAAACATATACAAAAAACATGGCACCTATGATCTCAGTGAGATAGGAGGTGAAGAATGATGGGGTCTATTATCTGGCTCATTGCGCTTCCCTTGCTGGCTGCCTTTGTATCTGTGGTGGCCCAAACATACCAGTATGGGCTGTTGGTGGTGACCTTGCTCATGAATCTGCTCGTTCTTTTTGCGGCGCCGCAAGGTCTTACCATCATCGGAGGCTACGAGCCCCCGTTTGGAATCAGCCTTTTGTTCGACCAGTATGCCTTGATTGCATTGTTACTGATACAAGTGCTGCTGCTCTTGATCATCGTTCTGGCCAGACCTTTGGCCAAGAACTATACCCCTGTTATTTTGGTCATGCTGGCTGGATTGAATGGCATGCTTTTAACCAATGATTTGTTCAACCTGTTTGTGATGATCGAGATCGTATCCATTGCTGCTTTCATTCTCAGTACCGCCAATGGCAAGCTTACCCATACCTTCCATTACCTGATTCTTGCCACCGTAAGTGGCGTATTCTTTCTGCTGGGAACGGTTCTGGTTTATGCCTATACCGGCATCCTGGTGGTGCAGGGACTCATGATGAGGTTGGCGTCATTGCCGGTCGCATTGTCTCTCATTCCGATGATGCTGTTGATTTTCGGTATGGCTGTAGAACTCAAGCTAGTACCCGTCAGCAGTTGGGCAAAAAATATTTATGGCCAGGCCAATCTCCTGACAGGCCCCATCTTTGCCGCTGTTTTGGCCCCGGCATTTGGCTTTGTCTTTGGCCGGATGATGAATGAAGTGATTGTATTGCATTCCCTGACCGGTTATACGCTTTTGGTCATGGCTATCTCAACGTTTGTTTTGGGTGAACTGGCAGCATACCGACAGACGGATTTATTGAAGACACTGGCGTTTTCCAGCATCGGGCAATCCGGTCTGGCAGTGATGATGTTCACCTTGGGTGCACCTTGGGCAGGTATTTTGCTACTGATTAACAATGCCCTGGCCAAAAGCATCCTCTACGGGGTGGCCACGGGTGTTACGGCTGCCTATGGAAATGCTTCTATGGGAGTGCTCAAGGGTGTATTCTACCATCACCGCTTGCTGGGAGTCGCTTTTTCACTCGCCAGTTTATCCTTGGTAGGTATACCCTTGTTTCTCGGTTTTTTTGCCAAGGTGAGCGCCGTGATGGCCATTTTCTCTACAGGCCTAATCTGGGTGCCCGTCATCATTTTGCTCACAGCCATTGTGGAAGGGGCCTACGTGATGCGCTGGCTTTTACAGCTATGGTCACCTGCCTTCGAGGGATATCTGGCTTCAAAGAAAGAGTTGCCACAAAAAAGGAATGTCTTTTCTGCCCAGCAGATCCTGGTGGTAGGTGTTCTGGCGGTGATTTTGTTTACCATGGGTCTCATGCCTCAGCGCTTTGTTGATGCCTTGCAAAAGACGCAGCCAGCCATGGCGCAGTATGAGATGGTGGGACAAGGAGAACAGCAATGATGACGATGATAATCCTTTTCATGATAGCCAGTATCCTGTTTGCATATGTTCTTTCCTTAAAAGAACCCAAATGGGGGGCCTATGCCACCCTGATCGTTTCGTTGGCTGGTCTGGTCGGGGTATCTCTGCTAAGGGGATCCGTCGGTGAGACGGTTTCGTTCTATTACCTGCATTTTACGGTGACGACCATCGGCTGGTATTTCTCCATGATTCTTCTTACCGTTTATTTCACCGCTACGTTCTTTCATCCATTTTGGATGGACCAACTGATTTATCCGGCCGCTTACAACGCCCTATTCCTCCTCTCCCTGGCAGGAACGGTAGGACTGTTTTTCGCCCAGGATCTGATGACACTGTTTATATGCTGGGAGACAGCCGTTTGGTCTTCCATGCTGATTGTGCAGCAAGGAAAATCAAGGCAGGCTGCCTGGGTCTATTTTGTCATGAGTGCCATAGGTTCCATGGCGACCCTGTTTGCCATTTTGTTGACCATATTCATGTCCGGCACCACCATGATTACAGACGCCTTTATTTATTTCATGGGGTCGCCTGCCCTGGGTGGTCTTGTATTTGGAGCCTTCATTCTTTCTGGCTTGACCAAAATGGGCATTTTCCCTTTCCATGTCTGGTTGCCACTGGCCCATGGTAGTGCACCGCATACCTTTTCACCGGTGCTCTCCGGAGGCTTGGTCAAGATGGGCGCTTACATTGCGTACCTGAGTGTGGCGGTTTTTCCCGCCTATCAGGTTTTTGGAGACCAGCTGATGCTGCAAGGTGTTCCCTTGCCCATCTATGCTTTGATGCTTCTTGGTGGTGTGAGCATCGTGTACGGCACCTTGCGCGCCATCCAACAAGATGATGCAAAACGCCTTCTGGCGTACTCTTCCGTGGCCAATGGCGGTTATATCCTGATCGGTATTTTGATGCTGGACCAGATGGCTTTTGCTGGTGGATTGATGCATGTTTTGAACCATGCCGTGGCCTCGGCCGCTGCCTTCTTGGCCATGGCCGCTGTGGCCAAACGGACGGGCACGACCAAGATGAGCGAACTGGGCGGGATGATCCACCGTATGCCCGTAACCTACGTTGTTTATCTTATCGCCATCATCTCGATGGCCGGGATCCCACCCATGGGTGGCTTCGTATCCAAATGGCTCATTTTTCAGGGTCTATCCCACCGGGGGCTCATCTTCTTGGCCACGGCTGCGGCCTTTGGCTCGATTGGCTCCTACCTGTATGTTTTCAGGCCACTGAGTGCCGTATTTCTGGGGCAACTGGCGCCGAAGTATGAAAAGATCAAAGAAGCCGATCCTCTGATGCTTATAGGGATGCTGCTTTTGACAGCCATGTCCTTGCTTTTGGGGATTGTGCCCAATGTGGTACTGAGGACCATAGCCCAGATCCAGATTGAATTGGGAATCGATCCTATCATGATCAAGGGAACCATCACTGCCACCCAAAATGGATCGGTGAACATGCTGTCTGTCTTCACGGTATTCGGTTTCGGGTTCTTGCTCATATTGATCCTATTCCTCGTGCTCCCGAAGAGCAGAAGAGTGGGGCTGATGGATACCTACACGTCGGCAGAGTTCATTCATACACCGGAATTGTTGCATTATGGGCATCATTTCTACGCACCCTTTGAGAGATTGTATGAAAAATGGCCCTCGGTGTTGCCTCTTTACCAACGGTTGTCTTTGAAACTCAAGGAAATGGGCGAATGGGCCGAAACCTTTTTCTTCCATGCTGAGCCCAACCGCGCTGTTTTCTGGATGGTATTGCTGGTGATACTGATCACTGTGGGAGGTGCCCGATGACATTGATGAGTTTTGTGTATGGATTTCTGGCTATTCTCGGTGCTTTTGTCTTTCAGACCAGTCTGACTGGTATCAACAGAAAGGTGACAGCACGTTTGCAAAAACGCAGAGGTCCCAAATGGTATCAGCAATTTATAGATATTTTCAAGGCTTTTAGCAAATCATCGATCACGCATGGATGGGTCTATGACTTTGGGGCCATCATGGCGCTGGGAGGCATCGCGGCGACGGTAATCTTCATTCCTGTGGCCGGATTCCAGTCTTTTCCCGGTCTGGACAATATCTTTGTAATCTCCTATGTGCTGGCTGTTGGTATGCTGGGGATGGCGATGAGTGCAGCCGGATCAGGCAACCCCTGGGCCAGTATTGGCGTTTCCAGAGCCTTGACCAACATGCTGGCTTATGACATTCCCTTTATGGTCATTGTCTTCACATTGATCTATCAGCACCAAACGGGTTCCGTCAGTGAGCTAGCCGCCCTGCAGCAAGGGGCAGGTATTTGGGGTTGGAATGCCTTTCAGCTTCCCCTGGGTGGCCTCGTCGCTGTGATCGCTTTGTTTGGTATGCTTGGCAAAAAACCATTCGATTCCTTTATTGCCCCCGCTGAAATCGCTTCGGGGCCAATGGTGGAATACGGGGGAAAGCAGCTGGGCATGATGTTCACGCTGCATGAACTGATGACCTTTATTGAAGTGTCCTTGATTTTGAATCTCTTTTTTGGGGGAGGCGAGACGCTGTGGGTGTATCTGCTTAAATATGCTGTGCTGTACACCTTTACCAACATCGTTTCTGGAGTTATGCCGCGCTTTAAAATCGATCAGGCGGTGACTTTTTTCTACAAAGTACCGCTAGGATTGGCATTGGTGCAAGGACTGCTGGTGATTTTTGGAGGATGGGGGTATTGAGATGCAAGTGACGACAAAAAACGACCGTTCATTGTGGGAAGTGATTGGTGACTATTTCAGGGCCAATTCCATCTGGATGAAATGGTATTGTACGGGATGCGGCGCCATCGAAATGCCCCCCACCATGACCTCGAGATTTGACATGGAGCAATTGGGCATGGGGCCCATGGCGACGCCAAGACAAGCGGATGTTTTGCTGATAACAGGGTATTTGAGTACCAAAACCTTGCGACGAGTGATTTATTCCTATGAGCAAATGCAAGATCCCAAATATGTGGTGGGCTTTGGTTCCTGTACCTTGAATGGCGGTATCTATTATGATTCTTACGCCACCATCAATCAATTGGATCAATATTTGCCGGTGGATCTGTATATCGCCGGCTGCATGCCAAGGCCAGAGGCCATCATGAATTCGTTCGCTACCTTGATTGAGATGATCAAAAAAGGAGAAGCACGTGGTTGGAAGCATTACCAGGAAAACTATGATTGGTACAAAGCCAATCAAATGGATTCATTAGGGGAGGTCATCATTCATGACGAATTCCACGAATAACTGGATTGAGTGTCTAAAGAAGGAAACAGGACTAGAGGCGAAAGAAGGTACGGCCTCTTTGCAATATGTATTGGACGTGGACAAACAAGAGGCACATCAGACCCTGGCCTACTTGAAACGTGCCGGCTTTGGGCAGTTGAGTCTTCTGACATGCATCGACTGGATTGAGCAGGGGACCTTTCAACTCATCTTTATCCTGATGCACTGGGAGCTGGGGCATCATCTGATTGTGCGAGCTCTGTTGGACAGGGAAAATCCTGAATTCACCACAATCACCGATATTTATCCTGGTGCCGCGTATTATGAACGGGAAGTGTATGAATTTTTCGGGGTACATTTTAGAGGAAGCGCAGTCTATCAAAAACCTTTGTTTCTAGAGCGTTGGGATGATATGCCTCCTTTGCGAAAAGATTTTGATCCCCAGGCCTATTCGGATGGTAAATTTCCCAAACGGGAGCATCCCCATGTTTTTAAGGCCAACGTGGTGGAGGTGACAGAATGAAAGAGGTAAAGCTGTTTTTAGGCCCACAGCATCCAGGCATGCATGGAAACTATTCTGTCCATATGTATGTGGATGGGGATATGATTAAGAAGGCCAGACCCACGCCAGGATTTTTGCATCGAGGCTTTGAGAAGCTGATGGAGCGTCGTTTCTGGATGGGCAATCTGGCTTTGATTCCTCGTATCTGTGTTGTCGAGCCCGATATCAATGAAATGGTCTATGCCATGGGAATCGAAGCATTGGCCGATGTTGACGTTCCGGAACGAGCACACTGGATCAGGATGATCATTCTGGAACTGGGAAGATTGGCCATCCACATGATGTCCATTGGGGGTATCGGTGGACCTACGGGCATGTATACGGCCACCTACTGGGGTATTGCCCAGAGAGATCTAATCTTGGATCTCTTTGAAAAAATCACCGGGGCTCGCATTTATCACATGTATATTGTGCCCGGTGGCGTAAGAAAAGATCTGCCAGAAGGCATATTGGAGGATCTGGCCAAGGTATTGGACCAATTGGAAAAGAACCTGCCGGAATACGAAGAGCTGATCTTACGGCATCCCATCATCCATACGCGCATCAAAGACAACATTTTGTTGCCAGCGTCTGTGGTATGGGAATTGGGTGTGACGGGAATTGGCATGAGAAGTGCTACGGGTGCAAAAAATGATTTGCGCAAGGTAAAACCCTATGCCCGGTACGATCAAGTGGAATTTGATGTTCCGACGGCAACCTACTCCGATGCCTTGACCCGGATGAACTTGAAATACCAGGAAATGCATCAAAGCATTCGCATCCTAAGACAAGTGATGGAGAAAATGCCCCCGGATGGGCCCGTACGCACGGCTTTTTCACCGGGTTCTGCACTGAGGTACACGGTGCCAGCTGGGATGGTGTATACGGCGGTTGAATCCAGTCGCGGAGAATATGGCTATTTTATCGTATCCGATGGTAAAGAAAAGCCTTATAGGATTGCGGTGCGAGGGGCTTCTTATGCGCAAGGCTTGTTGGGAATTGAAAAATATTTGCCGGGATACCGCATCGATGATGCCTCCATTTGGATGGATACCATGGGTGTGTGCTCTCCGGAAATAGATCGGTAGGTGCTTATATGAATCGTACGAAGAGTATGTTTTCACCCATCAGAGCGTGGGAATATTTGTTTAGAGAACCAGTAACCTTGCATAAGAAGGATGTCTTTGTGAACCCCAGAGAGGCTTCAGACCGCTATCGAGGCTTTCATCAGAATGATCTGTCCCTTTGCATTGGCTGTGGGACTTGTTCTGAGATCTGTCCCACCGATGCCATTTCCATGGTTGCGGTCGAAGGCTTGATCCATGAAGAAGGCAAGAAAGATGAACGGCCTGCCTTTGATTATGGCCGGTGCTCTTTTTGTGGCTTGTGTGTTGACATTTGCACCTCGGATTCTTTGTGCATGTCAAAGGAATACATCCACCTTTCCCAGGATCCGGACTCCTTTTTCTACTTGCCGGATGCCAGCGGGATCCATGAAAAAGAGGCCGATAAGGGTTATCAGAGAGACGAGGTTTCAGAGCTTTTGGATCTGGTGAGACAAAAAATGGACCAAGAAGACCCGAGCAGAAAATCCTCTTTTGTAGAGATCATGAAGGGCTATTCCAAGAAAGAAGCCTTGGAAGAAGCAGCACGATGCGTGGCCTGTGGTATTTGCACAGATACCTGTCCTGCGAACATGAATATTCCTGAGTATATCCGGGCTGTTTTTGATGATGACATGGAGGAGGGGATGCGGCAAATCTACAAGACCAATCCCCTGGCCAATGTGTGTGGAAGAATATGTACCCACAAGTGTGAGGAGGTTTGTGCTATCAGCCACCGTGGTGAACCGGTGGCCATCAGATGGCTGAAACGGTATTTGGTTGATCATGCGTCGGAAGAAGATTATGAGGCAGGTGCACTCTCGTCGGTCACGGCTTTCGTGCAGGGGAAAGTGGCAGTGGTGGGATCGGGTCCTTCGGGATTGTCCTGTGCTTATTATTTGCGGACACTCGGTTACGAGGTATCGGTTTATGAATCCCAAGCCTTGCCAGGCGGTGTGATTCGTTATGGTGGACCAGAGTACAGATTGCCGGAGGCCAGCGTCCTTAAGGATATTAGCATGATCGAAAAAGCGGGTGTCCAGTTCATTTGCAACACCAAGGTAGGGGTGGACATTACACTCGAAACATTGCATGCGGAGTATGATGCTGTTTTTCTGGGGACGGGATTTTCTCTCTCCAGACCACTGAAGATCCCCGGTTATGAGCATCCGGATGTCCTGTATGCTATTCCTTTTCTGGCTTCTGTCAGGGACTATTTAAGAGACATGGGACCCATACCGGTGGTGGATCAAAAGGCAGTGGTCATCGGCGGGGGAAACGTGGCTTTTGATGTGGCTCGATCGCTGGTGCGCCTGCAGGAAAAACTGTACGGAACATCCTGTGTGCACATGGCCATACTGGAATCCCGAGATCAAATGCTGGCGGATGCGGAGGAACTCGAGGAAGGTCTAGAGGAAGGATTGCAGGTTCATTTTGCTTATGGGCCTCAGTCTATTTCCATCGTGGATGATCGCATCAAGGGATTGCATGTGACCAAAGTGCAGAGCATTTTTGATGCTGAGGGTCGGTTCAATCCATCCTATGACCAGACAGATCAGAAGGTCTTGGAAGGAACCCAAGTGTATATGGCCATCGGGCAGATGCCGGAATACGCTTATTTGAACGATGAAATGCGTGATCGAGTGCTGACCAAGCGTGGACTGATTGCGGTCACCGATGGAGGACAAATTGAAGGGTATCCCTGGTTGTTTGCCGGGGGGGACATCGTAAGAGGGCCTGATATCATCAATGGTGTGGCCACGGGGCACCAGGCTGCCAAGGCGATTGACCTATGGCTGCAGACAAAACCATAACAGGCTGTACGGGCATGGTATGAGAATCAGGGTAAGGCACTGAACACATCAGTGCCTTATTTTTACCGAACCGGTTGTATGGCCAAAGGAGGGAATTTCTTGGAGAATACCATTTCGCATTACAACACGCAGCTCAATGCATCCTATTCCATGGAAAATAAGTTCCGTGCCTGGTCCGGATACAGAGAAAACCTAAGGAAGATCTGTTTGCAACAGGGACCGTGGGAAGGAGACATTGCTATTTTTGGCGCTGGTCATCTCAATGATATTGACTTGCAGTCCTTGCCGACAGAGAGCGTCCGCTTGACATTGTTTGATTGTGATGCCATGGCAATCAAAAAAGGATTGGCACTGCAAGGGTACCAAGGTGAGGTTATCAAAAGAATCGGAGATTTGACAGGTCTGGACCAAGCCCGTTTTTTTACTTCATTGACTGTGCTGATGGCAGAAAAGGATGTGGTGGGCGTAGAAAGATTTTTGGACGAATGGGTATGCCAAGGACCTGATTTACAAAGCGAAGGAACCTTCGACCTGATCCTGATCTCGCCCTTGTATACCCAGCTGCTATGGCCTCAGTTTTTGGATCTTGTGGTGCTTATGGATCTACAGGCTTACAGGTCGCAACTGACAGAAGCGATGCTTCGGTTTTTGGTGCGCTTGATTGAAACCTTGCATCGAAGCATTCTAAAGACCTTGAAACCAGAGGGAAGATGCATGGCTTGGTCAGACATCATGGAGTATTCCACGCAGGATCCGAGGTATCTATTTCTCTCGCACAAGAAAGAAGATCTCAAAAAACATGTGCTGGATTATGAGAAACAATATGGACAGGGGCTTGGTTCCTATGGGCTCTGGCACTTGGAAACATGCCTGGACAAGACGCATCCAATAGAGGAGAACTGGTTGATTTGGCCTTTTGATAAGGACAGACATCTGATCACCAAGGTCATACAAGGCATAAGGTGAATGGAAACCGGTATTAAGTTGGTGTCCAATTAGGATGATTTATTAACCAATGAGGTCAGATGTGGTTCGATTAGGATGATTTATTTGCCAATGCGGACAATCGTGGTATAATATCATATATATATTTGGTATCTAAGCTGCCGTTGAAGGTAAAGAGGAGATGAATCCGTGATGCTCATATGGAGAAGATTGAAGAAAAGAAATGGCCAAGCACTGAGCATCATGGTATTGACATTGACAGTCTTGATGGGATTCGCAGCACTGACCATTGATTTTGGACAAGTAGCCATCGCAAAATCCAAGGCCCAGAATGCCGCTGATGCCGCTGTTATGGCGGCTGTAATGGAGCTACCCAACCAAACATCAGCCGTGGCTATGGCGAAAGCGTATGCGGCAGCGAACGGTTTTCCCGATGCGGATGTGACCGTGGTTACCCCATATGATGGCGATGCGAAAAAAATCAAAGTTACTTGCAATACGGAAGTTGAGTATACCTTTGCCAAGGTATTGGGCTTTGAGAGTATCGCTTTGGCCGCTGAGGCCGTAGCTCAAAAAGCTCCTTGGGCTGGGGATGCCATGCCCTTTATCAACCTGGATGATGACTACACCGAGGATGCTGAAATCGTGGCTTGGGAAAAAGTGGATCCGGGTGATTTTGAGAGCATCAATAATTTTGAGATTATCAATCCAGACGATCCTGCAACCTTGTACTTTAAAGTCGATTACTTGAATGGGGTTGAATTGAAAAAAGGAACCGTCGCCACCATCAAACAGGAAGTAGGCTTTGTATATGACCGAGGTAATCCTGTCTATATCTTAAGTCTATCGAGTGATGTGATAAAAAGTGGTAAGGTACTACTGATGGACGGCACCCTGACTATGTTGACGGATTTAAAGAATAAAGATATAGTGGATCCCAGTCAATTGGTTTTATTGAAGTGCGACTTTCATGATTATGATAATACAGGAAAGTCGTTGTACCTGACAGTACTGGATGAATATGATATTGCCAATGGAGAATTTCCTCCGGATTACGAACCGCCCGATGGGGGTAGCTCGATGTTGGTAGGATAAGACGTTGTTATCGGTTGGCGCTAAATCGTATCGGGAACAATAAAAAAATATATAGGAGGGTCGTGCTCATGAATCAATATCAAAATTGGCGCCACCAGTTGCAAGAATGGAAAAAAGACGTAGAAGCGCTTAAGCACAAAGCCAAGGATGCCAGTGCAGATACCAAGGAAGATATGAATAAATGGATTGACCATCTGGAACTGAAGCTCAAAGAGTTTGAGGTAAGATTGGACGATCGTTCTGAAAAGATGGCAGAAACATTGGAAGAAGGTCTGGAAGAAACTTGGTTGTCGCTGAAGTATACGGTCCATGAAGTCATGGGTAAATTTAAAAAATAATGTTTTGTTTCTTTGTTTCCTGTTGCTTTGCTGTTACTGCTTGCTTTTGAAAAGAGACTGTTCTTTCCGAATCCAAGGATGGATTGTGCCTATGATTCTAAGATAATGTAAAGGCTGAAGAAAAAAATTTATTGATTTTTTTCTTATTGGGAATGCTAGAGTTGACAATAAAGAACATTAATGTATACTTTAGATATATATAAGAATGTTAAAAATAGCTTTTCAGCGATAAAGGCAAACCCATCGAAAGATGGGGGCGCAAAGCCATTGGGCCTACGTACCAACACGGTATAGGGTAGCCGGTTACCGAAGGGGAAGTTTTTTTGTTATCATGTACCATGCTTTTCAGCGATAAAGGCAAACCCACCGAAAGATGGGGGCGCAAAGCCATTGGGCCTACGTACCAACACGGTATAGGGCAGCCGGTTACCGAAAGGGAAGTTTTTTTATTGGGATTGTCCTCTCTACCCTTGGTATAACGTCTGCAGATCCAGAATATCGATGTTAAAGATACATGCGACATCATGCTTGTTACGCTTGGTGTTTTGAATAGATTCATTTTGTTCATTGGAGGGGAAGATTCCTCTGTTGATATAATCAAGAAATGACTGTAATTTATGGCATTTTTTGATGCAGCAATGTTGTTATTATACCGGTTATCTGTATGGTCTATGCGAAAGGGGTGAGGGCAAACAACAAATGATTGTGTTGTTATTGCTATCGTATTTTACGATAGTTATTGTGGGAATGATGAAGCATGTCCCGTATCTGGGCACTTGAGGCATGTGGAGTGAGTAGTGCAACCGACCCTTCTTAATTATATAAGAAAGGGAGCGATGAAGCGTATCTTGTATATGGGCACTTGAGGTACAGGGAGCTACTAGTGCAACCGGCCTTTCTTTAAACCTAGGTTTAGAGAGAGGAGCAGTATCATGAAAAAGAAAAATACAAAAAGAACGATCAAAACTAGCTTGTTGTTGGGTGTGTCACTATTCTTGGTTTTTGCCTTGGTGATGCCTGCGATTGCTGCCAATGATTCCAATGCTGTTTATACGACAGATTCTACGGGCGCAGCAGTGAATGGCAACCAATTTTCCAGTAAACAGGATGTTTACATCCGTTTTGGCTCTCAGTTACCGGATGGCAATTGGAATATTGTGGTGTCACAACCAGGTGGCTCTGTGCTGGGAACAGGGGTGCAGGTAGTTTCTTCTGCATCACGTGTTTTTCAACTGTGGACGATTACAGAGTATGGAGATTCTCTTAATGAAGTGTACAAAGTGGAAGCTTCGATTCAGTATTTGAATGACAAAGGCAAGGAGACCACGATTCAAAAATCGGACAATTTTAAAGTAGCGCTTGATCCAGACGGCGATGACCCAGATGGCGATGACCCAGATGGCGATGACCCAGACGGCGATGACCCAGATGGAGATGACCCTGATGGCGATGACCCAGACGGCGATGATCCTGACGGAGATGACCCAGATGGAGATGACCCAGATGGCGATGACCCAGACGGAGATGACGAAGACGCAGATGATACCACCAAAAAAGTCAGACGTCCTCGTACTACGCCAGAACCGACAGAAGAGATTTTAGATGAAGAAACACCGTTGGTGGTTCCGGTCAATGAACCTGAAGAAGAAGTCGCTTTTGTAGTAGAGCTGGAAGAAGAATCCATTGTGCCTGAGCAGGTTCCGTTGGCTTTGCCCAATACGGGTGCAAGCACCGATAGCCTCATGCTCTTTCCTGTGATTCTTGCTTTGGCCAGTTATGTTGTTGCTAAGAAAACCTTGTAAGACCATACTGTTGATAACCAGTATACATAGGATCGCACGAGTCATCATGTGATTCGAGAAAGTAGCATTGTGTTTAAACACAGTGCTATTTTTTTATATGACATCTGTGTCAGGGTGAGTAAGGCTGAAGCGAGGAGCAGTGGTCCGGTGTAATTTGTAAATGCGGACGGTCCTCGTTCTGGGTTCTTTGAGATACATATTGTGGCGCTGGCTAAAAAGAAGGCAAGAAAGCAAAATTGCCGTATAATAGGACTAATGAAGAATTGTTTTAGCGTGCCAATATGCTAGTAAAGACCAATGGGACCCTATGGGCCAGATTGGAGAAGCGTGATGAAAAAGAAGAAATCCAGGGTAACGTTTTTTCTCTTGTTCTTGTGGTTTCTATTCGTGTTGTATCCCAATCCAGTTCTTTTGCCTGTCAGTATCCTAAGAATGATGGATCCCTCACGAGCGCTGGGTGCTTTGCCTGTACAGGAGGAGGGTCTCACAGGCAAGACGGCGGCAGAAATTGAACAATTGGTTTATGCCTGGATTCCTTATGAATACGATTGGGTGGTTTATGGCATGCCTTGGTACTTTCCTTCGTTGGATGAAGTATTAAAAAACCAAGAGGGAGACTGCAAAGCCAGGTATATTCTTTTCGCTTCCCTGCTGGAACAGCAGGGAATGGCATATGAGACGCGTGTCTCTGTCTCACATATTTGGGTGGATTACGGGGGAAAAACCAGCAGCAGTGTTGAAAATGAAGACGTCACCTTTCTTAAGACCAATGACCAGGGGGAAATCAGTTTCCAATGGCCAGATGTAGACTGGGCAACCAACGGACGAGTCTTTTGGGAGGCTTTTTGGCAAGTTATGCCTTGGCCACGCAAGGTGCTGCTCATCCTTGGCTGGCCGGTAATCCATGTCTTTTTGTATGGCTTCAGACGTGCAAGCAGGCTATCCCTGCTCAAACAAAAGGCGGAGGGATCTTAAGATGAAAAAGGGCCCAAGAAAGAGGTTGTTTTTTGTGTTGTTTATGGCATTGACACTGATCATTCTCTTTAGCGCATGTCAAGAACAGGATCAAAAACTTGTCATCGTGCCAGAACAAGAAGAGTATCAGGTGGGGATATCTTCCTCGGCAGGAATTACCCTTACGGCCCAAGCCGACCGGTCATTGAAAAATGATGTCTTGATTTTTCACTGGATGACGTCAGAAGGTACGTTTTTAAAATGGCAAAAGGCTGGTCATCCCCGGGAACTGGGACAGGACGTCCGGACCAATGAACACAAAATGATTTGGGCTCCCACGGATGGAGTTCCTGTCGGTGAGGTTTTTGTGATTACATTGCAAGTGGAATCATCGGATGGTGGTGAAGTATTGGCCGAGACCAGCATTCAAATAGAACAGAGAAAAGAAGATATTTACCGTGTACAGTGAAGCATTTGATAAGAAGCATTCTCTTTGCTTGAAATGAACCAGACATTGCTGCCCGGTAACCCAAGATGATGCCCCTTTCCCCAATAGGGGGTTCTTCCGGGAGGATAAGAAAATGTTGGTTTTTCCAGATTTTTTGTTTGTTGAGTTGTTATGTAATGTGTACAATATAGGCAGTTGAACGTTTCTTGTAGTCCCTACGGATAGAAGCCTTATGGCTTCGTTTCTTATATGGTTTGCCCCCGATGAGAGTTGCACTTCTTAGTAAAGAATATATGTTCCCATGGCATGGAAGGGGGCCAATCTTGAAGACATGTTGGTAGATTGTTACTAGTCCGAAAAAAATCATTTTGATTGACAGATCAAGAACCTAAGGAGGAAGCATTTTGAAATTCAATGCTGGAAAGTTATCGAGAACACTGGTGCTGCTCGGGGTGATCTTGTTGTGGCTTTATGGAAATGGGATGCCTGCAGAGGCAGCCTTGGTTAACAAAGACATTGAAGGTCATTGGGCGGAAGATGTGATTGAAACATGGATGGATCGCAACTGGGTCCGTGGATATCCTGATGGATCGTTCAAACCAAACAACGCAGTGACCAGAGCAGAATACATGGTATTGGTCAACCAGGCCTTTGGTTATGTTACCCCCAAGGAAATCTCTTTTCAAGATGTAACACCTGACCAGTGGTATTATGAAACCGTTCAAATCGCCAGCAATGCAGGCTACATCGGCGGTTATGCCGATGGCACCATGCGGGCGGAGCGGCCGATATCGAGAGAAGAAGCCGCTGTTATTATGGCCAGAATCAGGCGGCTTGATGTAAGTGAGCCCTCAGCTCAACTTCTCAGTGATTATGCCGGATTTTCAAGTTGGAGCGCGGGGTATATCGGGGGTGTATTGGAGGCTGGTTTTATGAGCGGGTATCCAGACGGTTCGTTTCGGCCCAAGGACCCCATCACCAGAGCGGAAGCCCTGGTGGCTCTGAATCAGGCGGCAGAACCAGCGGTGGTTTATCAGACAGCCGGAACCTATGGTCCTGAGGAAGGTTTACAGACCATTGCCGGTTCTGTGCAAGTCTCCACCGGAGACCTGACCCTGCAGCATATGCAGATCACGGGAGATCTATTGATCGACGAAGAAGTGGGTACTGGCGATGTCACGCTCCATGAGGTTCAGGTGGATGGTGACATCAAAGTAAGAGGAGCAGGCCGTGACAGCCTCAATATTGAAAGTAGCTCCATAGGCGGAGCGATTGTAGTGGAAAAAACTGCTCAGGGTGGTACAAGGATATTTTTACACAATACCCAGGGGATAAGTATGATCCTGGCCACCTCTTCTGCACAAGAAGAAGTCATCTTAGAAGGAGACTTCGACTATGTCGAGGTGCGGGGATTGGATATGTTGGTAACCCTGCAGGGTGATACCGTGATCAAGGAGATGGTGATCCTTCAACCAGCAACGATACAACTTGGGGAAGATGTCAGCATCAAGAACCTTGTGGTACAGGCCCGGGCCTCCATACTGGGGTCAGGTCAGGTGGAACAGGCTTATGTGACGGCTGATGATGTGGTCTTTGAGATGGAACCAGCCATTCTTACCGTAGCGGAGGAGGTCGTCGTGCCGCCATTCATGATGTTGCCTGAGGTGCTAGAAGAAGAAGTATTCTTTGGTGGCGGTGGTGGTGGCGGTGGAGGCGGTACCGTAACACCACCCCCACCAGCCAATGCCGCCAATACAGCCACAGTCAGTACGGTCAAGGCCCGCATTGAAGAAGCCAGTTATCAGATGAAGCAGGAAGATGCCTTAAGCGAGGAAGCGGTCATAGGTGCCATCGGAGACGTCCTTGATCAATTGGAACTTGACGGGGTCACCTATGAGATCAGAAATGGTCTGTACACAGAGGCTGTGGCCGGCGTAGAGGGCACAAATCCTCGGGGTGTAGACGGAACCCATCTTTTCCAGGTAGCCCTAAGCAAAGGTAGCGGTGATACCCTGGCGGAAGCATTGTCAGCACAATTGACCATGCTGGTCGAGTCCACCCGCATACAATATAGTGTAAGCTATGTGACAGATGGGAACGGCTCCATCCAAGGACCGGCCTTGCAGACGGTGGCGTATGACCGAGATGCTCAGACGGTAACGGCCGTCGCGTATGCCGGGTATGCATTTGTCAAATGGAGCGATGATTTACTGACGGCAACACGAACTGACACCCAGGTCGTTGGTGACATTTCGGTGGAAGCTTCCTTTGTGCTCACGTTGCAGGGGAGTTTTGATCAGTTCTATGATGCCCGGAAATCTGCTGTGTGGGAAGAAGTCACCTATTTGGGTATAGAACGAGTTCTTCCTGGTGTTTTCAATATTTATTTGGATAAAGCCAAATTGGAGGCTGTACTGGGAGAATCCTTCACAGGAAGCCTCAAAATGGAAGTGGACGGTGTCTATTTGCGAAATAGTACTCTTCGCGAAGAGTTTGTCCTGGTGGGAGATTATTATCTTCTTTCTGCCGTGCAACAAGGATACAACCCAGACATCACCATCAACGAAACATTGGGTTATGTAGAGGGCGCCACTTCTCACCGGGCTCAGATCCATCTGTTTTTGGATGATTGATCCTTTCACGCAACAGATGTGATTGTAAGACAGGCAAATATGAAGGATATAATCAAAGGAGCAAAGAGATGAGACGATGGATGAAGAATAACATAGCATGGGCCATACTGTTTGCGATGATCCTTTCATTCGTACCCGTAGAGGCCTCCTATGGAACCATACTGTTCGAAGAAAACCATGCTCTGGGCATGGAGGGAGACGAATTGATTGTGCGCTTCAAACCGGAAGCGCTGAAGGGATTTTCTGTGATGAGTGAGGTGCACGCCAGTGCTGGAAGCAAGGTGAAAAAGAATTTTAAGCTTGTACCGGGGCTGAGCTTGGTACAGATTGAAGAGGGTACGACTCTTTCTGAAGCGATGGAATACTACCGAAACAATCCGCATGTGCTTTATGTTGAGCCAAACTATCCGGTTTATGCCATGGATGTATGGGAGCAGGGAATTCTGGGTGAAAAGACGGTGTATGATAAGATGGGTCAAGCTTTTTCACCAACACCTGAAACCACCACGGAGTATGTTTATGAGACGGAACCCAATAATCTTCCCAGTGAAGCCAACATGATCAATGATAGCTATGCTGGGCAGCCATATTATCGCCTGTTGGGGCACATGACCAACAGTGTGGGAGAACAAATACAAGACTATGATTATTTTCAGTTTGGCCTGACCAAAGCGGGAAGAATGGGGATTTCTTCCTATTGGACAGGAGAGCTTTATGAGCAAGGTGTGGAGGAGGATTTGGTACTTGCAGTATCAGATGTCAATGGAAACCTATTGGTTACCGCCGATCTATACGGCCAGAATGAAACAGAGTATCAGTATGGCTGGGTTGATCTTGAGGCGGGAACCTATTACATTTCTATTACGGCCACCCATGATGCCAATATCTCCATCGAAAACGAGGATTATGTCATTGACGTTAATTTTACCCCTTTGGAGGACTATGACTTCAACCATCTTTGGGGCCTGGAGAATACCGGACAAACCATAGACGGCACAACAGGGACCATAGGGGCAGATATCAGTATCCTGGATGCCTGGGTTGTGGAGAAGGGTTCAGATGAGGTGGTCATCGCGGTGATCGACACAGGCGTAGCGTATGAGCATCCTTTGCTCGCGCAAAATATGTGGGAAAGTCCCGAGGGATATTATGGTAAAAACTTTGTAGACAGCAGTGCCCTCTATGATCCCATGGATGACAATGGACATGGCACCCATGTGGCTGGTACCATTGCAGGGTATAAGGACGGCATTGTTACAGGCGTCATGCAGGATGCCTCTATTATGGCTTTGAAAGTCCTGGACAGCCGTGGCATAGGAAATACCGCCGATATCATTGAGGCTGTGGAGTATGCCAATCAAAATGGCGCACAGGTCATTAATATGTCCTTAGGAGGTCCAGAGTACTCCCAGGGTCTCTATGATGCGATGGCCCTTTCCTCGGCAGTGATTGTGGTGGCGGCAGGAAATGCCGGAGAAGATATCGGTAGTTATCCTACGTATCCTGCCAGTTTTGGGCTACCCAATATGCTGGTGGTAGGCAACAGCAACAATCTAGACCAATTGGCGGAGACATCCAATTACGGGCAGGAAGAGGTTGATGTGATGGCACCAGGTACCTATATTTTTAGTACCGGGATCACAGGCTTTCAATACTTGTCAGGAACATCGATGGCAGCTCCTCATGTGGCGGGCATTGCAGGACTTATTTTTTCCCAAGACAGCTCTTTGACCCATGTGGAGGTTATCTCACAGATGAAGGAGCATGTTGACGTCTTTGCTGCCTTGCAATTTAAATTGGTAACCCAGGGTCGGGTCAATGCAAGAGAGGCTTTGTACAATCTGATGACGCATGATTATGCTGCGGAACAGACATTGACAGAAATCGTAGCCCAGATGGGCGATACTCACCTTGTCATTGACATCAGTGATTTTGCGACAGCCTTGGCTGTCGGAGCAGGCGACGCTCTGTTCGATCTATTGACCATTGATCCCGATACTTTGATACGAGGCGACGTGCAGCTTGTGGGCGTGGTTTCCAATCAGAAATTTATGGACTTTTCCACTTATCATGATCAATTTGATCAGGAAAGAAACAGTATGCAGTCTGTGGTGGATACCGAAGGACAGCGCCTGGGTGACATTGTTTCTTTCCAGGTTTTTGATGGCTTCGATGCAATGGGACAGGCCATATTGACGCCCATTCAATTGTAATATTTTTTGGGCAAAACTTGTAGGGTTTACAAAAGAAAAAAGAATATATCGCGTTAAAAGGGGTGATCATGATGTTTAAAGAATTCAAAGATTTTGCTATCAAAGGAAACGTTGTCGATTTGGCTGTGGCGGTCATCATAGGAGGAGCCTTTGGAAAAATCGTGACTTCGCTGGTCAATGACATTCTTATGCCGGTCATTGGATTTTTGCTGGGCGGCATCAGTTTTGTAGATCTAAAGTGGGTCATCACGCCAGCCAGTGGAGACCTGGCTGAGGCAGCTATCCGGTATGGTCTTTTTTTGCAATCTCTACTGGATTTTGTGATTATTGCTTTTTCCATTTTCTTGATGGTAAAGCTCATTCAGTCTACAAAAAAGAAAGAACCTGTTCCTGAACCGGCTCCGGTGATATCAGAACCCAGTGCGGAAGAAAAGCTACTTCAAGAAATCAGGGATCTTCTTCGGGGCCAACAGGCTTAACACCAAGAGGCTAGCCAAAGGTGGACACAATTCTTTTCGAGTTGGATAGGGATAAAAATAAGGAGTAACAACCAAAAAGGTTGCTACTCCTTATTTTCTAATCATGCTACTTATGAACAGCCTGTAGTGGCTCCGCAGTCTAGACAAACCTTGCAGGTGCCATTTCTCACCATGCGGGAACTGGAACAATGAGGGCATACGGCATCATAGAGCTTTTCACCGTGTTCCTCTGCCTCGCGGATCAGTGTCTTCAAAACTTGCTGATCCTCTTCCGGTGCCTCCCAGGCAGGCAGTGGATTCTGCTGCAACGACCCGGTATGAAGAAGCACATCATCAGCCGATGGTTTGATTTGCACCCGGGTGTAATCCCCCAATTCAATCTCAATGACCTTGGAAATCAGGTCAGACAAGGAGCTTACATTTTTGATATAAGGATGTTTGGATACAAATCCATGAGGCTCATACTTTTGGCCCCGCAACATTTTGGCGATGTCTTGCGGTGGGATATGATATTGCAACATCACCGAAATGGTTTTGGACAAGGAGTTCAATAGTCCCGTAATGAGACTGCCCTCCCTATCTGTACTCATGTAGATCTCGGAAATCTCTCCCTCGGCATTTCTGTTGACGGTGATGTAGACCTTGACATCCTCGATTTGGGCAGGATGTGTCCGTCCGGCTCGAATCCCCTCCATTTTGTCTCTGCGGGAGCCAGGGGTAGGGCCCTTTAGCTGTTTTTGCGTTTGCTTGGCATAGGTGAGCAAAGCCTCATACGTGAGGTTGTCCAGATCCTTGGGATCACTCACTGTTTCTGGTCTGCTGTTTAAGGGTTGCGCAAATTTGGAGCCGTCTCGGTAGAGTGTGATTCCCTTCACGCCCGTTTGCCAAGCTTTGATGTGTACCTCTTTGAAATCTTCGATGGTGGCTTCCCGAGGAAGATTCACCGTTTTGGAAATAGCGCCCGACACCAAAGGCGTAAGGGCTGCCACCATCAGTACATGACCGTAATGATGGATGAAGCGTTCTCCGCTTCCATTGATGTTGGCCGTGTCAAAAATGGCCAGATGTTCATCCTTTAGGTGTGGTGCCCCTTCTATTTTCCCATCGAGAAGCATGCCGTCTTTTTCCCGGCCGATATAATCGAGAATATCTTCGATTTCTTTGGGCTCATAGCCCAGATGCTGCAAAGAAACACCGATGACTGGATTGGCAATGGTCATGAACCCGCCACCGACCAATTTTTTGTAGACGGAGTGAGAGAAAAAGGGTTCAATCGAAGTAGCAGCGCAGTCCATGGCAAAGGATATGGTGCCCGTAGGCGCGATGACCGAAACCTGGGCATTGCGATAGCCATGCTGTTCACCCAGACGCAATGCGTCCTTCCAACTCTGTCGCAGTGCTTTTGATAGATCCTTGCGGTTCATCCGGTTGAGAAGATCATGGTTGATGGTCAATGGCTCGTAATGCAGATCCTCATAAGCAGTGCCGAGGGCTCCGGCTACCCGCGCATGATTGCGTATGACGCGCATCATATAGGGCTTGTTGATTTCGAATTTCTCGAAGGGCCCGACGGCTTTGGCCATCAAAGCGGACACCAGATAACTCTCTGCAGTCAGTAGTCCCACCAAACCGGCGGCCAAGCTTCTTGCTTCCTCAGAATCGTAAGGAAGTCCCATGGCCATGAGAAGTGAAGAAAGATTGGCAACACCGAGACCGGTGGTGCGGAACATATAGGTCTTGCGGGCAATATCTTCGGTGGGGAATTGTCCCCAGATGATGGCAGATTCCAAAATAAGCTGGCTGAT
Source organism: Peptococcaceae bacterium UBA5767 (assembly GCA_002418765.1). Lineage (GTDB taxonomy): Bacteria > Bacillota > TC1 > TC1 > UBA5767 > UBA5767. The sequence continues at coordinate 32,370 of DIET01000019.1, read as the reverse complement.
GCGTACCATATGACGGAATCCATCCAAATCGAAAACACCCGTGTCTGGATTATAGAAATGATACAAATTGATTGAAGCCAGATTGCAGCTGGTATCATCCAAAAAGGCATATTCCCCACAGGGATTGGTGGAATTCAAGCGATTGTGGGGAGCCCACAGTTGACCGTCTTCTCCAGCAGGACAAGTATGCCAGGCGTTGAAGGTGTCGGTAAATTGTGGCGCTGGATCAGCGGCCCGTCTGGCGGCATCGTTGAAGATCTCCCAGAGATGCAATACAGAAACTTCCCTGTCCACATTGGCATCCACCCGGCCCTTGAGTGTGATGGTTTGGTGGGGATCTTCAGGAAGTTGGATAACCTTTTTCATGAACTCGTCGGAAAGCCGAAGCGAGTTGTTGGAATTTTGCCCCGATACCGTCTCATAGGCTTCTCCGTCCATATCGGCTGCATAGCCCATTTTGGACAAAGCACGTACTTTGTCTTCTTCTTTGGCTTTCCAGAGGATGAAGTCTTCAATCTCTGGGTGGTCGATATCCAGACAGACCATTTTGGCGGCTCTGCGGGTGGTGCCCCCTGATTTGATACCACCTGCATTGCGATCAAGACCTTTTAAGAAGCTCATCAGACCAGAGGAAACACCCCCACCGGAGAGCCGCTCGCCCTTGGCCCTTAGAGCAGAAAAATTGCTGCCAGTACCAGAGCCCCCCTTAAAGAGTTTGGTCTCCGATACATAGTGCTCAGAGATAGAATGCTTGCCCAGAAGCTTGTCTTCAATAGAAAGAATGAAGCAGGCTGAGGCTTGGGTGCGGGTATAGGTATCCTCAGAAAGAACGACTTTTTTTTGCTCGGGATCATAGTAATACAAATCATTTTTGCTGCCCTTGATTCCATAAGACCGAGCCAGTCCCGTATTGAACCATTGTGGGGAATTGGGAGCCACCATCTGCGCCAGCATGCCATAGGCTGCCTCGTCATAAAAGATGGAGCGTTCCTCTTCAGTGGTGAGGATGCCCTCTTGCATCAAGGCCGAGGTCCAGAAATCCACCATTCTGTGCACCAATTGCCGCAGGGATGTTTCGCAACCAGTATCGCCAGGCACACCGGCTTTGCGAAAATACTTGGAAGCAATAATATCAACGGCATTTTGGGAATAGTGAACAGGAAAATCCAGATCCTGCATATCGGTAAGGATGGCGCCGCTTTTGTGATCTTTAAGAAGAACATCGCGCTTGGACCAAGCAAACAGATCGTAAACAGAGCGTTCTGTCTGGCCTTCGAGTTCCTTCGTATGATAGCGAACCAATACATCGCTTATTTTATTCATTTTGGCCTCCTATGATTAGATAATGAATCTATCCAGTTAAGTATATATCTGTATATGGTATTGCGCAATACAATATACAAACAATATATTGATTTATTTCCTTTTTTGGGCCTGGAAGGACTTGGAAGAAGAAAGGGCGATCAAGAGGAGAAAAGCAGCTTTTTTTGGGGGGGAAGGTCTAAAAAAGCGGGTTGAAGTACAGTTCTTTTGCCATAAAGAAATTCATTAAAGATAACCAGCAACTATGGCATCATAACCAACAGACCATACCTGGATAACAAAATTGATGATACAATAATTGTACATATTCATGTTGTAAAGAAAGAGGAAAGAGATGAATCAAAAATCAGATGTGAAAGTAACGGTCGTATCGATTGCCAAGCCCTGTGGATCAGGCATGCAAGTAGGGGATACATTCTATTGTGAACGTAAAGATGGCCTGGGGCTCAGATTACGCCAGATGGATGGCTGGTGTCCTGAATTGGTCCTGGCGGCGCAGACGGCGCTATCGGCCATGGCTTTTGGGGGAACCCTGCCTTGGGAGGATGAGCAAGGCAGAGCACTGTCTGCCTGTCCGGATCCTGAATGCCGGGTTGTGATCGCAGTGGAACGAGTAAAAGAATCGTAGAGCATATAAAAGGCCTGTCTCGTTGGAGACAGGCCTTTTAGGTCAACCGAGGAATCGGATCACGCTCAAGGACATGAGGATGACCAGCAGCCAAACCAAGAGCCCCAGCAAAAGAGGTCGAAAACCGGTTTTGACGATCATTTTGAGATTGGTCTTCAGACCAATGGCACTCAAGGCGATGATGATGAAAAACTTGCCGATTTTGGGAAGCAAAAGGACCAAGACAGAAGGTAGGATCTGGGCTGTGCTAAAAAAAGCCATGACAAGAAACCAGAGAATGAACAAAGGGAAAACCTTGTGCAGTTTGCTGCCTGTTTCTATGGGCTGCGTGCGGTTTTGCTTGGCCATATACAGGGCATAGCCCAGAGATACTGGAATAAGCATGAGCGTCCTGGTCAGTTTGACAATGGTGGCGTAATCACCTGCCTGGGATCCATACGCATAACCGGCCGCCACCACGGAAGAGGTATCATTGATGGCTGTCCCGGCGAAAAGACCGAAGGTCTCCGACCCCATCTGCAACAGATGCCCGAGAACGGGAAAAAGCAAAACAGCGAGTACATTGTAAAAAAAGATGGTGGATATGGCATAGCTGATCTCATCTTCTTTGGCCTTTAAAATAGGGGACAAAGCGACAATGGCGGTACCTCCGCAGATGGCTGTGCCTATCCCGATCAGACGGGCAATGTTGTCTTGCACACCTAAGATTTTACCTAGAATGTAGGCACTAATCAGCGCTGTAAGGAGACAGGCCAGAATGATGATGATGGAATCAGAGCCTACACGCAGGATCTGCAGCAAATTGAAGCCGGCCCCAATCAAAATGATCCCTAGTTGTAGGAGGCGCTTCGAGGAAAAGGTGATGCCCGGTTGCCAGGAAGAAGGAAGGGTAAAAAGATTTCCCACCAAAATACCCAGGGTGATGCCAAATACCGGACCACCAATAAGGGGAAAATGCTGTCCCAGGAAGTAGGCGGCAAAGGATAGGATCACGGTGGCCATAAGTCCATAAATTTTTTTCATTATCGTTAACCCTTCTTACATGACTTTTGTAATTATTTCTGTGGCATGCTTGATTGTATCACGGCAATATAATAAAATATAATTATATATTATTATCCATACATTACTTTAAATTATGAGGGAGAGACATGTCATGCTGGATATCCGGGCCAAAACATTTTTGATGGTATGTGAGGAGCAGAGCTTTACCAAAGCTGCCCGGCGGTTGTTCATATCACAGCCAGCCGTAAGCAAGCAGATTCAGTCTCTGGAGAAGGAATGGAATGTTACGTTGTTTTCACATCAGAACCGAAAGTGGCATCTCACGCCCGAGGGGGAACGGTTGCATGCTTTTTTGCAGCACCTGAGTGCCCTTGAAAAACAGTTCAGGGATCAAATGCATGATGCCACAGAACAAGTCAGACGGATTCACTTTGGAGCCACCCGGACGATAGGTGAGTTCACACTGGCTCCGGTATTGGCTCCCTTGATGAGATATTTCAAGGACAAAACCTTCCAGATGCATGTGGAGAATACGCGCAGCATCTTGTCGATGCTGGATGAGGGAAGCCTTCTGTTTGCTTTGGTGGAGGGGTTGTTTGATCAAGAAAAATACCAGACGATGTTGTACAAACGGGTTCCTTTTGTTGCTGTGGCCTCGGCCAAACACCCCTTGGCCAAAAGAAAGAAAATTGTTTTAAAGGATCTGATGGCAGAAGAGATCATCGTTAGGGAAATGGGTTCAGGCAGCCGACTTATCCTGGAACGTTCACTGCATGACTGCAATTTCGGGCTTGATTCCTTTGCGAAGGTCTCAGAAATGGGCAATGTCAATATCATCAAACGATTGGTCGCAGAAGGCATGGGCATCAGCTTCATGTACCAGGATGCGGCTCTTGCAGAACTGCATGATCAGGTATTGGTGAAACTTGATATGGAGGACTATCATGTGGATAGAGATTTCAATTTGGTTTTTTTAAAGGAGAATGATGACCTGTCTGATATCGTTGCTATTTTTGATAAAATCAAAGAGTACACAGTCCTTTGAAGGCTTGGAGAAACAAACAATCTCGTTTGAGGACGCGTATGAGAAAGGAGAACAGGGAAGATGGGCATGACAACAAGTTTGGTGGGAGGCATTGCCGTGGCGTTTTTGCTGGCCATGGTATTGCGAATCTGTTTGCTATCGTTTCGGAACAATACCAAAATCAATCCGGCTTATCTATTGTATGTGCAGGAAAAAGGCAGTTTGCAAGGACTCATCCAGGATGAGGAACCAGAAGCATATATCATAGAAGACAAAACGTTTGTTCAAGACTTTTCTTTTAAACCCAGCATGTTACAAAAAGCCATCTTGAGCAAAGAGTTTTTGGGTATTCTTTTACTCTATGCCTGTTCTTTTTCTGTGATTTTTCTCAGAATGGAAAGCTGGATAGATATCATTGCCCATATTGTCCTTATAGAGACCCTGGTCACCATCAGTTTGGTGGACTGGCAGTATGAGCTCATACCGGACTCTCTGCATCTTTTTATTTTGGGTGCTGCCATCCTTAGCATTTGGGGATCAACGGGATTATCTTTCGCAGATCGTTTTTATGGCCTTGTTTTTGGCGGTGGTGTGATGTTTCTGTTGGCGTTGTTTGGCGGCATGGGTGGCGGGGACGTCAAACTGATGGCCACGGCTGGTCTGTTTCTCGGCTTTCCCCAGATCGTCTTGGCCACGCTGATTGGCTTTGTTGTGGCTGCTGTTTTTGGGGTAACACTCATTGCTTTGAAAAAGAAAACTAGAAAAGACAGGATGGCCTTTGGTCCTTATTTGGCCATAGGTATAGGTCTGGTGGCTTTGTTTATGCAGGAGATTGCAGCCTTCTTATTTTGATGTGCTATATTTAAAAAATGACTGAAAGAGTCAAGTTGGGTTCCAGTTTCGCATCTTTTTCGTAAATATATGCCAGGAAACTGCTTAAAGCACTGAAAAGGTCAATTAAAGTATACATTTGCACCCTTTAAAGTACTTTTCTTTGTTGACAAAAAAAAATGAATGACGTATGATTTAGACAGAGCCAAAGCAAACAAACATTCGGAGGTTAGGAAAATGTTAAAAATGTTATTCGGAATGATTTCATTAAATCCTTTAAAAAGACGTGAAGGTCAGGGAATGGTGGAGTATGCTCTGATTATTATTCTGATCGCCTTGGCAGTGATTTTGGCGTTGACCTTTATGGGTGGCCAACTGGGCGATTTGTTTAATAACATTGGCGATAAGCTGGTGTAGTTTGGACAATCATTGGTGCATGGCCAGGTCATGATGTTTTGCTTCGGCCATTAAGCCGGCATCAGATAGGAAATCCTGTCCGTCGTGACAGAATCTATTTTGAGGGACAAGGCTCTAATCGTCGAAATGCGGTTAGAGCCATTTTGATTTGAGGTGTCATCCTATATGTTTAAGAACGAGAAAGGGCAATCTTTGGTGGAGTTTGCTTTGGTTTTGCCGGTGCTGGTTCTCCTTTTGGTGGGCATCTTCGAATTTGGATTTATTTTCAATGCCTATTTACAAATCAATCATGCATCAAGAGAAGGCGCAAGAACAGGGGCAGTTCGGGCCTTGGATGACGACATTGAAGCAGTGGTGCTTCAATCGACACCAACACTAGATCCCAGCAACATGATTATTACCATTACTCCCGATGAATCGATTCGTGGTCGAGGGGACTCTATTACAGTCGAAATAGATTATGAGCATCATCTGTTGAGCTTGTTTCTGGGAGATGTCATGTCAAGCACTTTGGATTTGCATGCAGAAACGATTATGAGAATAGAATAGAAGGGGAGATGAGACTGATGAAATGGATGGATCGGAAAGGGAATGTATTTGTGATGGTGGTGCTGGGCATGACCTTTCTTATGGGTTCAGCAGCCATGGTCACCGATGTTGGTTTGGCTTATGCTGAAAAAAGACATCTAAGTAATTCTCTTGATGCGGCAGCATTGGCTGGCGCCATGGAATTGCCCGATGGCGGCAACGCCACAAACGTGGCCGCACAATATTTGAGTTTAAACGATGTAGATCCTTTGGATGTGCAAATCATCATAGATGGCAATAGCATTGAACTGATCGGCCAAGAAGAGGTGGGTTTGTACTTTGCTCGCATTTTTGGTAGAGAAGTTGCCTTGGTGGGAGCCAAAGCCAAAGTGGTTGTGGGTCAGTTGGGTATGTTTACGGGTATTCGTCCCTTTGGCATATCGTACAATGCAGAGAATGAAGGCGAAGACAATTATGGCTATGAGCAAGGTGAGACCGTGGTATTGCGCTTGGGTGTTGGAGACGGAACGAGTGGGTACTACCAATATCTTGGCCTTGGCAATGGGGTTAGTGAGATACCCGAATTCGCTTTGAATGGCTACGATGAGCCTATTTCTATCGGGGACTTGATTGAAACCCAAAATGGGGTGGCGGCCAGCATACCCAATAAGTTGGAAAAAGATGTCAATGACTGGCCGGATAATTTTGATACCACAGACTGGACAGACTATGTGTATGATGGACTAGATCCCAGGGTTTGGATCATGCCGGTGGTGGATTTTAGCAATATTGTCACTGATCCAGAAAACAGCAACAAAAAATCTGTGTATGTGATTGGATTTGCCTTGGCGTATATTGATAATTTCGACAAAGGCACCGAAGAAATCACTTGCCGGTTCATCAAGGGCTATATTCTTGATGGCACGGTCGATCAATCTCTGGCTCTCAATACCTCAGGACCTTATGCGATGAACCTGGTTGCCAATGAATAAACGCTCACGGAGGACACAATGAAAATAGCAAAATTGATGTTGGTGATATCACTGGCTTTGGCACTAATCGTATCGGCGCTGATGTTTCGTTACCTAGAAGATCTGAAAGAAGAAGCATCACTGGTTGATGTCAGTGAGATTGTAGTGGCGGTCCAGACCATAGCACCGGGGACCAAGGTTACCCGTGATATGTTGGGCACAGAAGCCGTAGATGTATCGCTGATTCGCGCTGACACCATCGTTTCCTACGAAGACATTGTGGGATTTTATGCCATTGATCATATTTTGGTGGGAGAGCCCATCTCCAACCAGAGGATTTTAACCGCTGATTCTAGTGCTATAGAAATGAATTTGGAAGGCAATCACCGGGCCGTGACTTTGGTTTTGCCGCCTCAGGACAGTGTGGCCAATTTTATCAGCACAGGGGATTACATTGATATCATGGTCTATTTGGCGGAATTGTCTGATGATACCCGGGTCATAAGACCCAATATTGCCAAGCTCATTTTGCAGAAAATTGAAGTCTTGGCGATCAACAAAAATGCTTTTCGGCAAGATTCTCGGGACATTGATCCTAGTGTGGAGCCAGGAAGCATTTTTGTCACGTTATCCATTCCTGTTTTTGATATGGAAAAACTCTATTTTGCGGAAAAGAACGGTGCCCTGAAAATCGCCCTTCGACCCGTGGAAGACAACAATATCTATGAAACAGATGGTGCTGTTTGGGAAGATTTGTTTGTGAACGATCAGGGAATGATCAAGGATTTCTTTCCCCAGTATGACATTGCTCCACCCAGTGACAACGTCATTGTTTCAGGCAATTATACCTACACCCGCTCGACATATTACACCGTCCAACCGGGAGATACGCTTCGCAGCATCAGTATGGATTTCTATGGAACAGAAGAGAATTATACTCTCCTGCAGGAAGTAAACAATATTGGTGATGCCAATCTGATTATCTCTGGAACAGGCATCAAAGTGCCGGTATTGGAATAGGACAGAAAAGAGGTAATGCATGGATATCAAAACGAGATTGATCAGTTTTTTCAGTTCCAAAGGCGGCGTAGGGAAATCCGTGATGGCTCTGAATACAGCCATTGTGCTCAGCCAGAAGCTCAAGAAAAAGGTGTTGTTGGTGGATGCGGATTTTGAATTTGGAGATATTTGTACTCTGGTCGATCAGCATGAAGCCAAAAACATCATGGATATGATTGACGACAACCAGTATAAATCCCATCAGGATATTCTTCCTTACTTGTATGGGTACAACGAAAACATGAAGATTCTTTTTGCTCCGAAGAAACCTGAGTCCAATGAGTTGATCAACGAGCAAATGCTGAAAAAAATCATTGACCAGGAGATGGGATATTACGATTACATTATTTTTGATTTGGCTATCAATTTTACGGAAAAGTCTCTGTATATCTTAGATCATTCTGATTATATCTTGTATATGACCACGATGGATTTTCTAGCCCTTAAGAACACCAAGGTAGGACTAGATCTGATGAAAAATCTAAGTTACACAGAGGATAAGGTGAAATTGGTTCTTAATGGCGTGAATAAGCTTTATGGTATCAATCTGGCCGATGTACGTGATGCCTTTACCCAAAAGATATTTGCCAAGATTCCTGAGGATATCATGCGCATGAGACGTTCAGTCAACTTGGGCAAGCCTCTGGCTACGAGCTATCGGCAGAGTAGAATCACGAAATCGATTGAAAAGATGTGCAAAGACATCATCAAATTGGGGTAATGACACGATAACAGGAGGATGACATGGTATTAGGAGATCGGCTCAAAGTAGCTTCCATGCAAGAAATGGAAGGAAATTTAAGAAACACCATGGATCCGTTTGCCGATATCAAATTGAAAATTCAGATGCAGGTCATCAATGAATTGGATATCGATTTTAGTGAAATCACGGATACCAACAATCGTATCAAAAAGAGAATCCACGAGTCCATATTGGTGGTCATAGACAGTGATTATTCTCATTTCAAGGCAGAAGACAAACAACGGATCGTGGATGAGCTGATGGATGAAATCGTTGGCTATGGTCCTATTACCTATTTGATCAATGATAATGATATTACAGAAATTATGGTCAATGCATTTGACCATGTTTTTATTGAAAAAGAAGGAAAGATTGAACTGACCAATGTGAAGTTCAAGGACAATGGACATTTGCTTCATATTATCAAAAAAATGGCGGAAGGAATTGGAAAGAGAATCGATGATTCCTCACCTCTTGTGGATGCACGTCTTCCAGATGGTTCCAGGATCAATGCCATCATTCCACCCTTGGCTATTGATGGACCATCGCTGACCATTCGGAAATTTCCAGATGACCCCATGACGGCTCACGATCTGATCAATATCCATACTATGACCTCAAAAATGGCCAACTTTATTGAAAAATGTGTCCAGGGCCGACTGAATATCATTATTTCCGGTGGTACCGGCAGTGGTAAAACAACCACGTTGAATGTATTGAGCAATTATATCCCCAAAAATGAGCGTATCGTCACGATTGAAGACTCTGCTGAGTTAAAATTGCAGATGGAGAATTTGGTGCGTTTGGAGGTGCGTCCTCCTAATATTGAAGGAAAAGGGGAGATTACCATACGTGACCTTATCCGTAACAGTTTGAGGATGAGACCAGACCGTATCATTGTCGGTGAGGTGCGTACCGGAGAAGCGCTCGATATGCTGCAGGCTATGAATACGGGTCATGACGGCTCCATTACCACGTTGCATGCCAATTCGCCAAGAGATTTGCTTTCTCGTCTGGAGACCATGGTGCTGATGAGTGGCATGGATTTGCCCATTCGTATGATGAAGGAACAGATTTCTTCCACGATCGATTTGATCATTTTCCAGTCGCGTTTATCGGATGGAACAAGAAAGATTACCCATATCACAGAAGTGCAGGGTATGGAAGGGGAAGTGATTACCCTACAGGATATTTTTAAATTTCAGCAGCAAGGACTGGATAATTTTAGAAAAGTACAGGGACAGTTTGTTTACAGCGGTGTCAAGCCATTGTTTTTACGAAAATTAGAAGAAAAGGGCATACATTTTCCTGCTGAAATATTTTCCTGAGAAAGGTGGATAGCCATGAAAAATCTGATCGTAGCCGCCACGTTTCTTTTTGTCTTTTCCCTGGGATATGCTTTGTATGCCGATTATCGGGAGCGAAAAAAAATCATTGGTCGGTTGGATTTCTATGGAAGGAATCAACCCAGGTTTGCAGAAGGGAAAAGCTGGGATGTCTCGTTTTTGGGACAATGGTACCGCAACCGATTTGCCCCCAGCCAGGCAACGGCGCATCGGGGGGAAAAGCTGGCCAATGATTTGTATTGGGCCGAGGTTTTTTTAAAACCCGATGAATATCGGTTGATGAAGATCCTCTTGCTGTTGACGTTCTTTTTGGCGTTATTGCTCAGCCGAGATGTCATGTTGTCTTTGCTGGTGATGCTGCTATCGTACATCACGCCGGATTTGATTGTGCGCATGCGCAAGAACAAGAACAGAAAGCTGTTGGGTGAGCAGATTTATTACTCGATTGGCATCATTTCCGGTTCGCTTCAAGCAGGACACTCTTTGATGCAATCGATGAGAATTGTGGCCACGGAAATAGAAAACCCCATCCGGAGAGAGTACAATAGAATTATCAAGGAAATCAATTTGGGTATCCCTGTACAAACGGCCTTGAACAATGCGAAAACGCGCGTCGATACCAAGGATTTTGCCTTGTTTGTGAATGCTGTCCTTATTCAATTAAAGACAGGGGGCAACTTGGCAGAAATTTTGGATAGTATTGGGTCTACCATTCGAGAACGCCAGAAACTGGACAATGAACTCAAAACATTGACAGCACAGGGGAGGCTTTCGGCAGGGATTATTTTGTTATTGCCGGTGGCGCTGGCTATCATTCTCTATGTGATCAATCCTGATCATATCATGGTTTTGTTTACCACAACCCTGGGCAGAATTATGTTGGGTACGGGTCTATTGGGGCAGGCAACAGGCATGTTTATCATCAATAAAATTATCAAACTCGATTCCTTGTAAGGAGGTGAAGCATTCGTGGTCACAATCTTGACGCTCACAACGTTTGTGGCGGTATTGTTATTTTGTGTTACCTTGCTACGCATCGTTTGGGATCCGAAAATGCGTATCCAAGCTAGAATCAAGGAGATCATAGGTCATGGGGATGACATTGACGATGCAGAAAATGCCCTACCCTTGTATGATAGGATTGTTTTACCGGCTTTTAAGGCAGTTACCTCCTTGTATGAGAAATATACGCCCGGCAGCAAGATTTCCAATTTGACGGAACGATTGGAAACGGCTGGCTTGATTGCGGATTTTTCTCCCGAAAAGTGGATTTTTCGCCAAGTGCTGGTTAGTATTGTCGGCGTGTTGTTGCTGTTTTTTTTCTTGATCATGGGAGAAGAACCGTCATTTTTTCGTTTTCTTCTTCTGGTAATCGTTTGGTTGCTGGGCGTAAAGGTGTTTTTTGATGTGACCATCAGTTCAAAAACAAAGAAGAGACAATCTGAAATTCTAAAAGCGCTGCCCTATTCATTGGACTTGCTGACCCTTTGCGTGGAAGCAGGTTTGTCTTTTTCCGAGTCCGTGATCATGGTCGTGGAAAATGTTAGTGGGCCATTGCGTGATGAGTTTTCTCAGGCTTTGAAAGAAATGAAAATGGGGATTCCTCGTAAGGATGCCATGATGAGCATGGCCAAACGCTGTAAAGTGAAAGAATTAAGCAATTTATTTATGGCTATCATCCAGGCAGAAACATTGGGTGTGAGTTTGGCACGCATCATGAAAATTGAATCTGGTATGCTCCGGGATCAGCTGAGAGAGGCCTTCAGGGAACGGGCCATGAGGGTTCCGGTTAAGATGCTATTTCCGCTCATTTTCTTTATTTTTCCTACGATTTTTGTGATTCTGCTGGGTCCTGCTGCCATTCGAATTCTGGAGGTTTTTGGTTGAAATGGGAAAAAGACTGGTTATTCCTTCCGATACAACACGATACACGCTCAAAGATTGTCGTACTTTCTGGAGTCGGTTAAAGGGGTATATGTTTGATCAAGAACCTATGGTTCAGGCTGTCTTGCTAAACCATTGTTCTAGTATTCATACGTTTGGGATGCGGTTTGCCCTAGACGTATTTTTTTTGGATGAATCGAATCGGGTCCTACAAGAAATACGGGATGTTTTGCCGGGGAAACTATTGTTTTCCATCAAGGGAACCAAGCATGTTTTGGAAACACCTTCTGGCATGCTGCCTTCCTTAAAACCAGACATGCAGGTCAGGATTGAAGATGAGACATGACCGGAATTGCCTGATGCAGCGGAAAACATATTTATGTTATAATCTAGATAAATTCTTTGGTAAGCAAAAGTCTTTTGCATCTGGCAAGTTACGTTGATGGGGTGAACCATTTTTCACCCTAGTGGAATAGGATTATGGACAGGTTATGATGGATAAAAAAATACCTTTGTATATGAAAGTAAAGGAACAACTGTTGTTGGCTATCAACCGAATGGTAGTGGGGAAAAATCGTTTGCCAACAGAAATATCTCTGGTTGAGAAATTGGGTGTCACCAGATCGACGCTTAGAGAAGCAATCAACCAGTTGGCTCTGGAAAAAGTGATCAAAAAAATACCCGGTAAAGGAATGGTGGCTTTTCCCTCGGTGAACCGTCTTTCGTTTCGGATGGACAATTATGCTGATTTTCGTATGTTGCTGGAAAAAAGTGGTACGGTGCATATTGAATCGACGGACATTGCGATTCAAGAACCTTCTAAACGGATGCTACGGCGTATGCCGGAAGCGGAAGGGAAAAAGGTGTATACCTGGGTAAGAAAGCATTATCTTAATGACCAATTGGTGATTTATGCCTATTTTGAAATTCCCGTGGATAATTTTACCAAGAGTTCAATAGATGAAAAGGAGATGCCCTTTGCTGACTATCTTAAGGAATATGTCACCCAGGATATTGCCTATCATATTAGCTGGATAAAATCACGCAGGGATTCAGAATTGGCCGAGGCCTTTGGGAGTCAGGATGATATCATTGAAAGTTGGGATCAGGTGTTCAAAGACCACAAAGATGAATCGGTTTGTTTTTGTCAGTTGTCGTTTCATCCGGATATTATTGATCTTTCTATTGTCATAGCACCATAAAAATGAGCGAATTCTATAAAGAATTCGCTCTTATTTATGGTGTGTGTATGCCTGTCTAATAGTCTCTGGTGTAAATTTTGTAATGTGCTTGCGGATGATCGCAAACGGGGCACAACTCTGGCGCTTCTTTTCCATAATGGATATTGCCACAGTTTTGGCAAATCCAGGCATTTTCTTCTTCTCGAACAAATACACGATCCTTCTGAATATTCTCTAACAAATCCAGATAGCGTTGTTCATGATGCTTTTCTACGGCAGCAACACCGTCGAATAATTTGGCGATGTCATCGAGACCTTCGCGTCTTGCTGTTTCGGCATAGCCTTTGTACATGTCGGTCCATTCAAAATTCTCTCCGGCAGCAGCGTCCTTTAAATTGTCAATGGTGCTGTTTACTCCGTGTACCAATTTGAACCAAATCTTGGCATGTTCACGTTCATTGAAGGCGGTTTCTTCGAAGTACTTTTGAATCTGTACAAAACCATCTTTTTTGGCTTGACTGGCATAGTAGGTGTACTTGTTGGTGGCCTGTGACTCACCTGAAAAAGCTTCCCATAGGTTCTTTTCTGTTTGCGTTCCTTTTAATCTTTCGTCCATTTCATCCTCCTGGTGTTATTTGTTTTTTCTATAATAATCATAGGTCATGGGTTCCATCTGTTCCTGAAGTAAATCTCCATCGAGCACATCGGCCACATAAATTTTATGTGTTCCGATTTCGATGGTTTTATCCGGAATGATGCGGCATTCAATCCATCCCGCCGCCTCTTCCAGATACGGTATTTGATTGTCAGTCAATCCATACTTCATATTCTTGAACTTATCGAATTCTCGTCCAGAGCGAAAACCAAAACGTCTGACCAAACGCTGATTGGTGGTTCCCAGGATATTCAACGTAAAAAACCCCGTATCATCGATGCATTCCCGGGTTAAATTGCTCTGGTTGACGGAAATCGCCAACGTCGTTGGATTCGTCGTTACCTGAAAGGCCGCATTGGATACCTGACCATTGAGTTTATCGCCTAATCTGGAACAGACGACGTAAAGCCCATAACTCATGCTGCGTGTTGCTTTTTTCATGTTGCTCACGGGTTTATGCTCCTTGGGTTCTTCCTCCTTGAAATGTTCCTTGCCCACTTGGCACACGGGACATGTTTCTGGAGGTAGATCCCCTTCGAAGACATGATTGCAGACGTCACACCGCCACAATTTCATCTTGTCACCTCATTTCTATTTGGTCTGTTTAGTATAGCATAGAAAAGGATAGTATTTCCAGCGCAAGGTAGGGCTGTCAGGAAAGGTTAAATATGTTATACTATTGAAACAAGAATGAAGAGGAGCTACGGGAGATGAGAAAAGGGATAACAGCAATAGAATTGGTGGTTGTGCTGAGTATTCTGGGCGTGCTGATGGCGATAGCCATGCCAGTCTACAAGCAGTTTGCAGAACAATCCAAAGTAAATGCATGTCAGGCCAACAGGATTATGGTTGTGCGGCAAATGGAATTACTGAGAACCCAAATGCCGGATCTGACCATAGAAGAATCCTATCACAGGATTATGACCGATGACACGGCCTCTTATTTTGACAAAATCCCCGCATGTCCCTCTCAGGGGAATACTCCCTGGTGTCAGATGGTGGGCAGTATGGTATTCGCTGCAGTGTACATGGGACCATGATGTTTGGCGATGGAAAGCTGGATGCGGACACTCTTTGGTTTGATTTCTCATCAGAAGAATTCGATCTTCTGGGGGCTGGGATATACAACTTTGGAGAGTATGAGTTGGATGAGGCAACCGGAAATTTGGTGGACGATTCAGGGACCATCTTTTTTAGTGTTCCTCTTGCTGAAGCCTACCGCGTAACGACCACAGCCACACTCACGGATCTGACTTGGGGCTATGGGCTCTTGATCGAGTCTACTTTACCCACGGACAGCCAGGGACAACCAGAGCAAAACGACAGTGGCTGGTCCATTCAATTCGATCGGCATGGGACTTCATCTGGCAAATATCTCTATATTCGCGAACGCACAAATGGGCATGAAGGAGGGGCGATTCGATTGCCTATTGTGGGGGAAGGAACAGCTTTTCCTGATCTGACTGAATCCTGGTGGGAAGAAGAACATACCATGGAGATAGAAGTCAATCCTTCGGTTGAAGGGAAAAAAGGGCTGAATATCTCAATCGACGGAATTCGCCTGACAAGTTTGGAGGGGGGATCCTATACCCTGGAAATTACGGACAAGGTAAGAGAGGACCAAGAGATGTATGTTGGGCTTAGGACTTGGGAAGGTGATGTAGAATTTTCTGATCTCAAGGTTGATTATTGATTTACCAGTCCAATGTGCATGGAAAACCGGATTCTTTATCCTAAAGCTGATGAATTTGCGTTATAATGATAAAAAAGATGAGAAGGTGGCGCAATGGGTGATATACTAAAGGTGACGTGCAGTGATTGCTCCTATGAGAGAGAATTTCAAGTAGGCATGGGCATCCTATACGAACCTCTGAACAGGTATGTCATCGTTTCTGAGATTGAAAGCAAGTTGATGCAGGACGAAATATTACAGACGCTGGAGACAGAGCAGGATAATGTCTTTGCAAAAAAAGAATTGTATTATTGTGAAAAATGCTATCGTTTGGCTGCCCGGCTCACCGTTATGGTTGGACGAGTGGGAAAAAAATACACGACCCAATACCGATGCCCTCATTGCAACAAAGCGATGAAGGTGACGGCGTTCGGAGATAAAACACATCATTGTCCCAAATGCAAGGTGGGAACATTGATGATGACAAGGGTAGGACATTGGGATTGAAGGAGAAAGATATGGGATTTAAACAAGTACAGAAAATACCGGAACCGCAGGAAATTATTGCACAAATGCCGGTCACAGCAACCATCAAGGCCATCAAGGAACAGCGCGACAAAGAAATTAGGGATATTTTTACTGGAAAGGATGATCGTTTCGTCCTCATCATTGGTCCTTGCTCAGCGGACAACGAAGATGCAGTCATCGATTACATCTCTAAGCTGGCACTCATTCAGGATAAGGTAAAAAACCAGATTTTGATGATTCCGAGGATTTATACCAATAAGCCCCGTACCACAGGTCAGGGATACAAGGGTATGCTGCATCAACCGAATCCATCCAAAGCGACTGATATGGCGCAGGGGATTGTAGCCATTCGAAAAATCCATTTGCGGGCCATTTCCGAGTCGGGGCTGACCAGCGCCGATGAAATGTTGTACCCGGAAAACCATGTTTACCTGGATGATTTGCTGAGTTATGTGGCTGTCGGAGCAAGGAGTGTAGAGGATCAGCAACATCGATTGGTGGCCAGTGGTATCGAAATACCTGTTGGTATGAAGAATCCGACCAGCGGTGATTTGTCCATCATGCTCAATTCCATTCAGGCCGCTCAGAGCAAACATAGTTTTATTTACCGGGGTTGGGAGGTGCAGACCGAAGGCAATCCTCTGGCGCATGCAATTTTGCGTGGTGCCGTCGATAAATTCGGCAAAAATATTGCCAATTATCATTATGAGGATTTGAGTATGCTGATCCACGCCTATGAAGGAAGAAACTTGGCCAATTTGTCTATTGTCATTGATACCAATCACTCGAATTCAGATAAGCAGTTTGGACAACAACCACGAATCGCCCAAGAAGTGATCCGAAACTGCCATTATGATTCCTTGCTCAAAAAGGCCATCAAAGGATTGATGGTGGAAAGTTATATCGAAGACGGAAGTCAGGAAATTGGCAACAATATGTATGGGAAATCTATCACGGATCCTTGTCTAGGTTGGGCCAAAACAGAGCGAATGATTTATGAAATTGCAGAAGCTATCTAGAAATCTAGATAGCTTCTTTTTTTGCATCAGTGCTGAAAAGTTTTTTGGACACGCAAGATAATCTGCGTTCCTATATTTTTGGTTGACTGAACCTGATAATCGAAAGCATCTTCGAAATGCAATTTCAATCGTTCTATGGTATTGGCGAGCCCATAATGGGTGTCAGTACTCAAGTGATCTTGTTCAGACAAGGGCGATTTTTGGATATTGGAGAAAAATTGATTGAGCTCTGCTTGGTTCATGCCTGTGCCGTTGTCCTTGATGGTGATGGTAAAAACATCTGGCTCCTCACGGCCTAGGATCTTCACGATACCTTCTCTGTCGAGGGGCTCCAGCCCATGGATGATGGCGTTTTCTACGAAAACCTGTAACGAGAAGAAGGGGAAGGACAGGCTTTTCAGAGAGTCATCCACATCAATATTGAAGCTGACACGGTTGCCAAACCGGAAATTCTGAAGATAGAGATATTGCTCGATATAATTGAGCTCCTGCTCCAGCGTGACCACGTTGGTTTTGTTGTGCAGGCTGTAACGGAGCATTTTGGTAAAGGTTTCCAGGATGCTTTGTGCATTTTCAATTTCTTCGAGCTCTAAGAGTCGTATGATACTGGAAAGAATATTGAACATGAAATGGGGATCGATTTGTTTTTGCAAGGCACTCAATTTGGCAAAACGAAGACTGTGCTCCAAGACGGTTCTCTTTTTTTCTTGTTGAAAAAGGATCTCCTGTTTTTTTAGCAACTCTTCTTCCAGATTTTGTTTGATGTTTTTGTCCACGATATAATTTGCCAAAACAAAAAGGGAGTTGGCTGCTGCGATGATGCGTTTTTTGGTCATGGTAACAGTTTGTTCCCGCTTTTGCTTGAATTCGTTCGTATTGAACCAGGGCATGTTGAAATCTTGCTCTCCGATTCTTGGGAAATCATGGGGTGTGCAATCGGTGCACCGAACTTGGCCTGCCATGACAGAACCGACAAATTTGTCGTTGATGATGATGGGAATCTCGATGTCAATAAGGCCGGCGTGACAGAGATAAATATAGGGCTTCTTTTGTTTGAGTGCTCTTTGGGCCGCCGTTTTATTAGAAGAAAAACAGCTGCTCAGTCCTAGTGGATGCTCATGGATTGTTTTACAGAAACTGCAGAAATTGGATCCTTGCCCCAAATGGGTCCCATTGGGATCGGTAAAAACCACACCCAACCCTGTGGCGAAGGCAAACGATTCTTCAATTTCCTTAAGCGTATCCTTGTCTATGTTGTGGATTTCAGAAACAATTTTGGTGTAAGGCATGTCAATTCTCCTCGTTTCCAATCAGTGTTCTATAGTGTGTAGGCGTATAATTAGTATAGGATTTAAAGGTCCGGTTAAAATGGCTGGTATCGTGATAGCCGACTTCTGTGGCGATCTCACTGATTTTCATGTTGGAGTTTTTCAGAAGATGCCTAGCATGATCAATCCTTAGCTGATTCAAATATTGCGGGAAGGACATGTTGGTTTCCTTGTTGATGCAACGGGAAAGATAGGACTCGCTGAAATGAAACTGCTGGCTTAAGGATTTCAAGGTAATGGATTCCTGAAAATTGTTTTGAATATACCGTATAATATTTTTGGTCTGATAAAAGGCCGAAGAATCGAAGAGAAGCATCTTGTCGCTGAGCAACTTCTCAATATCGGTCAATAATGTTTGCAAGGCATGAATACTGTTGGCACTGTCTAATTTTTGTAAATTGGTACTTTTGAAGTGGTCGATTTCCGAAGGTTCGAAACCAATATGAATCATGGTCCGGCTGAGCTCGCTGATGAAATCCTGCAAACAATATCGTATAGAGGCGATGCCCTTGGCGGACACCATCATGGTATGAACGAAATCAGAATAGCTGCGTTTAAAAAGCTTGATGTCGAAATGCTGCATGGCATTGATGAGGGTTTTTTCTTCAATCAAAGGATAGTCGGCCAAATTGTAATGTTCAGAACAGTTCGCCGCGAGCTGTTCTTTGTTGTTTTTCCGGTTGTATAGATTGTCTATCAGTTCCACAAGCATGTAGTCTTTGATAGGCTTGATGATGTATTCGTCAGCACCAAAATGTAGTGCCTTCTGCGCCAGTTCGAACTCCGCATAAGCTGTATTGATGATAATCTTGATGGTTTCATCGAGGCTTTTGAGCACTTCTGTGGCCTGCAAGCCACTCATGATGGGCATCTTGATGTCCAAAATCGCGATATCCACAGGATGTTCTTTGGCATAATCGACAGCATCTTTTCCATTGGTGGAGGTGTAAACCACTTCAAAATGCTCGATAGCAGTCAATATTTTTTTGAGATATTTCATTTCCAACATTTCATCTTCGGCAATAAGAATGCGAATCACTTGCATCATCCTTCCTCAGTGAACTTCATTTGAATTATACCATAGCCACCCAAATATAATACAGAGGATAAAAAAAAGAGGTGCCAGTGCATTTCAAAGAAAGAAAAGCTCTGTATAGACCCAGGGAGATTGTCAATGTTTCCTAACTCAGATGAATCCGCCTGGCTTCCAAAGAAGAAAAAATTGTAGTTTTTTCCTGAAATATTCAATAAATATAGTTGACAACCAGGAAAGACAAGAATGTTCAATTCTTGGGAAAGAGTATGCATAGGGATTGAGACAAGAATGGGGAACTTTAGTAAGCAGAGTAAATTGAGTTATTTTGTGATGTCGTGTCTGAAATGGCAAGGAGGTGTTGGATAAGGCATGGCATAGAGGTGAAAATCATTCTATATGGAGGGGAACTAAATGAGCGGTAAAAGTAATATTGTATATCCTTATATTCCGAATTCGGTACCGGAAATCAGACAAGCGATGTTGGATGAACTGGGTATGGAAAGTGAAGAGGACATTTATAAGGAGATCCCTGATCGGTTACGATTCCATGGGAAAATGAATCTTCCAGAACCCATTTTGTCTGAAGCCAGACTGCAGCGTCACGTTGAGAAAATTCTAGCCAAGAATGAAAACTGCAAAAACAACATTTGTTTTTTGGGCGGTGGTGTCTGGAATCATTACGTACCATCCGTTTGCGATACCATTGGTGGTCGTGATGAGATCCTAACCTCTTATGTTGGAGAAGCTTTCTCGGACCATGGTAAATTTCAGATTTTGTTTGAGAGTGAAAGTTTGCTCGGCGATTTAACAGGTTTTGAAGCCTGTAATACACCAACCTATGATTGGGCCAATGCTGTGGCCATTACCTCGAGAATGGCTTGCCGTACGACGGGTAGAAAAGAAATCCTGGTTTCTGAAAACATCGGGCCAGAGCGAAAAATCATCAATGCCAATTACTGCAAGCCCGACATTACAGTGGTAGAAGTCAAGTATGACTATGACAACAAGTGTTTGGATCTTAAGGACCTAAAGAGCAAAGTATCAGAAAAAACAGCATGCATCTATTTCGAGAATCCTTCTTATTTGGGCTTCATTGAGACGCAAGGCCAGGAAATCGTAAAGATTGCCCATGAAAAAGGTGCCTTGGTGGCTGTCGGCGTTGATCCTATATCTTTGGGCGTTTTGGAAGCTCCAGGAGACTTTGGAGCCGATTATGCACTTGGCGAATTACAGCCTCTGGGTATCCACATGTCAGCTGGCGGTGGATTGGGTGGATTTATCGCCACCAAGGATGAGGAGAAATTTGTTGCAGAATATCCATCCTTACTCTTTGGTGTACTGCCGACTGTACAAGAAGGTGAATACGGTTTTGGGCAGGTTGCTTTTGAGAGAACATCTTATGGCTCTCGGGAAAAAGGCAAAGACTTTATTGGTACCTGTGCCGCATTGCACGGTATGGTTGCGGCGGTTTATCTTGCGCTCATGGGTCCTAAAGGAATGATCGAGTTGGGGTCTACCATCATGCAACGCGCTGCTTATGCCAAGCAGGAGTTGGCCAAAGTCAAGGGCGTTAAGGTTATGGAAGGCTTAAGCTTCAAAGAAATTGTGGTCAATTTCGATGACTTTGGAAAGTCTGTGGCAGAGGTCAACAAAGCGCTGCTGAAGAAGAAAATCTTTGGCGGCATTGATTTGACACAAGATTTTCCTGTTCTTGGCAATGCGTCCTTGTATGCCTTTACAGAAATGTTGAGCAAGGAAGATATTGACGCATTGGTCAGTGCACTCCAGGAGATGTGTTAGTCTGGTAAAAAATAAATGGAGGTTGAAATATAGATGAGTAAAGCATATGTAAGAACGAATTTCCACGAAGCTCGTTGGGATGAACCCATGATCTATGAGCTTTCCACTCCAGGAACCAGAGGTATTCTCGTCCCTGAAGTCGAAGACGAAATCGTGGCTGCTGTTGGTGATGTGGCAGCATCCTTGCCAGATCAAGTGAAGAGAAAAGCTCCGCTTTTGCTTCCCGAAGTAGACCAAAAACACGTCCTCGCTCACTACATCCATCTCACACAGGAAGCCATGGGCTCCAATTTGAGCAACGATTTGAGTGAAGGTACCTGCACCATGAAGTATAACCCTCGTCTAGGCGAAACATTGGCTATGGATGACAATTTTGCTTCAGTACACCCAGCACAAGATGACAGCACCATGCAGGGCGTTTTGGAAATTTTCTACAAGTTTGAGCAGATCATGAAAGAAATTTCCGGTATGGATCGCTTTAGCTTCCAGCCCGGTGGTGGTAACCACGCTGTGTATTGTGCGGCTTGCGTGATGCGGGCCTATCATGCCTCTCGCAATGACGTGAAGAGAGATACCATCATCACCACGATTTTTTCACATCCTACCGATGCGGCTTCTCCTCATACTGCCGGATACAATGTCATCACACTCTATCCGGATGAGAAGGGGATTCCTGATTATGAAGGTTTGAAAAAAGCGGTTGCCGAGACGGGAGATCATTTGGCAGGCATCTTCATGACCAATCCAGAAGATATTGGTATTTACAATCCCAATATCGACAAATTTGTAGAATTGGTTCATTCTGTAGGGGGCTTGTGCTATTATGACCAAGCCAATGCCAACGCTTTCTTGGGTGTGGTTCGTGCCAGGGAAGCCGGCGTTGATATGTGCCATTTCAATGTACACAAAACATTTGGTACTCCTCATGGTGGAGAAGGCCCTGCGAACGGCGCTTTTGGTTGCCGTGAGTTCTTAACCAAATTCTTACCCAAACCGACCATTGAGTTTGATGGCGATAAATTCTACCGTGATTATGACCGGGCCGAAAGCTTTGGAAAGGTTCGGGAGTATTTTGGTACAGCGGGCGTTATTCTACGGGCTTACAGCTGGACCATGATGCATGGGGCCGAAGGTTTGAGAGAATGTGCCAATATTTCCGTTTTGAACAACAACTATCTGGAGAAACTCCTGTTGTCCATCAAAGGATTGGGAGAAGCGTTCCAGGGCAATGGTATTACCAGACAGGAGCAAATCCGGTACACATGGGAAGAGCTCAACAAGGAAACGGGTGTGGGTACAGACGACATCAACCGTCGCATCAACGATTACGGTCTTCCTTATTATTGGGAATCTCACCATCCATGGGTGATTCCAGAGCCTATGACGCTTGAACCTTGTGAAACCTACAGCAAATGTGA
Source organism: Peptococcaceae bacterium UBA5767 (assembly GCA_002418765.1). Lineage (GTDB taxonomy): Bacteria > Bacillota > TC1 > TC1 > UBA5767 > UBA5767. The sequence goes on along the minus strand of DIET01000019.1, from coordinate 9,975 downwards.
TCTGGAAGAGTACTATCTGACGCTGAAGAAGGTTGCTCAGGAAGCCTATGACGATCCTGAAATGGTGATTGGTGCTCCTTACAAGAGTGCAGCTCATAAATTGGCCAATGCCATGGATCTTGATGATCCCGAAAAATGGGCGATTACTTGGAGAGCATTCTTGCGTAAACATGGAGACAAATATCTAAAGGTAAAATAGCAACAACAGATAAAGAACTGCCTTGTTGAGCCGTGTTTGCATGGCTCAACAAGGGATTATCGAGGAAAGGTGTGACATTTTGGCTAAAAAAATCGGAATTATCGTAAATCCAGTAGCTGGAATTGGTGGACGGGTTGGATTGAAAGGATCCGATGGTGAAGCCATTTTAGCGAAAGCGCTGGAATTGGGCGCAAAACCAGAATGCCCTAACAAAGCTGTTGTGGCCATCAAACAGTTTAAGGATTTTAAAAGTGAAGAGTTAATCATTTATACCTTCCCCAAAGAGATGGGTGAGGATGAAGTACGTTGTGCTGGTTTGGAACCTACTGTCATCGGGGATATTGTTTCAGGACACACGACTCCAGCCGATACGGAGCGTGCTGCCAGAGAAATGCTGGCACTCAATGTGGATTTGATTCTGTTTGCGGGGGGAGACGGAACAGCCAGAAATGTTTTGGATGCTGTAGGTGAAGAAGTTGCCGTACTTGGCGTCCCAGGAGGCTGCAAAATACATTCTGCGGTCTATGCCATCAATCCCAAAACCGCCGGCAAGCTGGTGATGGAGTTTTTACTCGGAAAAGTGCGTGATGTCAAAGAATCAGAGGTCATGGACATTGACGAAGACGCATTTCGTGAAGGTGTACTGCGTGCGCGTTTATATGGGTATATGAAAGTACCCAATGAGAAAAAGATGGTGCAAAACTTAAAAAGCGGACGTGGTTATGCAGAAGAAGGTGCGCTGGATTTGGTGGCCAGGTACATCGCATTCAATCTGGAAAAAGATGTCCTCTATATTATGGGGCCGGGCTCTACAGTCCGAGGAGTGATGAACAAGTTAGATCTTTCCAATACACTGTTGGGTGTGGATTTGGTATACAACAATCAGGTGCTGGCCAACGATGTGAACGAGAAGGAAATTCTAGGCTATCTTGATAAGTATGCCAAGGCCATTATCATCATTACAGTCATCGGCGGGCAAGGGTACCTTTTTGGCCGCGGAAATCAGCAGTTAAGTCCAACCGTTATTAGACGAGTTGGATTGGACAATCTTAAGATCATAGCAACAAAGAACAAGATGTTTTCACTGTTCGCTCAACCTTTGTTGGTAGATACAGGCGACGAGGAATTAAATGAAGAACTGAGCGGATATGCAAGAGTGATCGTTGGTTATGGCGAGTCTGTGATGTTTAGAATCCAGTCTTGATGTGATCAAAGAAGGAGGTTTATACGCATGTCAGAAAATGTTGTATCTCGTATGGAAGGCTCCGGTAAACTGAAAAAAAGTTTGCGACTGCTGTATGTGTATGCATTGGCAACAGGAGCCATTTTGACATTTATTGGCTATTGGGATGGTATCTTTTTAACAGGTGCCGGTCCAGCAACGTTCTTATCATTTGCACTAATGACCCTAATGGTGCTGCCGGTTGCTTACGTTTATTGCGAACTGACGGCCATGCTTCCCAATACGGGCGCAGAATTGGTGTTTAACACCATTGGTTTAAACAAATACTGGGGATTTTTCTCCGCATGGGCCATTATGGCTGCTTGGATTGCGGTTCCACCAGCTGCTGTCATGGGAATCTTGGAATGGATCAACTATGCGTTTCGTTTGGAACTGTCATTTGCAACGATCGTGACTGTGGCTGCTGTCGTATTGGTTCTTTATACGGCACTAAGTTTAAGTGATATTCAGTTGTCAGGTCAGATCCAGACTTTCATGTTGTTTTCAGCTTTGATTGGTGTCACGCTGACGGGTATTATTTTCCTATTTTCCGGTCATTGGAGCATCGCCAATTTCAGTCCGTTCTTCCAATCAGCCCATGCTGGCGGAGGCGCTGCCGGAACGGGTGGCATTCCAGGATGGATTATTGGTACTGCACTGATCGTTACACCGTTCTTTGGATTTGAAACGGTACCCCAGATGGTAGAAGAAGGGGATTTCCCCATCAAAGATACCAGTAAGGCGATTTTGGGTTCCGTACTGACTTGTGGCGCTTTGTATGTCTTTTTCTTCTTTGCCCTGGCAGGCATGGGAGACTGGGCGACTTTGACTGAAGGTGGCACCAACGCTCCTTTCGTGGCCATCAAAGTGATTGAGAATACCTTTGGCTGGTACGGATATTCCTTGTTCTTTGGAGTAACAGCCGTACTGTTCACCATTGGTACCTGTATCCTGGGATTCTGGATTTCCACTGTCAGACTGATGTATGCTATGGGCAGACAGGGTTTCTTGCCCAAAATTTTCTCCAAAGTCAACAAAAACAATCAGCCTATCGTTCCTAACCTATTGGTGCTGGGTCTTTCCTTGGGAGCCATTTTCATCATGAATGCAGGCACCTACTTGGAAGACTTTTTCACAGTGATGGCTTTGTCTGTGGCGATTGCTTATTCTATTACGATGATTTCATCCATCAAAATGGCTAATGATCATCCGGAATGGGATCGTCCTTATCAACTTAAAGGTGGACAAGGCTTTAGATGGTTTGCTTTCTTTATTGCCCTTGCGATTGCTGTTCTCTGTGCCCTTGGTCTTCCTATCGGTGCTTGGATTAGCTGGGGCTGGTATATGCTCTTTGGTTTGGTTCTTATCCTTTACATGGCCAACTTCCGGTGGAAGCATGAACCCATTTGGATGATTACGCCTGATGGAGAAAAAGAATTCTAAAAGCAAGTTTTACGTTGCCTGTATACAGACCTGCTCAACGGGCAGGTCTGTTTTCTTCTAGAAAGAGAGAGGAATATGAAAGACGAGCAGCATAGAGGCCTGATTGTAACGGTCATGTTTTTTGGCTTGATGATGCAAAACATTCTTTGGTTTGCACCGGCACCCTTTCTATCGCTTATTGTAGAGGATCTGCAGATGAGCATGATGCAAGGTGGCTTGATGATGTCGGTGATCGGACTCATTACGGCTGTATCAGGACTTTTCTTAGGTGAATTCTTTGTTCGCATTGGGATCAAGAGGACCTTTTCAGTGGCTCTTTTGCTGATGGCGCTGGGTTCGTTTCTCAACCTGCTGGTTCAGGGATTTGTTCTCCTTTTGGTTTCTCGCATGATCATTGGCATAGGTTTTGGGTTTTGTCTTCCGATTGCAGGCAGTGTCATCATGACCTACTTTCATGAAGGTGAACGTCCTTATCTGAATACGCTCAATTCATTGCTTCCCTATTTTGCCACCGCTCTTACCTTTATGTTGACCATTTCGTTATTTCAGTGGCTGGGTTCCTCCTGGCGACTGACACTGGCGTTGCCAGGCGTTTTTCTATTGTTGGCCTGGTGGCTTTGGGAACGGTATTATGTGGTTGAGCAGGAAGTCATCGAGGTGGAGGAAAAACTGAATAGCCATATCCTGAGGGATATTTTAAGACATAGAGAAGTATTGCTTATTACCGTAGCGGAAACGTGTGATATGTGGAGCTTCCAATTTGTGACTACCTATCTGGCAACCTATTTTTATACCGAAGCAATGCTGTCTTTGTCTGAATCCTCATACCTGATGTCCGTGTTTCCTCTGGCGGGTATTCTGGCCGGCTTTTCATGCGGTTTGGCCATGGGAAAATGGGGATTAAGAAAGCCATTTACCTGGCCCATGCATTTGATGATCTTCATCGGTACCACCATGGCTTTGTACCTGACGGGTTTCGGTCGATTGCTGGGTGTCTTTTTGTCCGGCTTTGGCAACGCCGGCTGGGCTCCGGCACTATTCACCATGCCTATGGAATTTCGGGATATGACGCCCCAAAAGGTGGGGGCCGTGTATGCACTGATGTTATCGTGCGGATTTTTGGCCGCATTTTTGTCTCCATTTTTGGGTGGTTATCTCATGGATTATTTGAGCCTAAGAACGGTTATTTTCTTATTTGCCCTGCCTTCTTTGGTGGCAGCTTTGGCTACAGGTTTAATGAAAGAGACAGGGAAAAACCGGAAAATACGTATAAAAAAAGACCATAGGGAGGGAAGGCATGAAAACAAAGAACATGGACATGCAAACGATGCTCGATGATCTGGAAAGGGCACTGACAGAGCTGATTGACATCAGTTTGCTTAAAGCAGGGGATGTATTGGTGCTTGGGTGCAGCACCAGTGAAATGGTCGGGGAGCGTATTGGACAAGGCTCAGCACCCGACATAGGTGAAGCGATGATCCATCGCATTATGTCCCTATTGCAGCCGTATGGCATTCACTTGGCTACGCAATGCTGTGAACATCTGAACCGGGCATTGGTGCTAGATCAAGAGGTGTTGCGAAATCATGGATGGCCGCAAGTGCAGGTGGTGCCTTATCCTAAAGCGGGTGGATCTTTGAGTAGTGCTTACTACCGGAAGCTCTTCCAACCGGCGGTGGCAGAGTATATTCAGGCTGATGCTGGTTTGGATATTGGAGATACCTTAATCGGTATGCACCTAAAACCAGTAGCCATACCAGTACGGTTAGGCATCAAGCAGATCGGCTCGGCCCATATCACGGCAGCCAGGACCAGACCGAAGCTTATAGGTGGTGAAAGAGCGAAATATAGTATGGATTGAGAAGGAATTTCTTATCTGCGTGTTGAAGTGGCGAGAAGCCAGAAAAAAATGAGGAGGTTTGTATGGACAGATTGCAGGGCAAGGTAGCCATCGTTTCAGGAGGAGCACTGGGGATTGGAGAAGCAGATTGCCTTTTGTTTGCCAGAGAAGGCGCCAAAGTAGTGATTGGGGATATCAATGTGGAAGCGGGTGAGAATTTGGCCAGCCGGATTCGTGATGAAGGTGGTGAAGCCAGTTTCTTTCCACTTGACGTGGCCAAAGAAGAGGATTGGCTGGATATGTTCAAATACACGTTGTCAACCTATGGGAAAGTCAATATCTTGATCAACAATGCCGGCGTATCCTTGGGGAAAGATATTGAAGCCACCACGCTGGATGACTGGAATTGGTTGATGGGCATCAACTCTACGGGTGTATTTCTGGGCACCAAGTACGCCATTGCCCATATGAAAGACAATGGAGAAAATTGTTCGATTGTCAATCGTTCATCCATTGATGGACAAGTGGGAGAGTCGGGGCTGGCGGCTTATTGCGCGTCCAAAGGTTCTGTCACGATCCTTACCAAGTCGGCCGCTTTGTGCTGTGGTGAAAAGGGTTATAAAATCCGAGTGAATTCTGTGCATCCAGGCTACGTGCATACTTCGTTGACGGAAAAAGAGGCAGCGGATGCGGGCATGAGCAAAGAAGACTATTTTGCCAAGGTGGGCAAGATGCACCCGATAGGATATATTGGTAAACCCATGGATATCGCTTATGCGGATATATTCCTGGCTTCTGATGAATCGATGTTTAGTACAGGCTCTGAAATTACAGTGGATGGTGGATGGACTGCACAATAGGAATCGTGGGGGCTTTGACAAGCCCCCTTTTGTTTGCAGTGTAAGAATCGATGCTGGAATTTTATTTTGGCAAAAAGAACAGTGCGATGAAAAACAAAACAAAAATCAGATTTTTGGTTCGTTCTCCCATGAATTCAGGTAAGATAAGGTATAAAATCACCAGAACAAGTAGGAGTGTGATTTTGATGAATCGATGGAGATGATGATGTTTAAGACTCATAAGATTCCTTTCTCATCAAAAGAAGACAATTTTTTACAACTTCTTTATGAACTACAGTATAATAAAAAAAGAAGCGTAAAGCAAAGACCATACGTAAAGGTGTAGTGGAGGTGGCGCAGATGAGATTCTTGGTCATAGTGGGCAGCCAGCGCAAGGGCAATGGTTTCCAAGCGGGCAGCATCATGATAGAGGAAGCAAGAAGATGTGGTGCCACTGCCAATTTGATTTTTTTGGGTACGCAGCAGTTGGATTTTTGTCAGGGGGTTTGCCATCACCAATGTCATCCCAGAGATGACAAAGGCTATCTTTTGCCAGGAGGATGGCAACACTGTACCAGAGAAGATGATGGTGCCCGGATTCTTAAAAGCATGGTGGAGGCTGACGTACTGGTGCTGATCTCACCTGTTTTGTTTGGCAACATGAGTTCGAACCTGAAGATCCTGATGGAGCGCACCAATGCCTTGTGCTCGTTTGACCAAGAAAAGGATTTTTCTTTCTTGGCTGGCAAGATTGGTGGTGCGGTGGCCATAGGTGGGGCCAGACATGGTGGGCAGGAACGCGTTCTCAGTGACATGATGCACTATTTTGCCATCGTACAGATGATGCCTCTTGGTTTGGGAGAGTATCAGGCTCCCCAGGGCTTGGCTTTGGTGGCCGATGGCCTGGGCGATTTGGGGCATGATCAGTGGGTAGACTATGGCATCAAGCAGGCTGATGCCAAGCGTTATTTGATTGCCTATACGAAGAAGTTGTTGGGATATCATCCGTCTGTCTAAGAGGCTTGTCAATGCCGATTTGCAATGCTACGATTAATCAAGGTGAATGATTCAGGGGGAGAGAAAGATGCAAAAAGGAAAACTGGGTATCAAATTGGTTACCATCGTTTTGGTGATGATGTTGTTTCCTATTTTCATTACCTTCAGCCTGTATCGTTACAACATGGATATTGTGGAAAAAGATGCGGTGCAAGAGATGTTTCGAGAGCGCTACTCCATTTATGATCAGGTGTTTGATCATGTGGAAGTGTCTTATGACAAGTATTTGGGCATCAGTTATCTGAGTTCAGGAGTCAGACAGTCCTTGGAACGCTACAATGCTCACCTGAGAATCATTCGTGCAGACGGGATTCTATTGTACGATTCCTGGTATCCTACGCAAGTACGCAACAGTCTGAACATGGAATATGAGTTGAAGCTTATTTCTGAGCAAGAGGATATCTTCTCGACCAACGGAAAATATATCAGACCTATCAATGAAGGCCGGGACGTCGTGGCTTATGCAATCATTGTTGATGATCCCAAGGAAATTGAAAAGAGCATTTACGAGAATATGGAAGCTTTCTATATTCAGCCTTATTATTATGGCGCTGCTGCCACGTTGGTGGCGGCTTTGCTCATGTTGCTGATTATTTATCGGGAAGTTCTAAAGCCGGTCAAGAGCCTGCGCAATTCTTCAAGGCGGATTGCCAACGGCCAGTTGGATTTTCAGATTTCCTGTCAGACAAACAATGAACTGGGAGATTTGTGTGAGGATTTCAATTTGATGAAAAATAGTCTGATGGTGTCCATGCAGAATCGGCTGGAAGAGAAGGATCGCAATCGTCTCTATGTGAAAAGTGTTTATGATGATATGTTAGAAATCGAATCCTCGCTTGATCACTGGCTTGCTGTTCCCGAAGAAATATCCAGAGAACAAATGGCGCAGTTGCGAGAGGAATTGCATCAGGTCATTCAAGATCTTACCGACTATACCCAGGGACAACCGACGCATTTTAGGCTGAACAATGAAATCATGTCGTCTTACAAGTTTATTGAACAATTGAAACTGAATCGCTTGGCCAACAAGACCACGCGAAAAACGATTCATTTGCTCGAGCCGTATGAAAATTCTATGCTCTATGTGGATCGCAAGAAAATGGTCAAGGTTTTGGATAATTTAATTCAGAGGATGGACGAATACACCCATGGCGAGGTGGCACTTTTTCTGGAGACCGGGTCAGATCTTTTGGATTATTCAAAAATGAAGTTTAAATTATTCTGGGGCATGTCACAAATGATGGATGAATTCACGATTGATGATTTCATTCGCAATATTTATTGCGAAGAAGCCACACCAGAAAGGAAAAATTTGGTGGATGCGGTTCTGCTGATGAGAGAAATATTGGCTGAATCTTTGGGTGACATGGAGGTTTTGCATGGAGATGAAGTATCCGGTTTTATCCTTCGTATTCCCCGTTATACGCCTGATATGCCATAATGACATAGGAGAGTAGACATGAAGAATCGAATGTACAACATGCTTTTAGGGATGGTTGCAGTGCTTCTGTTGGTTGGTTGTCAAAAATATATGCCCATCGATTTGGCAGGTGGGGAAGTGGTTAAGCCCGATATTGATTCAGATGAGTTCGTTGTTGAAAAGCCTGAAGCAGAAAGTGTTCCGCTACCCCTTGATCCCAAAGAAGCAATCGATCTCAACCTAAAACCCAATGAAATGGGCAAAATCATGGTCTTGATGTATCACAACATCGGGGAAGAAGAAGCTGATTGGGTTCGCACACCAGAAAACTTTCAAAAGGATTTGGAAACCTTGTACCTGGGTGGCTATCGTCCAATTTCTTTGACGGACTTTGCCACCGGAAATATCACGACAGAACAAGGCTATACCCCCGTGGTAATCACCTTTGACGATGCCAATGAAAACAATTTTCGCATTCTGGAGGATGGCACAGTGGATCCGCAATGTGCTATCGGTGTGCTGCTGGATTTTCACAAAACGCATCCCGATTTTCCTATGGAAGTTACATTTTTTGCAGATGGCCCCAGCGCCTTTGGTGCAAGCCGGGATGAAGAAGAAAAAATCAATCGGGTCATCGAACTGGGGTTTGATATTGGCAATCATACCTGGGGACATGCGAATTTCAAGCAGGCCTCAGCAGAAGATATCCAACGAGAAATCGGCAAGCAGGTGCTACATCTTGAGTCCATGATTCATTTGGATCATTACCGGGTGAATACCATCGCCTTACCGTATGGTTCGAGACCGGCAGATGATTCTCTGATGGAGTATCTGCATAAGGGTACCTATGAGGGGATGGCATATGAGAATCTGGCGATTTTGAATGTAGGCAGCCATCCTTCTTCGTCTCCTTTTGACATGAGGTTCGATGCGCTCAGTATTCCAAGAGTAAGGGCCAGTGAAATGAATGTTGGTTCTGTCGGAATGTACAATTTTTTAGATTATTTTGAGAATCATCCTGAGGAGAGATTCATCAGTGACGGGCAGCCACAAATCATCACGGCGCCGTATGGTTGGGAAGAATTTGTGATAGAAACAGACAAAGAATTGTATTTGTATTCGTTTCCTGAGGAGTGAACAAGATGATACCTATTTATAAGACCATGTATCTAGATGGTGAATTTGTGGATACCAACAGAGAAATCAGTGATGAAGGCTCGGCAACCTATGATGTCTTGCGTGTGGTGGGAGGTATTCCTCTTTTTTATAAAGCCCATGAAGACCGGGTGAACAACAGCTTGCAGCGATTGGGATATGAGCCCAGAAAAGACATGGGGGCCGTTTTGCAACAACTGATTGAACGTAATGAACTGCCTCGTGTGGATGCCAACGTAAAAATACTGGCTGGTGGCAACCATGGCTTGGTGATGGCCTTTGTACCTAGCAGATATCCTTCACCGACACAGTATGAGCAGGGTGTTCGTTTGTGCACCTATGAGATGGAAAGAAGCAATCCTGAAGACAAAGTATGGCATGAGGACTATAAACAAAGCATTGCTGGCTTGATGCACGAAAAAGACGTTTTTGAAGTACTGTTGGTGAATGCCCAAAAGCTGGTCACAGAAGGTTCTCAATCCAATGTTTTTTTTATTCAGGACAGAGATATTATTACACCCGCTACCCAGGTCTTGCCCGGCATCACCAGACATTATGCCGAAATGGCCATGAAGGAAGCGGGATTGACGGTATCCAAGCGGAAGATTGGTGTAGCTGAGCTTTCTGATTTTGATGCCGCATTTTTGACAGGGACTTCATTGCATATTTTGCCCATACAGTCCATTGAAGGCCATCTCTACGACGCCCAAAATGAGGTGCTGCGTCAGTGTATGCAGTCTTTTTCTAAACGCGTAGAAGCCGATCTTAGGGCTTATAAAGACCAGCTATAAAATGTCAACC
>DIET01000001.1 GCA_002418765.1 Peptococcaceae bacterium UBA5767 | reverse complement strand
GATCGTTTGGCGATCTCCAGTTCCCTCTGCACCCATTCATCCCGGGTCATGGTTGTAAACAATTCCAAGTTCACCATACCAATCGGTTTGTTTTTGTACCGATGCAAATACAGTCTCCCATTACAAGGATGGGCTGCCCAGTCTTGCTTGGGTCCGATGGTCTTGGGTATGACACCACCAATTCCCTTCTCTCCGGCTATTCGCATGCCTTCTCCATCTTGTCCTGGCGTCGCTGAGGCCAGAATCAGAGGATTCCGGTATTCTACCCCACAATAGTTTACTTTCAAATTCGCCATAAGCCATGCCCCTTTCATCGTTGATCTGATTTATCCATTTCACAATAATGTGTGATGTTAGGAATTCTCTGACATTGGCTTACTTACCTTTGGCTCTAATAGCTATAGTTTTTACAAAAGCATTGTTCATTTCATACAATGACTCTTTATTCAGCAATAATATCACCAATCTTCAATGCCAACTGAAGGCTGAATGAATTCTCAGGAAGAGACAAACTCATCCCTGTAATCTCTTCAATTTTTTTTAAGCGATAGATAATTGAATTGCGATGCAAATACATGGATTCCGCAGTAAGCCTTACATTTTGTCCACATCCAAAATAAGCTTCCAAGGTGTCCTTTAGTTCCGTTTTGTTGTTGGTGTCATAGTGTATCAACTTGCCTATCGTTGTCTCATAAAAACTGTGCAGTTGCGCGGAATCCTTGTACTCAGAAAGAAAACAATAGGGCCCCTGATCTTCAAAAAAAGCAACTCCTTGCTGATGGTTCATGGACCGACTCACCTTGAGTGCCAATTTGGCCTCTTCATAGGACTCATCCAGATCATCAATATTCTTTTTCCAGGAGCCTATCCCCACTGTCACATTCAACTTGGGATATTTTTTTAGGATATCCTTACGCAACAATAAAAACAGAGACCGGATATCATCCTTTTTTTGTTCTTCTCCATGATGAATCAAGCCAACGATACTATCACTTCTAGCCAACAATAACGGAGAATATCCCAAAAAGTTGACCATAGAAAAACGTACTATTTGCATCAGATTCTGTTTGATTTTTTGAATGTCTTCTTCTGATTGCAACTTCTTCTTCACGATATAGTCGTCAAATTCATCAATATCCAAAACAAATACACTGAGTTCATCATGAATGTTCACATTGCAAAAACTAGCCCGTTTCAATACCAGATCACGATTTTTATACAGCTTATAAAGTAAATCCTCCAACAGTTCTCCACGCATTTGCTGCTCGCTTTCATAAACGGCTTTTTCTTTGATTACCTCGAGCGCAATCACGGTTGCCGCATGCTCCAGAGCACGCAAATTGACTTCATCCATATTTCCTTCTTTGTCCCAGGCTACAAGATAACGATCAATGCTCCGATTGATCTCAATCGGCACAATCACCAAGGATGTCCCATTCAAATACGGTACCTGATTGCAGCGGTGAACAATGAGATTTTGCTTGACAACCTGGTCTTCAAAAAATCGAACAAATCCTTCATCCCAAAGGTCCAGAGATTCGTGTTCATATGGATTACCACACAACACTGACATACAGTTGGCCGCTTTATCCAGAACAAGTATGGGTGCTTCCAGGATATTCTCCAGGGTCAAACAGATGCCTTCTATCCCCTCTCCATGCAATGCCAGATTAATGAGGCGTTCGTGGGTTTGCTCAACGCGCTTGAGTGCACGGTACTGACTAAGCATCAAACGCTCAAAAATAGGGATCATGAAATCCATATAAGGCACATCCTTGGGCAATTCAAGCAATGGAATAGACAGACGATTAGCATGAGCAATCAGCGCTTCAGGAATAGATTGGAGATACGGCCCCAACTTAATCCCAAAGGCGGCAATACCGACCGTATTGAGATCATCTAGTATAGTGTCAATCAAGGTTGGGACCTCATGAAACGCAAACCCTGCCGTCACCAAAAACTCTCCGCCCTTCATCCAGCGTTTCACATCAGGTACTTCCATGATGTTGACAAAACGCACCTCTCTGTCCAGTCCCTCCAACCCGCCTACCACTTTGGACTGATTCAGAGGTTCCATCTCCAAAGCATCACGTACAGTAAATTTCATCCCCTTATACCCCGCCTTCCGTCCTCATCCCAATTGTTTGATTGTCGCCTCAAAAGCCGCTTGGTTGCTTGTCATGACAGGGCATCCCAATTTATCCTCAATTTCCTGATATACATCCATCGCCCTAAAATTAGTACAGGATAAGAAAATCCCATCATATTCGCCCTCATGTCTAGATGCTTTGTCCAGAGCAAAGGACACGATATCCTTTGGCTCCACCAGACCAATGCTATGATTGTGATCGATACCCAGACCATAAATACCCACCACTTCAGTGCCCTGGGCTTTTAGACTACTGGCAATGCGGTCGTTCAGATCCTTGATATAGGGAGTAAGAACCAGTAGTCTCTGGAGTCCCAGTTCCATAGCATGTTTGCGCACCGATTGAATCACACTGACACTTTTGCCTTTCCCCACTCGTTCAATGGTGCGGCATAGTTCAGCATCATATTCATTGCCACGCAAGGCACCCGCTGAAGTGCAGCCGAATACGATTACATCCGGCTCTACCGTAGCCAAATCATACAAGGCCTTCGGGAAATGCATATCAAGCATTTCTTCCTCGCCTTTGACAGTTGTATCAAACAAATACATCCTGGCCGTATGTAGTGTCACATCCTGTGGCAAATTACGGTAAAAATCCACTTCCATCACCGTATTCGATGATGGAACAATCAGCCCAATACGTTTACCCATACTGTACCTCCCTTATGTAAACTGTTTATTATTACCAAATACAACCTTGTTCTTCTAGTTAATGTACCCATTAACCTTTGTATATAATTGCCAAATATTTCTAATGAAAATGGCTAAAATATCCAAATAACTATCCTCTTCGACCAAATCTCTTCCATCCATAAAAACCTGCTAACCAAAATCAATAGCAAATTAGTAATTTTTCAAATTTCTTTGTGAAAATCAGGTTCCTGTTAAAGAGAGCACGATAAATAGGCCTTAACTTGGATTAAGGCTTGGGTCGTGCTTGTCTTTTTGCCTGTATCTACATGGATTGCTGCTTCAGTTCCATTACCCGCGCATAATAAATTCTTAAAAACTTGTTCAACCCGGCAATCCTTGCAACCTTCTTCGGTTTCCCTTCTTGCTCTTTCTTGAGCATGTATTTGTAGACTGCACAATCATCGTTCTTCGTCGACTTCATACACTTCATCGCTTGGTAGCCAACCTTTCGCAAAATTATTGAACCCCGCTTGGAGATATGACGTTTCGTTCCGCGGTACTGACCGGATTCATGCGGTGGAGAATCAATACCTGCAAAGGCAACCAGGCATTTCTTGTTGCGAAATTTGCTCATGTCACCAATCTCAGCTACCATCTGTACAGCCAGTTTGTTGGCAATGCCGGAAAATTCCACAGCCACTTTGTACTCTTCAGTATCCTGTGCAAGTTCCGCCATCCGTGCTAAAATGGTTTCAAGAGTATGGTCTGTTTCGCGCAGAATCCGTACCGCATCCATAACGCCCGCGCGCATATATGGGCTAGTGGATGACACCACTGGGATACCATTTTGAGCCAGTGCGAAGATCTTCCGAGCCTTGCACTCGCTTTGGTGGTATCCTTTCTTTTTTGCCCACGAATTATATCTACGGACAAAGGCCTCTTCCCTGTGCTTTCTGACGCAGTCCGTATGCCAGAAGACCTTCACGAAATCACTCAGCTTGTCCTTGCCAAATGCGGCTGAATCGTGCTTGAGCAGGCCTGTGATCCCCGGAAAGGCATCATCCAGCAATTTGTCTAGAAACAGTATCTGACTTACATGAATCCCCATGTAGTGCTGGTACTGTCGGTTCAAGGTGCGAAGCGCCTGGTAAACTGGTGCATCCACCCTGTATTCCGCCAGTTCAGCCCAATGAATGATTCCATACTGTGCAATCTTCCAGGCATCAGCTTTATCCGTTTTCACCTTCCGAAAATTGATACCCGTCGTAAACTCTTTCATCTTCAGTGGATTTATGACACTGACCCAGATACCGCTTTCCGCTAGTGCCATCAGAATTGGCAAGTAGTAGCGACCAGTCGCCTCCATGATCACATGAACTTCATCCTCACGTGTTAGAATCCAATTGCATAGATTCATTAGCGAGCTACTGGTATGCTCCACATCAAAAGGAGCATGTGCGACCTCTCCATCTGCCTTCAGTGCAGCAACGGTACTTTTACCCTTTGATACATCCACACCTACACTAATCATCCGACTACCTCCGCTAATAGATTTGTAAATGATCCCATCTGCACTCATTGCTTCAATCATTTTAGTTCGTGACGCGGGCGTACATGCCCAACCTGCTTCATCGACTGCTTACAATGAGCCGATGGACGACAGTTTTTATGACGGATGCTATGATCCAAAAAAGACGCCGTCGTCCATTTACAAGCTCATTATAAGAAAATAAGTGCAGATGGAAAACCTTCTCAAGGTCTTTCATCTACACTTATAGGGTACTAAAAAGAGACTCATCTGAGTCTCTTTCCTTTGGTTTTACCAATATGACCATATTCTATAATGATTCTATACAATTCTTGGGGGTCTTGCGCCAAGTAATGAGGTTCTCTACCCCCGCTGTACATTGGCCCTGCCGACGACCACCCTACAAGCACACTGCTAACACTGGCATTATAAGCTGTCTCCACATCACTGGCGCTATCTCCCACATACAAGGTAGTTTCTTTTTTCAAGGAGAGCATCTCGAGAGCACGCCATACTCCTTCAGGATGAGGCTTACCCGCATGCACATCATGGCAAGCAATGATAATCTCAAACCTGCCTAGCAGACCAAGGCACGCCAAACCACGTAAAATAGTGCTTTGCTCATTGTTTGAGACAATGCCAAGACGAAATCCAGATTGAACCAACTTGTCAAGGATAACATTCAATCCTTCGATGGCTACCACATCATCATCGTGATGTTCTTCATACCACCGAAGAAATTCCTGAAACCCTTCTTGATAATCTTCTCCCAAAAGCCAAAACATTTGTTCTTTGAGCGTCATGCCGATGAGAAGATTCAGTTCATGAGCCTCAAGCGTTCTGGAACAAAACATATTGGCGATATGTTGCAGACCACCATGAATCAGCTTTGAACTGTCTATGATGGTACCGTCAAAATCAAACAACACACCTTTGTTCATAACCATCCCTCCCTTGGCGATAGCGCAATGTTCCTCTGCCCTGTTGAATCCATCTTAACACAGATCAGCCGAGAATATAAACGCAGGCGCTAGGAAGAGAGTATCTACAATTCTTTGGTAAGGATTTCGTTGATAAAGACAGCAACGATCCGAGGATCAAATTTGGTTCCAGCATGACGCCTCAGTTCTTCTATGGCTTCGGTTTTGCTCAACTTTTTTTGGTAAGGACGTTTACCAGTCATGGCTTCATAAGCATCAGCCACGGCGATGATTCTAGAAAGCAGAGGAATTTTTTCCCCACGCAAGCCCTCAGGATACCCTTGTCCATCGTAACATTCATGATGATGCAGTACCCCCTCGGCAAGCATCGCATACTCATCAATGCCCTTAAGAATCTGATAGCTGACTTCCGGATGCCTTCGTATAATATCAAATTCAGCTGCTGTTAATGGTTCGAATTTACTGAGAATCTCCGGAGGAACCATGATCTTACCGATATCATGCAAAAGTCCCGCTATTTTTACATCGTGAATCTCTTTGGGACTCAGGTGTAGTGCGTTGGCCATGGCCTCACCGTAAAAAGAGACACGTTCAGCATGAATTTGTTCCTGGTCATACTTGAAATTGATATTGCTTCTGATCTTCTCTATGGTCTGATGCCGCATGGTTTGACCAAAACGTACTTTGTTCTTATACATCTCTTGATCAGCCTGCAATACGATCTCAGACAGAACAACATCATTGGTCTCTTTGGTAGCATAACCCACAGCCAAAGAGACAATCACGGAATCCAACTGGCTCTTCTTCGCCCGATACAACAACCTGCCTTTCAGCACAGAGGCCTCATGACTGTGGGTATGAGGAAGAACGATCATAAACTCATCGCCTCCAACCCGGCCAATCACAGCATCAGGATGAGCCTCATCCTTCAACAATTTCGTCACTTCAATAAGCAGCGCATCTCCCATCTGATGTCCATAAGCATCGTTGGTCAATTTCAAGCCATTTACATCGAGCAGCATAATCGTAAGAGGAAGATAATCCGTATTATCCAAGCGTTTCATGGCATTCTCGATATAACGCCGATTGTACAAACCCGTCAGATGGTCGTGAAAACTCAAATACTCAATCTGCTCATGACGTTCCTTTTGTTCAGAATAGTCCCAAAATACCACAACCACGCCAACTGCCTGTCCCTCGTCATCTCGTATGGGTGTTGCATGCATCTCAATGGGTATCTCACCCTGCCTGGCTTTCAATCGATAATGATTGGTCAATTTTAAAGACTCATTCGACTGAAGTACCTCTGCAATCAAATGATCCCTCACGGTGTTGGTTTTTTCATCAAACAAAACAAAAATTTCATCAAACATCTGCCCTTGCACGTCAGACTCTTTTCTCCCAAGAAGATTTAATGCAACTGGATTGATGACCACAACCTTTCCTTCCGCATCGGTGGAAGCAATCCCTTCTGCCACAGTGAGCAACGTAGTCTGAAACTGCTCTTTTTCCTTGGCCATCTGCCGCTGCATTTTTTTTCTTTCCGTCATGTCTGTTGAGATGGTGGCAAAGCATCCCGGCTGTGGAGAGTAAACAGAAATATGAAAATATTTATCCAGTGCCGCTGCATAGTTTTCCACCTGCACAGGACCTTCCCCCATGGCCACTTTCCCAAACGCCTCAATCCAATAAGTCTCCGTATTGGGAAAAATCTCAAGCGCTGTTTTACCCACAACGTCTTCTTTTTTCAATCCAACCTCTTTAAAAAAAGACTCATTGCCATCCAAAAATCGATAGTCTACGGGCATCCCACTCTCGTCACAAATGATCTCATGTACCGCCAATCCTTGATGCATCTGGTTGATCAATTGATCTCGTTCCTGCTCACTGCGTTGCGCTTTTTTTCTTTCCATATCCATTTCTGCCAAGGTTTTTTTGGTGAATATCATGAGAATCTGATTGATGAGAATAAACAAAATTAGAAATCCCAAAAAAAATGACAATATCGTTTGGTTAACCAAACGATTGACATCTGCGAAAAGAACATCTCTGGGGACACTAATGACCACTTGGTTATCTAGCAAAGACAATTCCTGATGAACCTCTACCACATCATCGTCCATAACCAAGCCTTCTTTGGAGTCTAAACCAGACACCATACGAATTTGGTATGGAGCATCCACTACCTCCAACAATAAGGTCTCCAGCGCCACATAAAGATAATCCTGTCCCAACACTTCATTATTCTTTAGAATAGGGGACTGGATACACAAAAGACCATTTTTTTCATCATACCTCAATTGGGTAGTATCAGTATCTCCCTGCTCAATATGGCAATCCACTTCTTCGCCGAAATCCACCAACATCTGGTCATCTACCCATCTCGCGACATAAACCATCCGTTCTAATGCACGAACGCCATCTAGGTATTTGGGTTCGGTAAACATCTTTAACGCCAAAAAACCAATATTGCCTTCACGATAATCCACAATCTTATCACGAATCACAGACCGGCTGGACAGTCCTTCAGCGCCTTCCTTGCTCCTGGCAATGAATTCTTCCACCATTTGCTGTTTGGCTTCCGCCACCAACAAGAAATTATCAAGCGTCTCCTGCTGCAAAGAATGAAGAACAGGAACATAGATACTCAGGTACACAATAGGTATGAACAGCAAAAGAACCAACAATATAATGTATCTTGAACGTATTTCCCATCTTCTCATCATAGCTGTTGATCCTTTCTTCTCCCACGCTGCAATCGATTTTCACCGAAAATCCGACTACATATTGACAATGATATTTTCCCGTATAGACATATTTATATTGCTTATTGCACAAAAAAACATACCCGCACTGATTTCTCAGGCCATAATCCGACCAAAAGAAGTGTCACAGATGATTTATTGTATGTTATTTATTCTTAATAATACACTGATACTTACATTATCACTGTAACATCCTATTCCTCTGTGACCACCTCAATATACCATATTTATATGCCAAAATGTATACATTTTTCTATTTTTACTGTCTCATTCCCAGCTTACGAATCGTTTGATAAGATAAGCGCCTTTTTGCAGTACCATCCATGACTGCATACCATTCATATGCTAGAATAAACTGAGTTTGAAATTTGCCACAACAAGGAGGACAAGACATGTGTGGTCGCGTGAGTCTGTCAATGGAATGGAATCGCTTGTCATTTATACTTTCGCAGGATTTCGAGTTGGATATCCCTGAACATTTTCCCTACACACCACACTACAATCTTGCTCCATCCCAACCCTTATTGAGTGTTATACGTGATAAAAAGGAAGCCAGAAACCGCTTGGGATACTTGCATTGGAATTACTATGCTGATCCCTCAAAGAATACCAACAAAAAAAACAAGCCTCTCACCTTAATCAATGCTCGTAGTGAAACCATAGATGCAAAACCTTCTTTCAAGGACTCTTTTTTGTACCGGCCTTGTCTGGTGGTGGTCGATGGTTTTTATGAATGGGAAAAAACCGATAAGGAACGCATTCCCCATCGGTTTATCCCTGGCAATCAGAGTCTTTTTTATATCGCAGGCCTCTACCAGGCCACGCCATCCCATCTACAGAAAAGCAAACAAGCGCCCCCATTTGGCTTATGTCTTTTGACCACCGCGGCCAACAAACAAATGAAAAAAATTCATCACCGCATGCCTGCTTTGCTGCCTCCGGACCAGGCTCATCTTTGGCTGGATACCACGTTGCCACCTGCATACAGAAAAAGTATTCTGCAACCAGCACCAGACCAAGCTATGCTTTCTTATATCGTATCATCCTGTGTTAACTCTGTACAATGCGACGATATCTCTTGCGTGCAACCCCTAAAATAATCATCGAATCAATCGTCCAACGGGTTTTGCCCGTAACCAAATTGATGATTGTCCAGTGCCTGTTGCACCTTAACAGGGTCAGTTAGATCTTTCCCTTCCAAGGGCAATGGTCCTGGCATAAGTGAAGCAAAGCCGATGAGTCCTCTTCCTTCTTCAAAAACTCTTGTTTCAAAATAAGTGTCTTGGTAATATCCGGAAGCCGGCACCTCATAGCGTACATAAATCTGTTTATGGCCGTTTTCAGCAATTCTCATTTCCGTAATCGTCGCCCGCATCAAGGCTTCACTGCCATCCCATGATACTTTCTGTGTCCAGGTAGCACCAGCCTCAAGAGGCAAAGACAACATCAAAAGATTTGGAAACTGAGAATTAAGAATCGGTTCTCCAGCTCTGGTATTTTCCAGAACGATCTCTCGGACAGTGCCCTTTACACCATCTACCTCGTACGACACCCGAAACGTCCCAGGAATCCCACTTCCATCGTATTCAAAATCGCCTTCCACGAGATAACGACGTCCACCATCAAAATATTCTATATCTACCAAAGTAGCCCGGTGGGCATATTCTGCCAAGCCATAATAAAGCATCAATTGGTCCTTAGGAGGAAGCCAGGCTTGTATTGCCCTCTCCAAAGGATAACCAGAGGCTTCCCGATACAGAGCATAACCCATCTTCGAGGGAGTTTCTGCCCCTTCCTGATCCATTTGTGCGCCAATGACACCCAGCCCCTTGGAAAATATCCTCTCTTGTGCATATCCCGATGTTTCATCCACATAAGAGACAGTGATGGCTCCGGCATCATCGATCTTTTCAATGCGGGTCGTCAAAGTCAAAGATTCACCAAGAGAAGTCTGTACCTCCTGAATCCACTGATTTCCCACCTCCAGAGGATACTGCAATAGTATAAGTTCTTTAAAGTCTGGCCCCATCATCCGAATGGCATCTCGCTTTTGGATCCACCGTCCGTTTTCTACGACATATTCCAGATAAACCTCAAGTTCTCCAGGATCTGTCTCCCCAGACACATCATCGATCTCACCTTGAAGAACCATTTTGATACTGTCTTCCCTCTGATAAAGCTGTTTCAGTTCTACAACATGACCGTATTCAGCATAGCCACTGTAATACCAAACGAAGCCTTCCTTGGCAGGCAAATAAGCCCGAAGATCTTCAAAAGCTGCTTGTTCTTCCGCATCGCTTAAACTCAACACCGGGCTTTCCACTGTGCCTGGGATCTCTTCTTCCTGCGATGCCTGGGGTTCTTCAGGTTCAGGCTCAATATCAATTTGGTTACATCCAACACCAACCAAAAAAACAGTCAACAACAATGCTGCAATCATCCATCGTTTCATCCTATCTCTCCTTCCTGAATCCATGCTCATCAGATATGTTTCTATAGTCGACTTCTTTTTCTTTTTTGTTCCCGAATCTTTGCGTTCTACGATTTGCTCAATTGCTGTTCCATTTTTTATTTCCAAGCATTTCCACCAAGATAATACCAAGCATAATGAACAATACACCCCCAATAATCCGCATGGTCATGACTTCAGACAACAACAATACGCCCAACAAAGCCGCAAACACAGCTTCTAAAGACAAAATCAAAGAAACATGGGATGAAGGGGTATATTTCTGCGCCACCGTTTGCATCGTCAAACACAAAAAACTGGAAAAGACGCCTAGATAAACCAAAGCCAGCCAGGCTTGGAAAGGCACAATACCCAGTATTGTTTCTCAGATAATACCGCCGCCAAAAGAAAAAGAATCATGGTAACTACCATCTAGATATAAGCCAATTGTATAACATCCGCTTTCTTGTTAAAAGGCTTGAAAGTTAATGGACTTCAGCCTGTGATGAAAGAAAAACCGCATAACAATGACAGCCACCAGATACCTCGCAAAATGCAGAGACAATAATTCCAATAAGGTAAGGGCATCCTTGACAGCCAGAAAACCACCGCCCCATAAAAATGCTACAAACACCAAAGCCAGATCCGACAACAACTGTTTGGTTCTATCTCGCATCCCCAGCCTCCATGTTTTGGTAATCGATTTATTGTATCCTTTTTCAACCCATTTGCCTATGGCAATATCATTCTTCATCTTCCTGCTGTTACCTTTCTTTGGTCGCCTTTCGGGTCTATAATGAATACATGAAATACCCTTAGGAGAAAAGGCATGCGACTATTCTACGCACTGAGACCAACAGACTCTGCTCTCGACAACCTGATTTACATCCAGGATACTTTGGCCAATCAGTTCACCCAAGGGCGCTTTCTTGCCAGAAATCTTCTACACTGCACATTGGTTTTTTTGGGAGACAAAAAAGAACAAGATCTACCTTCTCTTGAAGGTATCCTGAATCAGTTGCCTGCCACACCTAGATTTCTTATACCTTCAGTGCTTACCTCTTTTCATAGCGCCAAAGGACGCACCGTCGTTCTGACATTAAAAAAAAATACTGAGCTCATGGAATTGCAGAAAAAACTATCCCAATTGCTCATCCACCAAGAGCACCATCTAGAAAAAAGAGCCTTCCATCCCCATATCACCTTAGCCAAACATGTTTTTGTCCCTACGGACTGGCAGGAACATCTCTTTCCAAATGAACCTCTCGCAGTACATTCGCTGGCTCTTTTAAACAGCAAAATGGATCAACAGGGATTGCTACATTACCAGATACTTTCCGAGATTCGGACAAAACCATAAAAAAACTGATCGAATGAATTTCATCCGATCAGCTACTACCATAAAAAACAAAGACTTAATACCGATTGAGCAAAGACATCAAACCCTCTTCAAACCAAATCGTATGCATATACATCAGCTTATAAGACAGCTCAGCATCTCCCGCCACAATGGCATCAATAATTTTTCTATGTTGCTCCAATGATTTTTCATAAGGTGCCGGACCAAGATGCAAGCTCATTTTCCGCACACGTGTGGTCTTCTCGCCTAGTTCTCTCACAACTTTGGCAAAAAACTGATTCCCAAATTCCCCATAGATCAAATCAGTAAACTCCTCAATCTTGTCATCTATGTTGTCAGCATTCTCCGCAATGGCACGCTCAGTTTCTGCAAACGATTTTTGGCTTCGACGTTTAAAATCTTCCGAGACACCCCGTTCTGCCAATTTCGATGCCGCATGGGCTTCCAAGGCTGCCTGTGTTTCCACAATTTCCATAAGACTTCCTTCAGAAGGAACAGTAACCCGCAATCCTCTTCGACCATCCTTTTCAACCCATCCCTCACGTTCGAGTTTAATAAGAGCCTCACGGACCGGTGTTCTACTAGTGTTATAATATTCTGCCACATCCCCAATAATGAGTACTTGTCTAGGCTTAATATCCAAAGAAATAATGCCTCTTTTTAGGGTAATAAAGATTCGCTCAGACAAATCCATTTTGGTGGAATCGATTAGTTCCGGCAACATAAACAAACTCCTTTTTCTCCCATCTGTCGTCCTATTTCAGTATACTCAAATCTATAACATTTTACATACCTTTTTCGGTATTCGCCTCCACTATCTAATAAATTCTTCTTTCACATACGTAGCAATTTCTTCATAAGTAGCAAACCAGACGTCTTCAAAGCTTTTCATATAAGCCAATAGGCGTTTCAACATCATCAGCCGCCCCGGTCTTCCTAATATACAAGGATGAAACGTTGTAGTAAAAAGACCTCCATAAGCCCGCAAACCATCAAACTCTTCGCGGTAAATTTGGTATCCTTCTTCTGCTGTGGCATTGACTCCACCTCCATGGGGATAAAGACTCGCCCCATAGATTTCATAATCATCGAGCACCATACTGATAGGGAGCTCCACCATTTTCTTTTCATCATAGCACAAAATATAGGGTCGATCATATTCCATTAAGCTACTGTCATACAGAAAATTATGCTTAAACATATTCTGTAACGTATTTTCTCTGACACCCCACCCGGGCGCACTCCATCCAGAACATTTCCTTCCTAATTCTTCTTGCATAATCGTAACCTGAAGATCAAATAAATCGTCCTCTTCTTTATCGGTAACCATAAAAACATTTTCATGCATATATCCATGATAGGCAATTTCATGAGATACAGAAGCTTCACTGATTCTTTTGGTAAGCTCAGGATATTCTTTTACGAGATAGGCTGGAATGAAAAACGATGCCGGAATATCCAAATCATCGTGAATATCTAAGATTCTAGGCATGGCCGTCGTAACACCATACTGACCCATAGATCGAGCAGCCAAATGTTCTTTGTTTTTGGGATCAGATCCTATAGGACCTGCCTCTCCGTCAACGTGCCAGCCTATGGCCACTGCAGAGGTGTAGTGTCTAGGCCAATGAAAGCCTTTGATGATATGTGTTTGAAGATTCATATATGGGTCCTTTCTCCTTAGCTATTGGCTTCACTATTGGTGGAAAACATTCTTTTTTCAATGAAGTTTGACAACATACCCAACAAAGTAATAATGACCGTATAAATTAAAGCAGTCAAAATCAGGACTTCAAAGAAATAGAAAGTTTCATAAATAATTTTGTTACTTATTTTGGTGAGTTCATTCACAGCAATAACTGATAAAAAGGCAGAAGCTTTCACAATATTGGTAAGCTCATTGGTCAAAGGAGGAATAATTCTACGGATAGCCTGCGGCAGAAGCACAAAGATAAGAATCTGTCTTTTTAGCAGACCAATAGCCAGACCTGCCTCTATTTGACCTTTATCAATGGATTCAATAGCTGTACGCACAATCTCCACTTCATATCCTGTTGCAATAATGGTAAGGGCTACAACACCCGTCCAGTATGCATTCAGGATAATTCCAATTCTTGGTAGCGCAAAATAAATGATGAGAATGTGAACGATTTGCGGTGTACCCCGGATATAATCCACCAACAATTGAATGAGCATCTTAAGCCATTTTGGACCAATGACCCGAAAGCTTCCCACCACGAGACCGCCCATAATGCCCAGTAGCACGGCCAAAATACTGATTTGCAATGTAATAACCATCGCACTTAACAGCTCAGGTATGATGCTCAACATGAATTCCAGATTGAGACCCATTATATGTCACCTTCTTTATAGCCACAAAAACTTAGGAAATGAGACGTTTTCTCACTTTCAGGATGTGTAAAGAGTTTTTCAGGAGGCCCTTCTTCGATAAATACGCCATCTTCAAGATATATCATTCGATCGGCAAAATGTCGGGCAAATCCCATTTCATGCGTTACTACCACCATGGTCAATTTTTCTTCAGCCAATTCCTGCATAACCTCAAGAACTTCATTGGTTAATTTGGGATCCAAAGCAGAAGTGGGTTCATCAAAAAGCATCAACTTGGGCTGCATAGCCAATGCTCTGGCGATAGCTACCCGTTGCTGCTGCCCGCCTGACATTTGATGTGGATACTTTTTAATATGCTCTGACAAGTGCACCTTATTCAAATAATGTTCTGCACGAGCTATGGCTTCTTTCTTAGGTAATTTTAGAACCCTGGTCAATCCAAGCGTAACATTATGCAGAGCACTCAGATGCGCAAATAAATTAAAGCTTTGAAAAACCATGCCAATCTGCTTTCTCTTTTCGGCCAGGTCTTGCATCGAATCACTTACCCATTCGCTTTTTTCATTATAATGTCCACCTATATAGTCTCCATCCAACCATATTTTCCCTTTGGTTGGGGTTTCCAAATAATTGATCATCCGTAAAATAGTGGTTTTCCCAGATCCCGATGCCCCAGCCAAAATTACCTTTTCACCTTGCTTGACTTCGACATTAAAATCCTTAACCACTTCAGCCTGACCGAATGATTTATGTATATGTTCCATTTTTAACAATATTTTTTCCATATGCAATCTCCTATAGTCCGTCATCAATTCAAGAATTCATTACGGGGATCAGCAGTTTTTCCGAAATTAAATACATTGTTTTCCAAATAGGCACTCAACTTGCATAGGCTTTGTACCAATACAAAATAGAACAAAGCAACCAACACAAGTACTTCTGCATATTTAAAGGTTGCTGCAATAATGGCGTGCCCAGATTTGGTCAATTCATAAAGTGAGATAAGCATCAACGCAGATGAAGCTTTTATTAAATTGGCAAATTCATTGGTCATGGGTCCCATCATACGCTTAACAGCTTGAGGCAATGTGATATACAACATGGTTTTCCATCGCGTCAACCCAATAGCCAGCCCCGCTTCAATCTGTCCTTTGTCTATAGACTCTAATGCTGCTCGCACAATTTCTACCTGATAACCTGATGTATTAAAAGTAAGCGCCACAACGCCCACCGCAAACAAAGGAAGCCTTATCCCCAACCTGGGTAGAAGAAAAAACGCAGCATAAATTTGTATGGCCGCCGGCGTACCCCGGGCCACAATGACGAATCCCTTGGTGCACCATACAATAAATCGATTCCCATAGACACGAAGCACCCCCAAAACTATGCCAAATACCAATCCAATCATAAGGGATATAGCGCTGACTTGAAGAGTAACCCATGTTGCCCGCAATAAGCGGGGAACAATTTCAATCATGAAGGAAATATCCATAAGCAATCCTCTTTCTGGTAAATACCACCATGGCTGAATTCAGCCATGGTGGATTTCATCATTCCTACCAAACGGGAGGTATATTGGGCAACTCAAATGATGTGTCAAACCATTTTTCTTGCAACGCTTGCAATGTACCGTCTTCTTTCATTTCAATAAGGATTCCATTGACAATGGCTCTTAATCCTACATCTTCTTTTCTAAAGGCCATAACGGAATACTCAGCTGACCACATCTCAGATTTAAAATCAATCACTTCAAACTCCGGATTTTCTTTGGCAAACTCATTAAGAGAATTAAACGAACTAGCGTAAGCATCCAAACGATTAACCTTCAACGATTCATAAGCACCTGCATCATCATCAAATGTCTTGATATCTTCTTTATACTGAATATCCAATTCCTCAGCGGTAACTTCCAATTGCCAGACCGAAGGAGTTCCTTCGCCAGCACCCACAATTTTACCATCCAAATCAGCTTTTCCCTTAATGCCAGCATCTTTTCTCACCAACAAGCCAGAACCAGCATCCATGTAGGGAATCGAGAAATTAACACGTTCATACCTGGCTTCTGTCGCTGTCATACCACCCAGGATAAAATCAAATCCACCATCATAAAGTGTCTGAATGACCGCACCCCAGCTTGTGTCAACTGGTCTGGCCTCTACGCCCATTCGCTTGGCAATTTCATCAGCCAAATCGATATCAAAACCAACAATTTCATCATTTTCGTCACGGTATTCAAATGGTCTGTACTGAGCTTCCAGCCCGTATGTAAAATAACCTCTCTCCTGAATCGATACCAAAGCAGCCATTTCTTCCACAGTCTCGCCTGCAACCGAATCACCAGAGGTATCTGATGCACAAGCTGTCAAAAAAAGCAGAGTAAAAATCAACAACAAAACAAACGTTACGCGAAATTTCCCTTTCATACAATCCTCCTTTATTAAACCTGGGCAACCAACCTGACCAAACGAGCTTATCGATCACCTCCATCAAGACTATTCAGTTTTTCAGAATAATCAAAATTAATAAATCGATCTATTTCCAAGTCACCAATATCATATCCCTCTAACCCCACAATACGAATACTTTCTACCCATCGTTCTTCTTCCATCATCCCTATTTTTTGCATGTCACCTTGATAAGAAAATAAAGGATACATTGCCTGTATCATACGTGATTCCAATTCTATTTTACTATCTTTGTGATACTGAGAAACAATATAGCTGGCCGCTCTATCAGGATCAGCAAGAGCTGCCCGCCAGCCGTCAAAGGTAATTTCTAAAAATTCCTGCAACATACTCGCTTCTCTTTCCATGGTTCGTTGGTTGCTGGCAATCACCTGTGCATAGGCCAGATACCCAAGGTCCTTGGCCATAAACAAATCCAAATCAAATCCCTTCTCTTCCATTTCAATCGGTTCTACCATAGCCAGACACTGCATGGCATCGAGTTCATGATTACGCAAGAGTTCAGGATATTCAAATCCCACCTCTACAATGGAGACATCCTGTGGCGTCAATCCTACATGGTCTAAAGCAACAGCAATGCCGGTCCTTCCATCCGTGTGAATTCCAATCCTTTTTCCTCTTAGCTGTTCAAAGCGCTTAATCTTATGCTCCTTTGGCACCATATAGGCCAGACCAGAGTATTGTAGCATAGTCGCCAATGCTACCACCGGCTCATGATGAATCGCAGCTTTAATCAAGAGATTGTCGTCTGT
The DNA here is from genome assembly GCA_002418765.1 of Peptococcaceae bacterium UBA5767. GTDB lineage: Bacteria > Bacillota > TC1 > TC1 > UBA5767 > UBA5767. The sequence continues at coordinate 27,631 of DIET01000001.1, read as the reverse complement.
ACTGACCACGAGATTACCTTCTTGTCTGAGAACATCAACTTGATTAAGGTATGGTCTCCAGGGCAAGAGAGTTAATCCGATACCCTGTTTTGCATACCAACCCTCTTCTTGAGCTACAATCAAACCAGCAAATTGAGCATTTGGCAACCAATCGAGTTGCATCGTTAATGAGACCATAATCCCCCCTACTGAATTAGATATATTTTAAAATATATTTTAAGATATATCTCTAATTCTACTTTTTTAATCAGATTCCTTCTTTGGTATAAAAAAAGACGTTAAAAAGACAAAGTCCCTCGGAACTTTATCTTTTTAACGTCTAAGGCATAACCTTGGTATAAGAAAAACCTTGTTCCTTTTTCTAGGTTTTCACTTTGTTTTAGGAGAACATGAAAAAGGTTTGTACGGGGCTAATAAGGGAGTATAAAAGGAACAAGGTTTGTAAACCATCTTTTGTCTATAGCATAACCTGAGTTTGTAAAGGCCAGGTTATGGCTGAATGAAAACTTGATTAAAATTAAAAAACCGTCCTCAGACGGTTTTCACTTATTTCAATAACTCATAACTATTGGCCATCACAGGTAACCCTAACGTATTCAAAACACGTTCCAAAAGCACTCCCTCACGCTTAGGATAATCAAAACCGTAGCTGGCTTTGATCCCTGTGGTAATAAACTGAACACCACGCTCCATGGCCATAGGCAATGAGTCACCTTGCAATAAACTGCCAATCAGCACACTGGTATAAGCATCACCCGTTCCAGGATACGATGCCGGGATATAATCACAACTCACCTTCCAATAAGCTTCGGTATCGCGGTTATAGGCAATAACTGAAGTTCGCTTGGAGAATTCCTCGTGAGGAACACTGGTCAATATAACAATTCTTGGTCCCAGGTCAGACAAATCTTTTAACCAGTCCTTGATCGTATCCTCTTCGATATCAAGCCGATACTCACGACCAAGTAAAAGCGCCGCTTCCGTAAAATTAGGCGTGATGATGTCAGCTTGCTGCACCAAATGTCTCATGGCTTCTACCATATCCAAATTCATGGTGGCATACAAAGCTCCGTCATCTCCCATGACGGGATCAACCACCACAAAATTATCGGGCGTTGAAAACAAACGAAATGCTTTGGATACGATTTCAATCTGTCGGACACTACCAAGAAATCCACTGTAAATACAGTCAAACTGCATATCCAACTCTTTCCACTGATCGATATAGGCTTCCATGGTATCTGTCAAATCTACGTAGGTAAAATTTTCATACCCCCCCGTATGTGATGATAAAATAGCCGTAGGAATGGGACAAACCTGAACGCCCATACTGGACAAGATGGGTATGATGGCAGTCAGGGAAGCCCGGCCGACCCCAGAGAGATCATGGATGGCCGCTACTTTTTTTACGGGGCTCATTCTATTCATAACTCACTCCAAATTCCGGCAGCAACTTGACTGCCTGGTAGGGGATGATCTTGTGTTACCTACCTCCCGAATGATAAAAGGAAGTATCCCCCAACTCTTCTACATTTTTTCATGTGTACATGACAATTATGCAATATTCCTCATGTCAGGTTCATCTCAATTTGAACCCATGCCGACCTCATCAAGCGTCCACAAATCATACTGCTCAATAATATCAATTAGCTTTTGAGGATACAGTGAATCCGTAGCATAACCAGCTCTTCGAATAGCATAAGCACCCAATACAGGATCATACATCACATCGCGGAATATTTCATACCGACTCAACTCCAACAGGATTCGTTTATGATCCGCCCATGATTGTTCTACACTGTAATAGGCCCTAAAACTAGCGTCCGTACGAAAAGCCACACCATTGTATTCTTCCCAGGTATTGGATACAACAGAACCATTACTTGCACTTCCCTTGATACCAAACAGATTGTAGGAGAACTTACCGGTGTATTTGTCTACCGGTATATACTGACCCCAGCCCGTCTCCAAAATTGCCTGTGCTACCTGCAAAGCTGCTGACATACCCGTTTCCTGTCTTGACTTAACAGCCAACTTGGTGACCAAATCTAAAAACTGATCCTTGGGTACGATGGGTCTGGCAGGATAAGTGGTACCTGTAAAAATCCGAAAAGAAACCGTCTCTGTCCTGATTGTCTCACCCTCATACGAACCTTGCGCATAAATTTCCCAAGAGCCATCCTGAAGATCCGTAGGATTCAATGTCCAGCTCCCCACACTATCCGTTTTATAGGATACGGTCTTACCTGTACTGATATTCTTCATTACAAATGTTTGGTTCAAGAGCGAAACATTACTGGAAATCGTGAGTTTCGCACTTTGCGAAACCACTCCGCCAGGGCCTACGCCACTGAAACGAATGCTCGGCTCCCCTTCTAATATCACCTTGATTCGCGCACTCTCTACGGGACGTTCCTGGGTATCATATACACGAACAAACAAATACCGTTCACCCTTGATAGCAAGACCTGGTGTCCATACATAATTCCCATAACCCAGTTCTTTGAGTATGGTCTCCTGCCCCGTGCCCGGATCCAACATCACATACTGCGTTTTGGATACAGGAAAATTACGTCGCGTCGATAACGTCACTGAGTCTGTAATCCGTTCACCTTCCTTCACGCCGGCAAGAGAAAGACTTCGGGCTACATTCACGGATACGGTATACGCATCACTCAAAACCCCTTGATCTTCTTGATCATATGCAAACACATGCACGACAACCTCACCGTTATCACCTGGTTCTGGTGCATAGGTATAGAACCCATAAGGATCTACCCGTTCGCTCAGAACATTTTTACCTGTGGTTCGGTTGGTGAATTGATATTTGACATAACTGGCCACAAAATTGGTCGTTGCCCGCAACGAAATATGACCATCAATCATCTGTCCTGGGGTTATGCCAGTCAAGATGACACTGGGATCCACCTGAACAATTATTTTTTTACTAACCCCAGCCACGAAACGTCCTTTGGCATCATAAAGCCCGGCCACAAGCAATTTCTCACCAGCATCTTCCACCCGAGGAATCCAAATATATTGCTCATCCAAATTCTTTCCCCCAGCCACCATGGTTCCTTTGTGACTACTTGGATCAATGAGCATAAAGCGCACCTGCGATGCTTCCTCGGGCCAAGGGTCTCCATTGCCAATTAGTCTTAAAAATTTAGTCCCCGTTATGACCTCACCATGATCAACCCCGGCGTAACCAAAGGTAAAAAATGGTATAACGGTGGCTGGTAAATTGCTGTTTACACTGACCGTTTTGCTGTTGGCATCCCAAGATATGGCCACATTCAAGGCATTGCTTACTAATCTGAGCGGTACAAAAGTACGTGAATCGACCAGTCGGGGAGGAACATCGATGATTTCATAGACTCCAGCCTCCACGTCATATGCCACCAACGGATCGTCAATACGCATATCCAGTACTCTACCTTGATTGATGATCTCAACTTTTTTGCTGACAGACGACCAACTGACCAAACCTCCTAGTTCCTCAGATATGATACGAAGCGGAACCAATGTCCTTCCTGCATCAATCATGGGAGCTGGATCCGTCGTCATTTCTTTTCCATCAATAACGAGTTTTACCTCCGCAGCCAATGAAGGCCCTGCCACCAGCAACGATGCCAGTAGCATAAAAAAGCATACCCCTAAGCACACCCGTTTCCTTTTCATTACCATATAATTTTTCTTCATTGCATCCCCTTCATCTTGTCCTCAGCGCTTCGTGATTCATGACTGGACAAGAAACACTTTCCCTTACCATTTCATTCTATGCCAATAAGATCCATTTGAAAAGAGGAGCACTGTGGATCATAAAGAAAAAGTGACTCTCTTGAGTCACCAGATGTCTGAATTTTCAATTGTTTCGAATATCTTTAACAGAATGACGTATCAAAATATCGAGAGGAAGTACATACTGCTTCGCTTCAGCTTGGTCATCATATATTTTCTCAAGTACTGATCTGGCTGCAATCTCTCCTATTTCTACGGAAGGGTAGTCCATCGTGGTAAGGGGTGGATTGGTAACCATGCCTTCTTCGTAATTATCAAATCCGACAATGGAAATATCCTCTGGCACACTTATCTGCATCTCATAGGCACCCCCAATAGCGCCCAAAGCCATCTGATCACTGGCAAAAACCAATGCTGTACACTGGCATTGTCTACTCATTAATTCTATAAAAGCATCTTTGCCTCCATGCAGACTCCACTTGGTGTGGCGTACACAATCAGCATCCACCACAAGATTTCTCTTTTTCATAGCCCATTCAAACGATTTCAATCTCCTATCAGCACTCGATGTGCCCTTTTCTCCATTGATAAAGCCAATCCTTTGATGTCCCATACGCAGAAGATAATCGACAATCTGAAGCATGGCGCTGTTCTCATCAACAATGATGCTGGTGATATCAGACTCTGGAATACTACGTTCCACAAGCACCGTAGGTACCTTATTGGAAGTAATCAAAATATCTTTATCATCAGCGACAGAAGTAATCATAATCAGTCCATCTATCATTTTTTGATCCAGTGTCTCATAATAGCGCTTTTCCAATGCATTGCTTTCATCATAATCAAAGTCGAACAAAATCACATCGTACCCTTCTTCATGAAGGACACGCATGATGCCTTGTACTGTTTTGGAAATACTCGAATGATGAATACTGGGAATGGCTACCCCAACATATTTGGTTTTTCGGTTGACCAAAGCCATGGCCGCTGGATTCGGATTGTACTTGACCTTTTCAATAATGTCCTTGATATTTTGTCTTGTTTTTTCATTGACATCGGTTGCATCATTAAGGACCCTGGACACCGTCGAGACAGACACATTGGCCAAACGCGCAATATCTTTGATGGTATATTTCTTTTTCATGTCTTGTCCCGTCCATTCTTTTGATCTATATACACGATTCTATTATATAGAATCAGCTGAACAAAATCCATGCATCCCCACGATTATCCCAAAATAAAGCGCTGACTCAATTTCTGTAGCTGCGTTATAAGCTCAGTTTCTTCGGTAAAAACCCTTCTATCTGCATTGGCCATGGTGATGATGTCCAAAAGTTCCAACTGCATATCATAAAAAAGCCCCTTCAAGACCAGTTCAGCCGCTGTAAATTGATGCTCAAAGGCAGGAGCTCCTGCATTGAGCACAATGGCTCCTTTTTTCACTGGCTTCTCCAATCTGTCTTTACGAACATGGCTTGACCAATAAATCTGACAGCGATCCACCAGTGTCTTTAAAGGTGCCGGCAAGCAGTGGAAATAGATCGGGCTGATAAAAATGATATTGTCTGCTTCATCAATGTCATGATAAATCTTTTGCATGTCATCCTTGACAGCGCAGGCTCTGTGTTTCATACAGTAGCGACAATCCAAGCAAGGAGATACCGACCAATCGTAAGCGCGAATGCTCTTCACCTCACCCGACAAACTATCCAGTATTACATTTTTCATGCTTTCAGTCGTACCATTTTTTCGTGCTGAACCGTTAAAAATTAGTGTTTTCATATTCTGTTCTCCTTCAATCATCTTTGTATAGCCCTTTACTGACTACAAAATATTGATCGTTGCTTCTTATTGGTCATCATCAGAGAAAAAGGGCACACCCCAACTTTGAGGAGAGAACTTGGAACCCACTAGAAGCAGCATAACAATGGTGAGGATATAGGGAAACATCAATGGCAACTGATATGGAACAGGAATGCCCGCTGCCTGAATGCGAAGTTGAATCCCCTCCGTCATGCCAAACAAAAGAGCTGCCATCGTAGCCCCGATTGGATTGAATTTCCCCAATATAATACAAGCAAAAGCAATAAACCCACGGCCTGCACTTATGTTCTCAATAAACATATTAATCCCTGCAATACTAAGCGATGCCCCGGCGATACCAGCTATGGCTGAACTGTAGATCACGGAATAAAAACGAACTTTTTCTACAGGCACACCCATCGTGTTGGCTGCCTTAGGAAACTCACCTGAGGCCCGAATGTTGAGACCAATCTTGGTTTTAAAAAATAGAACATAGGTCAAAGGAACCAGTATATAAGCTAGATAGACAAATACGTTTTGACCAAATAATGCCGTACCAAGCACAGGGATCTTTTCCAGCAAAGGAATACGAATACTGGCAAATCCTGGTGCTGTAACCCTCCCTGCTGAAATACCAAACAAAGCATTAAACAACGCGCTGGTAATGCCCAAAGCAAAAATATTGATGGCCACAGCCGTTACCACTTGGTTAGACCCCAACTCAATGCAGGAATAGGCATGAATGAACCCCAAAAGCATACTGGCCACGATGGCTGTCAGCACGCCCACTGCCGGATTTCCAGTGTAGTAGGATCCCATGAAAGCAAACAAAGCTCCAGTAAGCATCATGCCCTCGAGCCCCAAATTGAGAACCCCACTACGTTCAGAAACGATGCCACCCATGGCCGCCAAAACAAAAGGTGTTGCATAAGAAATACTGGAAGCCAGAAATGCCGTGCTAAATACCAATCCCAAAAATGTGTTAAGCATGGTTTTTGACCCTCCTTGCTTTCATTTTTTTCATGATTCTGGGTATTCCCGGCATGGTAATGACTGATAGAACGGCCATGGCTTGAATAATATAAACAAACGAAGAGGACACGCCAGTGGCAATCTGCATACTGCTGGCCCCATTGCGTAACGCGCCAAAGAAAAACGCCGCCAAAATACTCATCAAAGGATTTAAATTGGCAAGTAGGGCAATCGCAATACCATCATAACCAACTCCGCTAATAAAGTTTTCCACCAACCTGCCATTGACACCCATCACTTCTATGGCACCAGCCATACCAGCGATACTACCACTTATAATCATGGAAAACAGCATAAGGTGCTTGGTGTTTTCACCCGAATACCGTGATGCCCTACGATTTAATCCCACATTTTCTATGCGAAAACCAAGTGTCGTATAACGATAAAGCACATGCAAAAGTAACGCCAACACTAGAAATATTCCAATACCCCAGTGTAACCGCTGTCCTGGAAAAACAGCGGGAAGAAGGGCCGTAGGGACAAATAATGAGGATCTGTTAAAAAAAGTTCCTGGTTCTTGCATCGGTCCTTGCAAAAGGAGCGATGTAAACAACAAAGCCACATAATTGAGTAGCATGGTAATCACAATTTCATTGAATCCTTTGTAGGCCTTCAAATAACCTGGCAGCAACGCAAACAATCCTCCAAAAACTATGGCTGCTACAATGCACAAGAGGACATGCATCAAGGCAGGAATCGGCAGTGGCATGGTGCCCACCAAGGTGGCGCCAACGGCACCTAAATAAAACTGACCTTCCCCGCCAATATTAAAGATACCAGCCTTGTAGGAGAAAATGACGGCCAAACCCACAATGCCCAGAGGGATTGTTTTCAGAAGACTGCTGATGAGACTTTGCTTGTTCCCAATAGCCCCATAAAGCAAATAATAATAGGCATAGAAAGGATTGACCCCTTGCATGGCGATGATGATGCCCCCGAGAATAAGGCCCGCAGAAATTCCCGCAAAGGGCAACAAAATTCTCTTATAATCGATGCTCCCTTTGTTTTTAGGCTTCATCATATCCACCTTCCATTTCCTTTTTGCGTACTCCGGCCATCATGAGACCAATTTCATGAACGTCCAAGCAATCACGATCCAGTATCCCCATGAATTCTCCCTTGTACAAAACGGCAATGCGGTCAGCAACCTGCATGATCTCATCCAGCTCTGTGGAAATAAGCAATACTGCTGTGCCTTTATCGCGCTCATCAATCAGTTGCTGGCGTACAAATTCTGTGGCGCCAATATCCAATCCGCGAGTGGGCTGCACAGCAATTAAAATATCCGGCCCCCTGGAAATTTCACGCGCCAGAATCACTTTCTGCTGATTGCCTCCGGATAGTTCCCGGATTCTGGCAAGGGGAGAAGAAGCCTTAATATCAAATGATTGCATCAGTGTTGCTGCATGTTTGGTAATGCTTTTTTGGTTTAAAAACCCATAACTGGAGAACTCTTTTTTCCAGTAATCAGCCAAAATCATGTTCTTTTCCAACGATCGTTCCATGATCAGGCCCGTATGTTGTCTATCTTGGGGAATATGGGATACGCCATTGCGGTAGCTTTCCTTGGTGCTCATATGCTTGTACGTTTTATCTGCTAGAGTTATACTCCCCCCATGATAGGTGGTCATACCGGTCAATGCTTCGGACAGTTCCAACTGACCGTTCCCATCCACACCGGCTACACCTAAAATTTCACCTGAATAAAGAGAAAAAGACAATTGATGGATCTTTTCGATACCGCGGGTATCAATAACTGTCAAATTCTCTACATTCATCTTTAATGATTTCTCTAATTCCTTCCCTCTTTTAAAATCAAAAAGAACATCTCGGCCAACCATCATTTTGGCCAGTTCCCTTTCATTGGTTTTTTCTTTGCTTACCGTACCCACAACCTTGCCATCTCGAAGCACTGTGACCTGGTCAGCCAAACGCATCACTTCCGAAAGTTTATGGGTAATGAGAATCACAGATTTTTCCTGCTTCACCAAATTCTCCACAATATGGAACAATTCTTCCGATTCCTGGGGCGTAAGGACGGCCGTCGCTTCATCCAGTATAATGATGCTGGCCTGACGATAAATGACCTTTAATATTTCTACTCTTTGCTGCATACCAACCGGCAAGTCCTTGATAAACGCTTTGGGATTAAGACCAAAATGATATTTTTCAGAAAGCTCAGCGACTTCACGCTCTACGTCTTCTATTTTAATAAAAAAATCTTTCTCTCGTTTCAATCCCAGAATCACATTTTCAGCCACAGACAACTCTGGCACCAACATAAAGTGCTGATGCACCATACCAATGCCATGGGCAACCGCCTGGGAACAATTGTCTATCCTCACCGCCTGATTGTTGATGAAAATCTCACCACTGGTTTGTTGATACAAACCACACACGCAATTCATAAGCGTAGTTTTTCCTGCCCCGTTTTCACCCAAAAGAGCATGAACTTGTCCCTTTTGCAAGGAAAAATTAACATCTTGGTTGGCAATCACCTTAGGAAATGCTTTGGTTATGTTTTTTAACACCAAGATTTCTGACATCGTGTAATCTCCTTATTCTCTCCAGATTCCCGATCTACCTCAATCCCTTTAAGTAGGGCTGTTGTCCTGATTAGCGGCAACAGCCCTGTATACAATCAAACTATTTTTACTCCATACCAACCATCTCTTTGATTTGCTCAATAGTCAGTGATCCATCATTCATGGCTTCCCAATCAGCCACGATCTCAGCTTTGATATTTTCTGGTACAGAAGCACTCCAGGTTCCCAGAAGTTGACAATTTTCCGGTACACCATAGGCTACGGATTCAGCAACAAAGTTATCGTTGACAACCATTTCACCCACAATGACCATCAAATTCTTAACGGATTGCACGCCACTGGTCAATACCTTTTCTGGATTGGCCGCATTCCAGTCTCCCGACCAACCAATGAAGTAGGCATCCTTATCAGACTCTTCAATGGCTTGAATGATTCCGGCATCACAGGTATTGTTGATACCAATAATCACATCAACATCGCTCTCCAAAAGGACCTTGGCGGTTTCCTTGGCTTTGGCTACGTCCACCCATGAACCAGTATAGATAACATCGACGGATGCATCCGGATTGAAATAAGGAACAGCATACTTAAGGATATCAACTTCAGCCACCATAGTAGGAATTTCCATAGCACCAATAAAACCAACTTTATTGGTTTTGGTCATTTTGGCAGCCAACTGTCCCATCAAATAACCAAGCTCATAGGATCTAAATACCCCTGATGTCAAATTGGGCATGGATCCGCCGGAATCTCCACCATTTTGAGCAAAGTAGACATCCGGAAAATCAGCTGCTACTTTGGCCAAAGCTTCACCGTATTCCCAGCCATGACCAATAATCAGATCATAACCCTGCTGGGCATACTCACGAATAATGGCCTCGTCATCAGACTGTTTGATATTGTCCGTATAAGCCACTTCAAATCCCAGCTCGCTTTCCAAAGCCATCAGGCCATCGTATGCTGACTGGTTCCATCCACCATCCAAGGCCGGTCCTGTCAGAACCAATCCTGCCTTAAATTTCTTTGTTGCGGGTTCATCTGTGTTTACTTCTTCACCTGTTTCCGGTTCAGCATCAGGGATAACATCCTCAGGGGGGGCACAACCAAAAAGTGCCAAACTAAGTGCAGCAATTAGCAATAGCGAGATAACTTTTTTCATGTTCAATCTCCTTTTACTTTTTGTTGACTGATATGCAGCCACATTTTATTTCAGCCACCGAGATGGCATAAAATCAAAGCACTACCCAACTGATTCGCGATGAAAGACCATATTAATAATCGATACGTTTTCCCCATTGCGTATTATAAAGATCGGCTTTTTTCCAAAGCAGCACTGCATTCTTTTGTAAACGAGTAATGAGTTGTTCTTCCTCAACGCCCATAATCTTTCCCTGATCGTAAACAATTTTACCACCCACAACAGTGGTCTCGATATTAGAGGAGTCAGCACAATAAACCAAATTCACCACTGAGTCTACCATAGGAACACTACCGCATTTCAGATGATTGTAAATAAAGAAATCAGCTTTCTTACCTTCTTCCAATGATCCAAGCTCCTTATCTTTAAAGACACATTTGGCTCCATCGATGGTAGCCATTTCCAGCACCCTACTTGCAGAAAGGACAGCTGGATTCTGATAAAATGCTTTTTGCCATAATGGTGAGATCTTCAACACCTGCAGCATGTTTTGGTTGTCATTGCTGGCAGCACCATCCGTAGCCAGACCAACCGTCATGCCTTCTTTGATCAAATCTTCCACCGGCAATGTCTTATAACCCATCATCATATTGGAAATGGCATTGTAGGATACCCGGACGTCGTACAAAGCCAACTTCTTGATTTCCTGTTTAGTGATTTCAGCACAATGCACTGCCAAAAACGGGGAGGACAGAATGCCAACCTGCTCAAAGAAATCGATAGTCGGCATTCCATACTGTTCTATGCTAAATTCGTTATCCTCTTTTGTTTCGATGGTATGCATGGTAATAAATGTATTCATCTGTTTGGCCACTTGCACCAAATTTCGATAACCATCTTCAGTCATGCTCCAGATGATACCAGGAGCCAAGGCAATATCAATGTTCGGATTGTGCTGATGTAGATTACTCAGTCTCAATGCATCATCAAAGAACTGTTGTTCTGTTTCATTGTAGTCCAAGCGAAATGCCTCGGGAAACTGCTTGGTGTCACTATAGCCGCGCGCCAATATCCCCCGGATGCCTGTATCTTCCATGGCCTTGATGACCACGTCGTTCATCATGGGCCGATTGTGCAAATACTGATAATCAAGAACAGTGGTCACGCCGGTTTTCAAAAGTTCAATACAGCCCATCGCTGTAGCCAAATATAAATCCTCTTCTTCAATATAACGAAAAGCTTTTTGTACTGACCCTTCCAGCCATGCCAAAAGTCCCCTGTCTTTACCTAATCCTTTAAGAAGCACCTGAAAAAAATGATTATGGGTATTGATCATGCCTGGAAAAATGGTTTTCCCACGGGCATCGATTACTTTTTCTGCATGATATTCTTTGGTGATATCTTGGCTTTTGCCAATCTTTAGGATACGATCTCCATGAATAGCCATACCCGCTTCCTGCAGTATTTCTCTTTGTGTATTCATGGTAACAATGGTTGCATTTTTTATCAGGATATCTGCTGTTTTCATGCTCTCTCCCTTTCTAGTTACGTACCGGTATCGTTACCGGTTATCTGACAAAATAAATCGGTAACGTTACCGATAAATGAATTATACCCAATAGCAGCGTTATCGTCAACCCTGCATTTATACCTTGCCTGTCCTACTAGTGCAATTTTTTTATTCTTCATGCTATGATGGTACTTGACATTCACGTTACGTCAAGGTTTATGATAATCACTGTAAAGGAGGAAAACATGGAATACAGCATATCCAAGCTGGCTGATCTGGCTGGCATCAGTACCAGGACGCTACGTTACTATCATGAAATGGGGCTACTTGTTCCTGCTAGAATGAATTCGAATGGGTATCGTCTCTATGACCAAAAACAAGTAGATCGATTGCAGCAAATTCTTTTCTACCGGGAGTTGGATGTAGATCTTAAGACCATCCAAGCTTTACTGGAGGTGAGTCACGACGAAATACGACTATTGCAAGAACACAAGCATCAACTGCAGAACAAGAAGAAACACATAGAAGCACTCATTGCAACAATTGAGGCTACAATTGCCCATGTAAGGGGGGAACGAATGATGAAGGATAATGAAAAGTTCATAGGATTCAAACAAGAACAAATCAAAGCCAACGAAGAACAGTATGGAGAAGAAATTCGAAGCCAATATGGCCATGAAACCATCGATGCTTCCAATACACAATTTCTGAATCTCACAGAAAAAGAAATGCATGATTTGGAAATCTTGCAGCAACAGCTCCATGACACACTACGTCGAGCTGTTTCCACTCGCAATCCGGGAGGAGATCTGGCCCAAGAAACCTGCGCTCTACATCAACGCTGGATTCGTTATTACTGGAATTTCTATAGTCCAGAGGCACATATGGCTTTGGTCCAAATGTATGTCGACGACGAAAGATTCAAAGCCTATTATGAGTCAATTGCTCCTGGCAGTGCCGAGTTTTTGCGTGATGCCATGTCCATATTCACGAACATGACATCCTAAATCTCAGTCTCCCTGTTCTGCTCCTTGCAGAGCAGGGATTTTTACATCCAATCTATCGGCCGAAATGGCTTGCATAACGTCTTTTCCCATCTTCCCACTGCGCCGATATCACACTGGGAATATCCAGAATTTCAGCAAAAAATTTCTTACTTGAATAATCTGACGATAACTTCAAATGAAATATCGCATTGGCCACCTTGCGGCAAGTGTTCTCATCATCGAATTCTTCTTCTCCGTCTCCGGTAATACTGATTTCTTTGATTAAGATATTGTTCCTGCCAATAACCTGACCCACATCACCAATCACACCAGGCCGTTCATAAAAGGCCAGCGTCAGTGTGCGCATATTCTTGCTAAGCCAATTCTTTTCAATAAAACCAAGGCCCCGCAACGTCACCAAAACCACCAAAGTGGTGACTATGGCCCCAAGATAAAAACCATTCCCAATGGCCAAGCCAATACCACCACAAACCCAAATGCTGGCTGCTGTCGTCAGTCCCTTGATGCGGTTGCCGTATTGCAAAATAGTCCCTGCACCCAAAAATCCAATCCCACTGACCACCTGAGCAGCAATCCGACCGGGATCTCCCATAGGTATCCCCGTATTGGTATACATGAATCCATATTGCGAAATCATCATTATGAGGGTAGATCCAATGGTCACCAATACATGTGTTCGCAGACCAGCTGGCCGATTGGTGGATTCCCGTTCAATCCCGATCAATCCTCCTACAATGGCCGACAACAATAATCTAAGGACCAATTCCCATGAACTCATCATCATCTTCACCTCCTCCATTTCTAGCAAACCAATCCATCATCCGAATTACAGCCTACACTATGCAATGACCAACTGACTAGCGGGATCAAAAAAATGTACCCGTTCCATATTGATATAAAATGTTACAGTCTGTCCCGACTGATATCCGACTCTCTGCTGGGTCAATGCCACAACCTCTTCAAGCCCTATCTTGAAATAGACATAACTTTCACGGCCCATATTCTCTACCAGATCTACGCAGAACTCCAACATCCGGCAGTCATTCGGGTTTTCACGGTTAAGTTCAACCTCAAATTCCTCTGGTCGTATACCACAAACTATTTTTTGATCAAGGTAGCCTTTCTCAACCAATTCTTCTCCCTTCGCCTCAGGAAGCAATAACTGAAAGGAATCAGAAAAAAGCCAAATACCGTCAGGTCTTTCTTCCAGCGAACCTGTCAGAAAATTCATAGCCGGCGAACCAATGAAACCAGCCACAAACATATTTTTTGGATGATGATAAATTTCTTCCGGAGAGCCGATTTGTTGAATAATACCCTTACTCATCACCACAATGCGTTCTCCCAATGTCATGGCTTCAAGTTGGTCATGCGTAACATAAATGAAGGTGGTCTGCAATCGTTTATGCAACGATCCAATCTCCGCTCTCATCTTGACTCTTAATTTGGCGTCTAAATTTGACAGTGGCTCATCCATAAGAAAAACCTTGGGATGACGCACGATAGCCCGCCCGATTGCTGCCCTCTGGCGTTGTCCACCCGAGAGTTCCCTGGGCTTTCTTTTCAGCAAATCTTCCAGATCCAGAATTTTAGAAGCTTCTTGGATTCTTTTTTCAATCTCTTCTTTCTTGAAATGTTTGTTCTTGAGCGCCAATGCCATATTTTCAAAGACTGTCATATGGGGATACAGGGCATAGTTTTGAAAAACCATGGCGATATCTCGATCTTTGGGAGCCACATTATTCACACACTCTTCTTCAATGAAAATCTCACCATCAGAGATCTCCTCTAGTCCGGCAATCATACGCAACGTTGTCGATTTACCGCAGCCGGATGGTCCCACAAACACGATGAATTCTTTGTCCTTGATATCCATTGAAAAATCTTCTACCGCGATGACATCACCATACGCCTTTTTTACCTGTTTTAAACTTACATTAGCCATCGTATACCTCCCCGCCATCCAATAGTTGTTCTAAGATGACTGCTACTCCATCTTGCTCATGAGACAAGGCAATCTTTTTTGCCATCCTTTTGATCTCCTCGGTGGCATTGCCCATAGCAATGGGCATACCACACAATTGAAACAATCCGAGATCATTGTATTCATCCCCAAAAACAATGACCTCTTGAGGATCCAAACCCAAATCTTGCAATACCATGCCGGCGGCTCGTTCCTTACTCGCTTTGATATGCGTCACCTCCATGGGATTGCCACCAATCATATAACCAATTTGCAGTTCCTCAGCAAAAGCTCTGCGATAGGCCATATGTGCTTTACTATAACGAGAAAATAAAATTTTATAAACATCATGTTCCTCAACTTGATCCCGGTGCAAAAGCAAAGGCTGCACGAATGCCGAAGAGCCATGTGTGAACAAGGTGCTTTCCTCTTGACTTAATACTCGGTTGGCGTACCACCTCTTGTCTGTTTCAAAAAAAAGATAAGCCTCTGGGTCTTGTTTCTGGAAGAAATCTATCGTGTCCTTGACCGCTTGCTTGGGAATACTCCATTTTTCTCCAAATAGATCCTGTTTCTTTTTGATCAAGGCCCCATTGAAGTAAATGATATAACTGGCCTCCCTAAGAACAGGATACAAATCATCTACCATATGTGGAGGTCTTCCCGTCGCAATGATTAGCTTGTATCCTGCTTGGACAAAAGAGCGGATACTTCGCTCATTACGCCCAGATATTTTTTTTGTCGCATTAAGAAGTGTCCCATCCAAATCAATAATGGCCGCTTTCCATGTCATAACTGGTTGCTCCTTCATCTGAAGATTATTTTTCTGTTGTTTTCTTTTTTCACCTGACTGAGTCCGCCCTTTTGGGCATCTTCCATCAGCAGCTGTGGAAAATCGAGTTCTGAGCTCTTTAGACTGTACACATCCATATGAAAAACCTTACACAATTGTGCAACCACAAAATCACTGGTCACCATCGTATACCGTTTGTCATCATTAAGTTTCTCCCCTGACACAGAGGCTTGTACGACCCGACTCCCTTCAGGTTTTCGCAAATCAAATGTATAATCTATCCCGTGAAGCATAGGGTAGTCATACAAACGAAAATGCGGTTCTAGCCAAACAGGATTGAATTGAACAGAACCAGAATGTTCATCTAGCTGAAAAAGACTGGCGGCATGCTCCAAATATACTCTTAGATCTTTGCCTGTCATATTTACCTTCTCTAAGGTTCCTGGAAAAGGGAAAAAATTCATCACGTCTTCACGCGTGATTGTTCCCTGGTGAAATCCTTTAAAGGTTGCATTCGGAAACGTCACACAGGATATATCCGACGGCAAATTTTTTATCTGAACACGATGCAACCATTCAACCAGCGGATGACTTGCCAAACAAATATCCTTTAAAATATCGGAAACCAGCATATCTCCTTGGAGGGTGCATAACACCTCTTTCTTCCAGGCATCAGCCTCTTCCCAATAAGGCAGCAAAGCACGAACCAGGGTCTGAGCTTCCTCTCGACCATTCGTTAAATGAATCATGGATTGCACGGATGATACGCTCCAAGCGCTGTCCCCTGATTCTTTTTCCAATGCAATCAGAACTTCGCCCAAACCCTCTGCAAATGCTGGTGGTTGCAGTATCACTCTCTTTTCCATTGTTTTACTAAAACTCAAATGTTGATGCCCTGTGATCAAGACATCGATCTGAGGGAATTTTTCAAATAACGTTAATCCCAAGTTTTCATGAGCCTTAACCAGTGGCATCCCCGTAGAAGGATGATGATCTACGCCGCCATGATAGGCTACCACCAAAAGATCATAGGTTTCACGTTCTTCAAGAACTGCGATCCATCGCGCCAACGCCGTTACTTCATCAACCATCTCCACATCCAACTCACTGATTTCCATGACGCAAGTGGTAATGCCAAGAATGGCCACACGTACCGATCCTGCTTCCCTGATGAGATAAGGTTGACCAAAATATGGTTCTTGGGTCTTTCTATACAAGATGTTGGCACTAAGCCAGGGAAATGTTGATTCGTCCACCACACGATTGATTCGTTGGAGGCCATAGTTGAATTCATGATTTCCCGGCACCACAGCATCACAGCCCAATACTTCCAAGGCCTTGACCACCGGATGGCCCAGCCGTCCATCGTGATTTCCATAGTAATGAGTCAAAGGAGTCCCCTGTATGGTATCTCCGTTGTCAATATAAATCCTATGTTCTTTTTCCAGTTGCCGTTCATGGATAATGCTGGCTAATTGTGCCAATGAGTTTTCAGAATTTTTTTCAGAAGGCTCACGTAGCAGATGACCATGCAAATCTGAGGTTGTGAAAATTTGAATCATTTGTTTCATACTTCCACCAACTTTCCAAAGGTTGGCAAGGGGCCTTGTGAGCCCCTTGAAACCTCATGATGTTTACCAGCCCAAGATAGCTTTGGCTTCTGAAGCAGAATCAACCAACGCTTGTTCCCCAGGTTTTTGACCCAGGAAGGCGGCATCAAAATTGTCCAATAGTACGGTATCAATACGGGCCCCGGCTGTGCCTGGCCAGTTATACCAATCTGCCAAGTCCCCAATTTGATCATAGGAACGAGTCGCTTGCGGATTGGCGGCAATATAATCACTCAAAAGTCCACCGTCATCCAATAAACTTTCTCTTGCTGCCATATAACCAATATCTTTTACAATAATGGCACCTGCTTCAGGACTCATCGCGTACTTGACAAATTCCCAAGCCGCAGCTGCACGTTCTTCGTCCTGCGACATAATATAAAGATTACTTCCCCCAGCCGGAACGACTCTCTCATTTCGATTTGTGTTATCGTCCAACAATGGCAGCAACATAATTCCCATGTCAAAATCTACACTGCCTGAAAAGGCAACCAAATTGCCAGTGGTGGCCATGATCATACCCATTTTGCCAGCGATAAATTCTTCTGCCGCTTCACTGCCATCAATATTGGGCCAGGTATCATCAGCCTTTAGTTCCATCCAAAAATCCATCACCCGCTGACCAGACTCTTCGGTAAACAGTATTTCCTGATTTTCGATATCTGCCATTTCTCCCCCAAAGGATTCTACCAGAGTCTGAAACTGCCAGGTATCAAATCCCATTTGGAAAGCCAATCCACTGATGTCGCTGCCCAAAGCATTCACCTTCTTAGCCCAGGATGATACCTGCGCCCATGTCTCGGGTTGACTGACATAATCAATACCTGCTTCATTCAATAAATCGATATTGGCATAAAGCAAAGGGGTGGATACAGCAAAAGGCAATGCAGCCTGGTCACCGTTAGCATTTTGTCCCAAAGAAAGCATTTGCGGGAAAATTCCACTCAGATCAAACTGATCCGCATCAATATACGGTTGCATGTTGACGGCGCCCAAACCTTCTTGCATAAAGTTATGACTGGACAACCCCATGATCGCCAAATCAGGTAGCTGTTTGGCAACGGCCAAGGTCTGCAATTGCTCCAGCAGTCCTGGGTACCAACCAGGCACACTTTCATGGATCACGGTAATCCGATCTTGCGATTCATTGAATCCCTGAACAATTTTATCCATGGCCTCTCCACGAGGTCCAGAAAAAACATGCAGGAACGATAAGGTAATTGGTTCCTCATTTACGGGTTCTTGCTCATCGCCCGCAGGTTCTTCACTTGGAGATGGTTCCTCACTCGGTTCAGATGCACAGGCGACCATACTTAGAACCATTGTCACCATCAGAAAAAAAGATAACATTTTCAACCATTTCTTGCTTTTCATGCAAATCACTCCTATCTTTTTTTATTTAATACCACTTCGAGAATGACTCTGGACAAAATATTTTTGTCCAATAATATAGATGAGCATCACTGGAATAACTGATAAAGTAGCCGCCGCCATGGTCGGGACCCATTGGATCATCGCCTCATCACGGAAATTGACGATAGCCACTGGCAAGGTCAGCTTTTCCTTGTCCATAAGCACTACCAAAGCCCAGTAATAATCATTCCAATTTCGAACCAATTGAATAAGGCCAACAGACACCAGAGCAGGAATTGCTGAGCGCAGGTAAACATGATACAGCGTCTGGAAAGCATGGCATCCATCGATTTGGGACGCTTCATCAAGTTCCTTCGGCACCGTTAAAAAGAACTGTCGCAACACAAAGATGGCATAGCCATTGGCCAAATGAGGTACAATAACGCCTTTATACGTATTGATCCAATCAAAGAAGTTTACCACCATAAAAGTGGGTAGCAAAATAGCTTGGGGTGGAATCATCATGGTACACAGAACGAAAAAGAATAAGGGTTCACGCCATTTGAATTCATAACGGGAAAACGCATAGGCCGCCAAAACTCCCAGTATTAATTGCCCTGATGTAAGTACAGTAGATACGAAAGCGGAGTTCAGAAACCACCTGAAATAGGGTGTCTGGGTAAAAACCTGGCGGTAACCCTCCAATGAATATTCAGTAGGAAATAGTAGTAAAAACCGATCAAATACAGACCCATAGGATGAAAAGGATATACTCACCATCCACAAAAATGGAACCAAAATAATAACAGAAGATGCAATTAGTGTAATGTGTATCAATCCGATGGCCGGAGTAAATTTCTTCATGTGGCTTTCCTCCTATTGATAGTGAACGTTTTTCTGCACGATGCGCACCATAAAAACAGTAGCTACCAACATGATCAAGAATAAAATGGTGGCAGCTGAACTGGCGGCTCCGGTATTAAAGAATTTAAACGCCTCACGCCAGACAAAAAATACCAAGACATTGGTGGCATTATTGGGACCACCCATGGTCAGGATTTGGACAGTACCAAAAACCTGAAAAGAAAAGAGTGTGGTCATCACAAATACGAAATACGTCACAGGGGAAAGAAGTGGAATGGTAATTTTGGTCAGCTTATTCCAGCCCGAGGTACCATCAATATCAGCCGCCTCGTACAATTCCTGATCCAACTGCTGAATGCCCGCCATGTATAAAATGACATTGTAGCCGAAGGATCGCCAGACACCCAGAATCATAATGGCCGCAAAAGCCGGCAACGGTTCATTGAGCCAATTGGGTCCTTGTATTCCCACAACCGCCAAAAATGCATTGATTAAGCCTTGCCTTGAGTTGTACAAAAGGCTAAAACTAAGCGTTGAAGCTGCCACGGAAATGACCACGGGCACAAAAAAGATAAAACGATAGACGGACTTTAGAAACTTGGTTTTTTCGATAAGAATGGCATAAGCCAATCCAAGTACAATGGAAATGGGTGTGGTAATCAGGGTGTAGACCACAGTATTGCGAATAGCTTCAAAAAACTTGGGGTTATTGAGAAGAGCTTCATAATTCTTCATACCGGTCAATGTGGTCTGCCCTGTCAGCAAATTCCAGTCATTAAAACTGATAAACAAGGAAAAGAAGAACGGGAATATAAAAAAGACAGCATAAAGTGAAAATGTGGGGATCAACAACAAATAGGGAATTTTGCTCCTATTGACCATAAGCGCCTCCTTGCTCTAGTGAACCATATTTGGTATTCAAATATTTGTGTTGTGGTGATATTCTAACTTCTGGCTCTTGGTACACTTAATCAAAAAAAATGGTGTAGTATCAAGTTCCATTTGCCTTCCTTGAAGTAATATTGCAGTCTGATTATATTTTTTATAATTTCATAAACAATCATTCTTGTAGCATGCTAAATCACTCTATCAATATAACCGGAAACGATACCAAATCCATTTTTCATGTATCGGTAACGTTACCGATGTCAAAATCATACACGCCATTTTTTTTCTCGTCAAGGGTTCCCATCAAAAAAGATCTGCTTATTTTCATTCATGTTAAAGATTTCTAATCCATCGGTTTCTCAATCAACTTACCTTCGTTCTTTAACATAACCAATATATATCACACTTATTGTATAGTCGTATATACTAATTACACAATACCAACTGGTCAATATCCTGTCAACATCTTCCCAAATTGTCTACAGTACACGCAATACTGTCTTTTCATTTGAGGTCTAAGATATCACCCTGGTATAAGAAAAACCTTGTTTCTTTATCTGTCGTATTTGCTCTATTTTTTGGGTGACACAAAAAATTTCGCACATGCAATAGGGGAGAGAAAATAGAAATGTTTGTAAACTCATTTCTTATAGAGTAGATCAGTTTTGTAAAGACCAAATTATGACGGGATGAAAAATTGGTTAAATCAAAATCACGTCATAAGTATTGAGACAATATCATATGTGGTTCAAACGACTTGCCTTTCTTTGGACTGCACACCTTGTGCAGAGAAACCGCTTCTGCTATACTACGACTATAAAAAAAATATTGCTCCGAGCCGTCAATCTAAGGATAATCTATGAGAACCGGCCTTATGGGGTACGAGGAAACTCGTCACCCTCCCGTATTTGGAAAGGAGTTTCTCTCACATGGGGAAACCATGTGCTTTTTTTTGGCCGGAGCAGATGGAGGAAGTATGTTTAAAAAATTCTTGTCCCTGTTGCTCGTTTTACTTTTGTCCTTGTCTATAGTGGGTTGTACCTCAGAGGTCGCCGAAGAGGCTCCGCCGGAACCAGCTGTGGAAGACACTGCTCCTGAACCAGCGCTGTCCCCTGAGACTCCTGAAATCATTCTGGCTACCACCACCAGCACCCAAGACAGCGGCCTATTGGATGCCTTGATACCCATCTTTGAAGAAGAGACCGGTTATATGGTAAAAACCATTGCTGTTGGCACAGGCGCTGCTCTGGCCATGGGAGAAAATGGAGAAGCAGACGTGCTCATGACCCATGCACCTGCTTCTGAACAAGTCCTCGTGGATGCCGGAAACGTCATCGACTACACCTTGCTGATGCACAATGATTTCGTATTTGTAGGTCCTACAGACGACCCGGCTGGTCTGACTGATATTGCAGAAGCCTCAGCAGGTTTGGCTGCCATTCAAGACACGCAAAGTCTCTTTATTTCACGTGGGGATGACAGTGGTACACACAAAATGGAGCTTTCTCTATGGATGGATGCGGGGATTGAACCAAGTGGAGCTTGGTATCAGGAATCCGGTTCTGGTATGGGTGATACACTCAATATCGCTGCTGAAAAAAATGGTTATACACTGACTGACAGAGCTACTTATCTCAATCTCCAGAATAACCTGACAACACTAGCAATCTTGCTGGAAAAAGATCCTGTTTTGAACAACATTTACCACGTGATGGCTGTCAATCCCGCACAATTTGAAAAAGTCAATTATGAAGGAGCCTCAGCCTGGATTGCATTCTTGGTTAGGGATGATATTCAAGACTTTATTGGAGAATTCGGAGTAGAAGAATTTGGGCAACCCCTCTTCTTCCCGGATGCCGAATAAAATCTTCATCCAACGCACGAACCATCACCATTTATAAATCGAGGATACAGAAATGGACATTCTGATCAATGGCATCAAAGAAGCATTACGCATGATTATCCAGGGTGATCCTGAAATTTTTCAGGTCACCCTCTTAACCTTGCGTATTTCCGGTCTGGCAACCTTACTCAGTGTGGTTTTTGGCATTCCTATGGGCATGTTTCTGGCCATCAAGCCTTTTTTTGGTCGCCGCTTTCTGATCAGTATCTTTAACACAGGCATGGGTATGCCCCCTACAGTGGCCGGTCTGTGGGTCTCTGTATTTCTCTGGCGTTATGGGCCCTTTGGTTTTCTTAATATTATGTATTCCCCAACAGCCATGCTCATTGCTCAGTTTATCATTGCCAGTCCCTTGGTCATAGCCTTTACCGTGGCTGGTATACAAAATATAAAACCTGGGGTGCACGAACAAATCAAAGCTCTGGGGGCTACCAGAATGCAAACATTCTGGCTTCTCGTGAAAGAAGCCAAACTTGCGCTGGCAGCAGCCGTCATCGCTGGATTCGGTGCTGTTATTTCCGAGGTGGGAGCATCCATGATGGTGGGGGGCAACATCAAGGGCTATAGCCGGGTTTTGACCACGGCCACGGTCATGGAAGTCTCCAAAGGAAATCTTGAAGTAGCGATTGCCTTAGGTACCATCCTGCTTCTTTTGGCCTATGGAGTAACCTTACTTCTCACCATTGTGCAGCAAAGAGAGGCCCATTCATGAATCTTCTGCTGCATGCGCAAAATCTGAGTTGGCGCGCAAACAACAAAACAATCGTGAATATCAAGGACTTGCAAATACACCAAGGAGAGCGCATCGCACTTATTGGCAACAATGGCGCTGGAAAAAGCAGCCTCATTCGCCTTCTCGCTTTATTGCAAGAAAAAAGCAGCGGCACACTCTCCTACCCAGGTATCAGGTCTACAAACCAACTGACACTCAGACGGCAATTCTCTATGATGTTTCAAGAGGCCAATTTATTAAAAGGAACGGTTCTGTACAATGTGTCTTTGGGATTAAAACTCCGCGGTATCAACAAAAAAAACCGTGATCTAGAGGCCAGACGCTGGCTTTCTCGATTTGGCATTGAACATTTGGCCTACCGTGAAGCCAGAAATTTATCTGGTGGAGAAGCCAAGCGAGTCAGTTTGGCCAGAGCCTTGGTTACCCAACCAACCATTCTATTCCTGGATGAGCCATTCAGCGCCCTGGACCTGCCAACACGCAGCAGTATTCTTCTGGATTTGTTGCGTATCGTCAAAGAAGCAGGCATAACCATGGTCTTTATTACCCATCATCCAGCTGAGATTCCTTTGCTGGCCAACCGTGTTTTGGTCATGGAACAAGGAAGGATCATCCAGGATGCCCCTCCACGAGACGTTTTTGAACGACCGGCAACCAAAAATGTAGCCCAATTGATGGGTTATGAAAATATCCTGGAAGGCACGGTAAAAGAACACAAATTTCTACTGCCTGATGGACAATTCCTGATGATTCCCTCACAAATAACAATACCTCAACATCAAAAAGTACATCTATTTTTGCAAGCCAATGACCTTCGGTTGCACAACCAAGGGAAAAAAGCCATCAATACACTAGAACTGCGCATCAAGCATGTCATTCCTATTCATGATGCCTATCAGTTACAGTGTGAGGGCACACCCCCCATCACCGTGACCATCAAAAGAAATGAATTCATGGATCTCAATCTCGAACCTGGTCATGACATTCTGGTTCATATTCCAGATAGTGCCATGGTCTTCGCACCTATTCATGATGGACAAGGATAAGCCCTGAATAAAGATTCTTCGAATTTGATAAGATTGCCTTGGCGTTTTGTTTCATATTTCAGTATAATATAAATAGGGTCTTAACAGATCCTTGTAAATGCAGCTGGTCATGCAGGCAATGTGGATTGCCGAATCGTATGGCAAGCTGTTTGCTTTTTGGGGAATAAAAATACACATGGGGAGCGATTATGAAGATTGGATTTGATCAGAAAAAGTATATGGAAGAGCAGTCTGCTTTCATTTTGGAACGGGTAAATAATTACGATAAGCTGTATTTGGAATTCGGTGGCAAACTGACCAATGATTTGCACGCCAAACGGGTCTTGCCTGGTTACGATGAGAATGCCAAACTTAAACTACTACATATGCTAAAAGACAAGTTGGAAATCATCATCTGTATTTTTTCCGGCGATATTGAACGTAGCAAGATGCGCGGAGACTTCGGCACCACCTACGCCTTGGAAACATTTCGTCTTATTGATGATTTGCGCAACAATGGACTTGATGTGAACAGCGTGGTCATTACCCGTTATGATCATCAGCCATCCACCAATGTATTCATCAACAAACTAAAACAAAGAAACATTCAGGTATACACCCATTTTGCTACAGAAGGCTATCCCACGGATGTTGAAAAAATAGTCAGCGATGATGGTTATGGGAAAAACGAATACATCAGCACCACCAAACCCATCGTGGTAGTGACAGGGCCCGGTCCTGGTAGTGGAAAATTGGCTACCTGTCTCTCACAACTCTATCACGAACACAAACGCGGCAACGTTGCTGGCTACTCCAAATTCGAAACATTCCCAGTTTGGAATCTACCACTCAAGCATCCGGTCAATATTGCCTATGAATCGGCAACCGTTGACCTCAAAGACATCAATCTCATTGATTCTTTTCACATGGATGCCTATGGGACCATTGCTATTAATTACAACCGTGATATTGAAACATTTCCTGTTCTAAAGCGAATTATTGAGAAAATTACCCTGAGACCATCCATCTTCCAATCACCAACCGATATGGGGGTAAACCGCGTGGGTTTCGGAATCATTGATGATAAAGTTGTGCAAGAAGCGGCCAAACAAGAAGTGATTCGTCGCTATTTGAAGGTAGCGTGTGATTTCAAAAAAGGTTATGAGTCTTCTGATTCTGTAGAAAGAGCCAGATTGCTCATGGAAGAACTCAATCTCAAGCCGGAAGACCGACAAGTAGTTATACCTGCACGCGAACGTGCCGACTGCTTGCGCCAAGAAAGTCCCGAATCCAGTGTTTGTTCAGCCATGGCTCTTTCTTTACCTGATGGCAGCATCGTAACCGGAAAAGGCTCAGCGGTCATGAATGCTGGCGCGGCAGCTGTCTTAAACGCAGTCAAAGAACTGGCACATATCGGTGAAGAGATCCACTTGATTTCTCCTGTTATCCTAGAACCCATCCGCAATCTCAAAACTGAAATTTTGGGTGGTCGTTATCTGGCACTGAACTGTGAAGAAATCCTCATCGCATTAAGTATCTGTGCCGTAACCAATCCAGTGGCTCAATTGGCCATGGAAAAACTACCCCAATTGCAAAACACACAGGCTCATTCAACCACCATCTTAAGCCCCAGTGATGAGAAAATTTATCAACGCTTGGGCATCGATGTTACCAGCGATCAAGAATTTTCTAGTGACAATCTTTACTACAACAACTGACCCTTCCTTATAATACCTATCCTGTTGTTTTCATTGCATTGCACATAGGACTCCAGAGACTGTAGGCTATCTCCTGCGGTCTCATTTTTCTTTTTCTCTTTTTCCTGAACCATAAAAGATACTCACGCTGTCTTTACCCTATTGCTCTCTTTCATATTGTGCTTATACCAAACCCGGCATGTAAAAAGCTCAAAAAAGATACCCTTCTCAGGGTATCTTTATGCTTATCCATTAGAGGCTATCGCCAAAATCCTTTTTAAACTGCTGACACAATTTTTGTTGCCAGTCTGATACCGGTCTTAACTTACCAAAGAAGAATCGAAGTATCTGTGGTTCCTCTGTAAAAACCAGGCCTCTTACCAATTTTCGATGTTCATAAAGCCAACTAAGGCGATCAATGGCATATTCAATCTGAGACATGGTAAAGACCCGACGCGGTAACGCCAATCGCAGTAATTCCATGTTGGCCAATACTTCTGTACCATCTTCTTCTCGTTGCTCAGATATGGTACCACGCTCCATGCCACGAATACCACTGATTAGATAAAGAGCAGACGCCAAAGCACCCGCTGGATACTCTGTCTGTGGAATATGATCTACAAAACATTTGGCATCAATATGGCATCCCAGACCTCCTGGTGGGGTTACAACAGGTATGCCTCGTTTATCCAGTTCATTGACCATGTATTCAATGAACTGTGGTCCCTGGTCAATAATATCTTCATCCATGGTCTCCTCAAGGCCCACCGTGATGGCTTCAATTTCTCTTACCGACATGCCACCATAGGTTAAAAATCCTTCATAAAGGGGAATCAGCTCTTTCATGGTACCGTAAAGCTCTGGTGTCCGTATGCACATGCCTCCCCCTCTGGCACATCCTAATTTTCTGGCTGAAAAATAAATGATATCACAAAGATCTGCCATCTGTCGGGTTATCTCACGAATCGAAAGATGCTGACACGCTTCTTCCTTGGTCTTGATGAAATGCAAGTTATCCGAAAGCAAACTGGCATCCATAACCAAAATCAGCTGATGGGCATCGCAGACCTGACGGATATCCCGCAGGTTTTGCATAGAAAAGGGCTGTCCACCAACCAAATTGGTACCTGCTTCCATACGGACAAAAGCAATTTTTTCACGGCCATGTTCATGAACAATCTTCTTTAATTTTTCGGGATCCATATTCCCTTTGAAAGAATGGTTGCTGGTCACTTCTAATCCCGCATCAATGATAATCTCTTCAACACGACCGCCATTGATGTTGATGTGCGCTTTCGTGGTAGTAAAATGATAATTCATGGGTACAATTTGTCCCTCTCCCACGAAAACCTGAGACAAAATATTTTCACAAGCTCTCCCTTGGTGAAAAGGCAGCACGTAGTCCATACCAAAAATTTCTTTCAGTTTACTTTCAAATCGCACAAATGTCTCACTGCCGGCATAGCTATCATCAGCAATCATCATTGCTGCTTCCTGCTGATCACTCATGGCATTCACACCACTATCAGTAAGCATATCCAAAAACACATCACGGTTGTTCAAAAGAAAGGTATTGTTGCCAGCTTTGGTTATAGCATCGAGTCGCTCCTCGATAGGCAGAAGCCTCAACTTCTGTACAATACGCACCTTGTGCATTTCCAAAGGGATTTTTTTACCACTATAATACTTGATATTCGCCATAAGTCTCCTCCGAATCAATCGTTTTATAATAAAAAATGTCCTTTGCTTACGCAAAGGACGGTTCAACCGTGTTACCACCTTCATTCGTTTCTGTTTTACAACAGAAACCTCATGGAGCCTTATAAGCTCAAGTACGTTAACGGGTACCAACCTGACTCAGCCTACACAGTTTCCCTTCGGTGAGCAGCTCTCAAGATGTATTCAGAATCATTTCTCTTGCACCTCTCAGCATCCGGTCACTTTCTTTAAGAGAATCATAATCCTTACTTGTTCCTGGTCTGTGCTTTTCCATATTGTATGTATTATACGTGTCTCATTGAACGA
>DIET01000006.1 GCA_002418765.1 Peptococcaceae bacterium UBA5767 | reverse complement strand
TGGCTGCAATGACTTCGGTGTCATGACCAGCATGTTCCTGGAAAAATGCGTTTGGCACCTCTGCCAGGTAGCGCCCTGTAAATGTTTCCGGACGGCATTCACCAGCCCCTTGTGGCTGTCCGAAGGAACAAGGTGAACATCGCTTAAACCACGCTCCTTCAGAGAAGAAAAGAAGTCACCCCAACTGGTTTCTGATTCCGTGACCGCACCCTAAAACCTATTATTTCCCGGTGTCCATCCTGGTTAACTGCAACGGCTACCAACAACCCTTTAGAACGGACTCTGCCGTCCTCACGCACCTTGAGGTACAGGACATCCACTACCAAGAAGGGATAATGCTTCTCAAGTGGTCTGTTCTGAAAGCTCTTCACGATAGGATCCAGTCTCTCGCACAGTTTGGAAACCATAGACTTGGAAAAATTCTTACCACAGAGCTCATAGGTGATGTCTTCCATTTTTCTGGTAGAGACATCGCTAACGACCATTTGCATCATGGCTAGAAGCAGAGCTTGCTCACTACGTTGGTAACGTTCAAAGAGCTCTGTGCTGAAGTCACCGTTACGGTGTCTGGGAACATGCAAAGTAATTGTTCCAACCCTGGTGGTAAGTTGTCTGTCCCTAAAGCCGTTTCGATAGGCAGTTCTATCCTCTGTACGTTCGTATGGTGCTGCACAGACCTGCTCTTTGGATTGGGCAACCAGCACCTGATTAAAGATTTCTTCAAGCAAGTTGGAAAATGCTTTGTCTTTGCCATCTGAGACGAAAAGGCCGTGCAAGTGTTCTTCGGTTAAGGTAATATTGAACTGAGCCATGATTCATACTCCTCGGTTTAGTATTTGCTAGCACATTTATTGTAACCGAGGTGTGAGTTTTTGGCTCACTTTGTTTTTACACCAGTATAGGTACTTAATCATTCAGTTTTTCATTCATATTGTATATTATCCAAAATTATAAGTTACTTTTATCTTAGGTTTTTTGAGAACATCCTGATCAGCATGCCAAGGTGTATAAATATGGAGTAAGTCAGATGAATAAATATGGAGTAAGTCAGATGAATAAATATGATGTTATAGTTGTGGGCGCCGGCCCAGCAGGTCTTGCTGCGGCTGAACAAATAAGTATATCAGGATGTTCAGTTATGGTTGTCGATAGTAATGCTTCTGCAGGAGGGCAACTTATTAAGCAAATACATAAATTTTTCGGTTCAGCATCGGTTTGTGCAGGAGTTAGAGGCACAAGCCTTTCTAGGATACTATATGATTCGAATTTAAGAAAAGGTAGTATGTTTACATTTAATACATCAGTTTATGCAATATATCCTGATGGTGATAGTGGATATAATGTTTTTGCAGCAGATGGACAAAAAACTCTTTGTTTTAAGGGGAGTGCCATAGTTTTAGCGTTAGGTGCTAGTGAAAATGCCCTTGCATTCCCAGGTTGGACAAAACCGGGTGTCATTACTGCAGGGGCGGCTCAGACTTTGGCTAATTTATTCCGCATACGTTTTAGTCAGCGTGTTTTGATGGTTGGGGCAGGCAATGTAGGCCTTATCGTATCCTATCAGCTCATGCAAGCAGGAATTGAAGTTGCTGCTGTTATTGAAGCGCTACCAAAGATTGGTGGGTACGCTGTTCATGCCAGTAAGATTCGTCGTGCAGGTGTGCCAATATACACTTCGTGTACTATTCTTGAAGCATTGGGGAAAGAACAGGTAGAAGGTGCAATAATTGCGGAATTGGATAATAATTTCAATCCTATTTTAGGCTCTGAAAAAAGATTGAATGTTGATACCATATGTTTGGCTGTAGGACTCTCACCGCTTGTAAAACTTGTAGCTATGGTTGGATGTAAGCTGGTGAAAAATTCCAATAAGAATGAAATCATTCCTTGGTATGATGAAAATATGATGACAAGTAAAAAGGGTATTTTTGTTGCAGGAGATCTTGCAGGGGTAGAAGAAGCTTCCATAGCCATGGAAGAGGGTACACTTGTGGGCATGGCTGTAACAAATTATTTGGGAATTTCGGTAACAAATGTTCCAGAGAGAAAACAACTTAGCTTAGAACAACTTCGAAAAAAAGGGAAAAATGAGTTGCCATCCTATAATGTAGATGCATATAGAAAATATGATAAGCCAAAGGCAGTTATTGAATGTTTTGAAGGTATTCCGTGTAACCCATGCGAAAAATGTTGTCCTCTTGGCGCAATCACCATTGGAGATGATATCACAAATCTCCCAAAATTAGATTTAGCAAAGTGTACGGGGTGTGGTCGATGTGTGGTGTCTTGTCCGGGCATGGCCTGCTTCCTTATCAATATGAACTATAGTAATACTAGGGCAGAGATAGCGATTCCCTATGAGTATTTACCACTTCCAAAACAGGATGAAATTGTTAGAGCAGTTTCAAGATCTGGGGAAGTTGTGTGTGTTGCACAGGTTGTTCGGATAAAGAAGTTGGTAGACTGTGATAATACTATGCTACTCTATATTTCTGTTCCAAAGGAATATGCTGCGCAGGTACGGGGTATTGAGCGAAAGGGGAAAAATTTTAATGAAAACGTATGATGTTGCAGTCATAGGTTCTGGACTTGTTGGCCTTTCAACCGCATATGAATTAGCTAAAAAAGGGCGTAAAGTAGCGTTGATAGATTCCTTAGGATTGAGCGCTGGAGCATCTTCGGCAAACACTTCATTGCTATTGTTTGAAGGGGTTACAAGGGGCATGATATTTGATCTTTGTGTGGAAAGTATTGAGAGCTATGCTAATATGGCTGAGGAGTTGGGGGGGGATGTTGGTTTTGAAACTGCAAAAATGATTTGCTATATAAAAAATGAAGAAAATTTTGCAGAAGCTAGGAGAATGAGTGATTTTTATGTCGAAAACGGTTTTGAATATGATGTGGTTGATGATTCAACTTTACATAAGTTAGAACCCGAGTTAAATATGGAAGGCATGTTAGGAGCCCTGTATTTTACTCAATGGAAAATGGATCCTTTGAGAGTGGTTTATGCTTATTTTACTCGGGCCCGAGAATACGGAATGGATTGGTATCCTCATAATAAAGCTATTGGTTTTAGAAAGAATAACGAAAGAATATTGGGAGTCATTACAGAAAAAGGTACCATACAAGCTGAGCAATATGTAGTGGCTACAGGAGCATGGACTCGAGAGTTGATGCTAACTTTGAATATTGATATACCAGAGTATTACATCCAAGGTGCTGCACTAGTGGCTGAACGAGGTGGAATCTCCCTTAATAATGTAATTTATCAATTTGAGCCAACACGTGTACGTATGGAACAACGAAGTGGAGAA
Source organism: Peptococcaceae bacterium UBA5767 (assembly GCA_002418765.1). Lineage (GTDB taxonomy): Bacteria > Bacillota > TC1 > TC1 > UBA5767 > UBA5767. The sequence goes on along the minus strand of DIET01000006.1, from coordinate 1,271 downwards.
CTGGCGATGGAATTAGGCTGGGAAAATATTCCTAAACTAGTAGCTAGTGAATTCGTTATATTGCAAGACTCGCATGGCAATCTTGTTTCAGCACAATCAAGCATGGTAACCCCAGAGATAGTGAATGCTGTGCCACCTGAATTTCTTAGAGATATGGCTGCGAATATTAAATTGCATTTCCCGAAATTCGGAGTTTGCAAAGTTATACGTTCATGGATATGCCCAATACCATTTGTTCCTGATGGGAAGCCATTTTTTGGTTTTGTTAGACCATATAATAATTTACTTCTTGCATCCGGGTTTGCTAGTGTTTTAATTATGACGCCGATACTGGGTAAACTTGCAAGCTCTTTGTTAGAAGGAGAGAGAATATCCTATGACTTATCGAGTTTTGATCCTTGTAGGTTTGAAAAGGTGGTGTGAATTATGGATGATGCTACAATTATTTGTCGTTGTGAGGACGTGACATATGGAGAGGTAAAGAAAGCCATTGTATCAGGTTTGTTGATACCGGGTGATATTCGTAAGTATACACGCGCCGGTATGGGTTCTTGTCAGGGCAGGACGTGTCAACGCCTTCTGATGCAGATGCTTAAAGAATATTCAGATAGTTGCGAAATAGCAGAAGATACTATAAATATCAGAACTCCTATACAACCTATAAGTATAACTGAGTTGTCTGTGTGGGATAGTGAAATTAATGAAAAGGAGTAGATTTGGGATATGGCGCAGCATTTTGGAAGAATCACTGACCATCCTATACTTGGGAAACAAGAAAAGCGTAAGCAGATAGCAATATACTTCGATGGAAAGGAAATTATTGCGTTTGAAGGGGAGACGGTTGCTGCAGCTCTGGTAGCCTCAGGAGTACGTGTTTTTCGGCATTCCCACAAGAAAAACGAACCAAGGGGTATTTTTTGTGCTATTGGACATTGTACAGATTGTGCTATGCAGGTTAATGGAGTTGAGAATACTAAGGTTTGTGTTACTTTTGTAAGTGAAGGTATGCAAGTAATTAGTGATTGATCTATTAATATCATGAATGAGAAAGCTCGTTAAGTTATTTACTGATGATTCAAGTTTATTATTATGTGGTTCCATGTTACAATAACGGACAGTTTGGTAAGATAGTAATATCCACAGGAGGGATGAAAAATGCCAAACACCCACAGAAGATTTGATGAAGAATTCAAGAAACGTGCAGTCTAGTTGAGTTATGGCAGTGAACGAACCGTTAAAGGAACAACTGAAAGCTTTGGAATCAGTCTCAC
>DIET01000044.1 GCA_002418765.1 Peptococcaceae bacterium UBA5767 | reverse complement strand
CCTGTGGAGGAACTGGCCAAACTGCCTGCCAAATATGCCTATATTGATGCGGAGGCCTGCACCAACTGCGGCATTTGTGAAAAGGTATGTTTTTACCGGGCGATCAGTCCAGGAACAGAGAGTTATGTCGTGGACCAGACACAATGCGATGGCTGTGGTCTTTGTCCCCAGATGTGTCCGGTGAATGCCATTACGTTAATATAGTAAAATGAGCAATTTCATAGATTATGTGTTGTTTAATTGTTAAGGAGGTGCGAGTGATGCCAAAGACTTTGGTTATATTTCCGGATAAATGTACAGGCTGTCATCGCTGTGAATTATGGTGTGCGATGAACAAAGAGGGGCTGATCAATCCGGCCAAAGCCAGATTAAAAGTTTTAAGAAGAGAACCTTCCATTGATGTTGCAGCCATTTGCCTGCAATGTGGCATTTGTATCAATGCTTGTCTTTACGGAGCTTTGTCTAGAGACAAGAAAACTGGTGCTGTCGTTGTTGACGATGAACGATGCATTGGTTGTGGCAAATGTGTGATGGCTTGTCCTTATGGGATGATTACAGTAGACGCTAGTGTTAGGAAGGCCAAAAAATGTGATTTATGTGGTGGAAATCCAGTATGTGTACAGCATTGCCCAGAGAATGCCTTACAATATCTTGATGTTGAAAAGGCTGCGGCAATCAAGCGGGAACGGTATGCAAAGAGCTTGGTTTCTGAATTAAAAGGCGGGTCGGCCAGCAATTTGAATCTGGAGAAACTGAAATAGGGGGTGATGAGAGATGATGAACGGAGGATATTGCGGGAAAATTTTACGAGTTGATTTATCAAGCAGGGAAATCAATGTTGAGATGTTGACAGAAGATGCCATTCGCCCTTATATTGGTGCATCCGGATATGCTGTGAAATTGTTATGGGATGAACTTGATGGAGATGTTGATCCATTGAGCGAGAACAATAAGATCGTATTTGCCACGGGTCCCATTGCTGGAACACTTGTACCCAGTGGGGGCAGTTATGCTTTGTGTTATCGGTCTCCCTTGACCGGAGCTTGGTGTGAATCTAGAGCCGGTGGAAGCTTTGGACCTCGCTTAAAATATGCCGGGTTTGACTTTTTGGTCATTGAGGGAAAGTCTGAAACGCCAGTCTATTTGTGGATTCACGACGAGCAGGTTGAGATCAAAGATGCCAGCTTGATTTGGGGTAAAGGAATCGAATACAGCACAACTTTTATTCAGAACGAGATTGATGAGCTGGATTCATCCATTGCCCTGATTGGTCAAGGTGGAGAGAACCAAGTCCTATATGCTGCTGTTGTTAATGACAGAGGACGTGTCGCAGCCAGAGGCGGCGGTGGCGCACTTATGGGTTCTAAGAATCTGAAAGCCGTAGCGGTATCTGGAAAGGGAAGTCTTCAGGTTGCGCATCCTGATCATTTTATGAAGGCCGTAACGTTGGCGGAAGAGTACCTGGGCAGATATCCATTTGAAGGTATTAATCAGTTTGGAACACCGTTGTTGATTGGCATCCAAAATGCAGCTGGTGGACTACCTACACGGAATTTTACCTATGGTCAATTTGAGAGTGCTGATGATATCGGTGGGGAAAGATTAACCAAGGAGAATCTCATCAAGAGACGAGCTTGCTATGGATGCAGTATGGGATGTGGTCGGTATACCGTGGTTGAGCAGGGGAAATATCAAACCATTCCCCAGGAAGGACCAGAGTATGAAACCTTAGCAGCTTTGGGTTCTTTGTGTGAAAATGGCAATTTGGAGTCATTGTTAAAAGCCAATTATCTCTGCAATGATTATGGATTAGACACGATTAGTGTCGGTGTTGCGATTGCCTTTGCCATAGAATGTTATGAGAACGGTTTACTTAACGATTTTGAACTAGAAGGTAGAGAACTGAGTTGGGGAGATGCGGATTTGATCTTGGAACTAATAGAAGATATTTCTATGCAAAGAGGATTTGGAAAAATATTGTCTCAGGGCGTTCGAAGAGCAGCTGAGTTGATTGGACAGAATGCAGATGATTTTGCTCTTCATGTCAAAGGCATGGAAGTGCCTATGCATGAGCCGCGTGGAGAATCAAAAATCATGGCGCTGCAGTATGCTGTTAATCCGCGAGGTGCCTGTCACATGCACCCCAATTGGGCAGCCATATGGGATTCCGGTCAGTTTGAATGTGGCATGAATGCGCTGGGTCAACCTTGGCCACCTACAGACAAGATGCTTGAATTGAATGCAAAAAAAGGGTTGGCCTACAAATATGTTGCGATGCAAGGCGAGATTTCTGAAATCATAGGGGCCTGCGTATTCCATTCCTGGGGAGCCGATGATGAATGCATTACACCTCAGTTATATGCCACGTTATTGTCGGCATTAACTGGATGGGATGTCACAGACCAAGAACTCTTTGAAGCAGCAGAACGTTCTTGGAATATGAAGCGTTGTTTCAATATTCGTGCTGGTTTGACCAGAAAAGATGATCTCATCCCCAAACGTTTAAAAGACCCCATCAGGCGAGGCCCCAGTGATGGAGAGTCAGTACAAAATATTGACGGTATGATTGATGAGTACTTTGATGCCATTGGCTGGGACAAGGAGACGGGGATTCCGAAAGAGGATACGCTAAAACGCTTGGGGCTAAGTAATGTTTGGGAGGTCTTGATGGAAAGTGCGGTGCAGAATCGTTGAAAATTCGTCTTTATGCTCCGTATAGCATGATATTGGGTAAGCAAGATATTGATGTTGAGATTCCGAAGGAGGGGATGCAGGTTGTTTCTATGCTGAATGCATTATGTCATCGGTATCCGGTTCTTAAAGACTACGCCCAAAATTCTAGGGAATGGGAAGAGGATGCTACTTGTTGTGATCTGAACGCCACGATTACCGTGGACAACAAAATAGCCAAGCCACACGATATCATCTATGAAAACAGTTTGGTGAAGATTTTAGGGCCTGTATCAGGAGGCTAAATCAATGATTGGAGGAGGTCAATATGGTTAAAGCAGCAGTTTTTTTGGGCAAAGAACAATTGGAAATTCAAGAATTCCCTAAGCCGAAGGTGGAAAAGGATGGGGCTTTATTGAGGGTGACGCATTGCGGCGTTTGTGGAACGGACCCCCATATTTTCAGGGGTGACTTGGCCGTGCCAACGCCTCTTGTTTTGGGGCATGAGTTTGCTGGCATCATGGAAGAGATGGGTAGCGATTTCCCAAGAAAAGATATGTTGGGGAAACCACTCCAGATAGGAGATGCAGTCACGTTGGGAACGAGTTTGGTTTGTGGAGAATGCTACTATTGCCGCTTCGTTCCTCAAAGGAATAACTTATGTGAAAACTGTGATATCTATGGTATTACGCTCACCTCGACGGAAGCACCACATTTGTTTGGAGGATTTTCTGAGTATGTTTATTTAAAACCTGGCAGTTGGGTGTTCAAGGTTCCGGAAGGTTTGGATTTGGAAATTGCAGCACTGGCAGACCCGATGGCCTGTGCTACAAGAACGTTTGAGAGGGCCTATTCACCAGGGCTACCTAGTGCCAATGAAGGATTTGGAGCTGGGAAATCAGTGGTTATTCAAGGATTGGGGACGATTGGCATATTGGCTGCAGCCGCTGCCAAGACAGCAGGAGCCTATCCTGTTATTGGCATTGAAGGTGTGGACTTAAGAATAGACATGGCCAAAAAATTTGGCTGTGATGAAATCATCAATCTAAATGAGTACACAACCAAAGAGGCAAGGGAAGCACGTGTCAAAGAATTGACCAATGGTTTGGGCGCTGATGTGGTTCTGGAAATGGCTGGTATACCAGCAGCCTTTGAGGAGTCTTTGATGCTTGTTAGACCAGGTGGAAAAATTATTGAGTTTGGTCACTTCAGCGATGTGGGGAATGCTTCCATCAATGCGCAGCATATTGTGAATAAGGATGTAGATATCAGTGGTGTCTTTGCTTATCCCAATTCACAAATTGGTATTGCCCTTAATTTATTGGCTGCTACCAAAGACCGCTTTCCTTATAAGGATTTGATCACCCATAGATTCCCGGTTGAGGAAGCTGAAAAAGCCATTCGTGCCGGGATGGATAAAACTTGTGTGAAAAGTATGATTGTACCCAAGTAAATTTGTTTGAAAGAATGTACTACCCAGAAGTAGTCTGAATTGTTTCATGGATGTGGATTTGATGAATGGATGTTCATCGGAGGGGAGAATTATATGTCAACTACAATGGTACTGTTTGTTGTACTTATGATTTTGTATGTAGGAGGGACCATTATTTTCAGCTCAATCCAGGCAAGAAAAACAGATGAAGGTACATTGGAAGACTGGTTTATTGCTGGTCGGAAGATGACATTCGTAGGGGTAGGCCTCACGATGGCTGCCGCATGGCTGGATATGGCTACTGTGTTCCTCAATACTGGTGGAGCATATGGGGTCGGGATATCGGCAATCTGGTATCTTGCCGGGGCAGAAATGATTGTTTTCTTGTTGCTGGGATTTTGGTTGGGAAAACGAATACGCAGAATTCCCATGATTTCTCAGCCCGAAATGCTGGAAAAACGGTACAGCCCTATTATTAGGCCACTTTATAGCATCATTTGGATTATTTCTTTATCAGGCTATGCTGCACTCAGTTTCTATGTGTTTCAAGAAACCTTTGCTCATTTCTTCGGATTTGGTCCAATCACCTCTGCTGTGATCTGTTTGGCCATTGTTCTTGGCTATCAGATGGTAGGCGGTTTCACCTCAGTGGTTTATGCGGATTATATCCAAGCTGGTTTGGTAATAGTAGGAACAGCAGTCCTCGGAATATTTGCTGCCAGTAGTGCAGGGGGTGTATCCAATGTGATTGCTCAAGTCCCTGCAGACTTTCTAAATCCCATTGGGATTGGTGGAGGTGCGGTCCTTGTCTTGTTGATCTCTTTGGTTCCAGCATTTTTGGTTGAGCCGACAGCGTGGGCACGGGTTGCTTCCGCAAAGAGTGATAAAGATATGACCAAAGGGATGACGTTATCATTTTTGATTTACATTCCTGTATGTGCTTTTACATTGTTTGCCGGACTTGCTGCCTATACGCTATATCCCACATGGACGCAATCTCCAGATTTGATTGCTGTTCAGATGGCACAAGATTTCTTCTCGCCAGTCGTATCAGCCCTTGTGCTTGTAGGTATCATGGCAGCATTGATCTCATCATTTAGTGCCTTTATGTTTGCAGCCAATATGACACTTACTTATGACTTTATTCCTGACATCTATCGCAGAGTAACAGGGAAAATCATTCCAGAAAGCAGTTATCGTAACCTAAACAGGGCTGGATTGGTGGTCATTGGTGTTTTGGCGAGTTTCATTGCTGTTCAAATGCCATCGCTTCTGGATATTCTCTTGTTTTCTGGTTCTATTGCTGGATCGGGAATTTTCTTCCCCGTTATGGCTATGTTCTTCTGGAAAAGAGCGACGCATCAAGGTGCCTTATGGAGCTTCATTCTTGGGTCAGGGCTCACCATCATTTGGTACATCATGGGATCTCCCTATGGTGTGGCTCCCATCCTCGTAGGTATGCCCCTTTCTCTTATTTCTTTGGTAATTATCAGCTTCATGACCAAAGAGCCTACTGCTGAACAACTGGAGGGCTTTTATTTATCATAACTGATTAAATCAAGGATTATTCTGGGTAGTTCTTCTCATGCTACTGCACCATTTTGGTGTAGTAGCATTTTTTATGGTGCGCCCGGCATGGGCGATAACTTGGTGGTGCAAGTCCACTACGCACTCGGTAGCAGGAAGCGTTAGTTGAAGGCAAGGGCGTCCATCGCGAGGTGGAGTCTGAAGGAAGCCAGAGGCAAAGTCCCGGACCGACGAAAAGAAATCGCATACTGAGGCCGTACAGGCCGGATGAGTTTGCCATACAAAACGAAGTCCAATGCTACCCGAATCCTGTGCGGTAAATGCGGCGGTTATATGGGATGAAGGTTATCGTTCTTACCCGGGGAGATCTCACGGACGTGGAGTAGGACCAACCCGAAACATGGAGTAAAGCTTGCCGTGAGAAGTCAGCAGAGGCCATAGTACTGTAGTTTTTTTTCAGGAAGGGCCGAACAATCGTAAGTCTTGAGTAAGAGCTGGAAGGAGGCTGGTGTGTTGAAAGCAGAATACCGAAAGGGCTACCTGCAAAGGAATAGCGTGGAACGCAAAGAGTATGCAGGAGCGCAGAGCACCAGCACTCGGGAAAGCAAAGAAAGAGGCGGTGCAAGTGACTTGCTGGAACATATTCTGGAACGGGGGAACCTGAACCAGGCCTACAAGCGGGTCAAGCGTAACCACGGAGCGCCGGGAATCGACGGAATGACCGTTGAAGAGGCATCTTCGTGGATTAAGGAACATCGGGACGAACTTCTGCAAAGCATTAGGGAAGGGCACTACAAGCCCAGTCCAGTGCGACGCAAGGAAATTCCGAAACCAAATGGTGGAGTACGAATGGGGATACCCACGGTCATCGACCGTGTCATCCAACAGGCTATTGCTCAGAAACTTCAATCCATCTTTGAACCACTCTTTTCGGATGGAAGCTACGGATACCGACCGAAACGGAGCGCACAACAAGCAATCTTGAGAGTGAAAGAGTATGCGGAACAAGGCTACAGCCACGCTGTGGAAATAGACCTGTCCAAGTATTTTGACACACTCAACCACGAACGACTCTTAAATCTTTTGCGTAAGCATATTCAGGACAGACGAGTGATTTTACTCGTTAAGAAATACCTGAAGAGCGGAGTCATGGAAGGCGGTGTGTTCAGCAGAACCGAGGATGGCTCTCCGCAAGGCGGGCCACTTTCACCGTTACTGGCCAATATTTATCTGAACGAATTCGACCAGGAAATGGAAAGTCGGGGCGTGAAGGTCATTCGTTATGCGGATGACATTGTGGTGCTGGCGAGGAGCAAACGAGCCGCCGAACGCTTGCTGGAGAGTAGCCGAAGATATCTGGAGGGCAGATTGCAGCTCAGGCTCAACGTCCAAAAGAGCAAGGTGGTTAGTGTGCTGGCAAGAAAGCATTTCAAATTTCTTGGCTTCTGTCTTGGAAAGAACGGCAAAGGCATCTACATACGAGCCCACCGGGACTCCCTTGTAAAAGCAAAACGAAAGCTGAAACAACTGACCCGCCGGAATCAGGGCAGGAATGTGCGTAAGGTCATGGAAAACGTGAAAATCTACATCCGTGGATGGCTCGGTTACTACTATGTGGCTGACATAAAACGGACCTTGCAGTCATGGAGCGAATGGTTACGGAGAAGATTTCGAATGTACATCTGGAAGCAATGGAAGAAGCCGAGAACAAGGGTGAAGAATCTGAAGAAACTCAGCATCTCTGACTGGCAGGCTTACCAATGGGGAAACACTCGTCTTGGATACTGGCGTATTGCTGGTAGTGCCGTGCTTTCCTGCTCCATTACAAACAAAAGGCTCGCACAGGCTGGATATTATGACTTTCCATCCCAGTACGAGCAATTACGCTCAAAGCACTTATGTGGTTGAACCGCCGTATACCGAACGGTA